>PKZC01000421.1 GCA_003132905.1 Bryobacterales bacterium | reverse complement strand
ACTCCATAACGATGAATCCTGGAGCGCCGGATGAGGAGCCGGAAACAGGCGAATTTCTCAGTGATTTTAGGGGTTTTGACTAGTTCGAGGTGCGCAAACACGTCGAGGCTGGCGCGGCGCTCATACTGACGCGTTGATGTCCTATGAGGGATTGGCCACTAGCGCACCAATACTCTAGAGCTTCCACTTGCGTACGTCTTCATCTAATCCGAACTGCTCCGTCATAATCTTCTGCCGCTTGGCTAGTGCCGCCTTCATTTTAGTCAGTTCCTCTTTGCCAACGATATGAGAAAAATGCTCCCACTTGGTTTTTCTGGCGTCGGTCAAATGCTGCCTTCGTGGCTCATTGGAGCAGAAGAGCCTTCGCACCTGCCAAGCCAGCAGATCCGCAGCTTGCAAAGGAAGAAAGAGCTTGTCATCGCGGTAAGCGACATTGGCCTTCGCGGTCACCTGATCGTATCGAGTGCGAAAGGATTCGAAGAACTTAGTGGAGGGCTTCTCGAAACGCTCACTGCTGTCAAACACGAACTCGATAGGAGATTCTTCGCCGTAAAGTCTCTCTACGGTGGTCGCCGAGAGAATGAATCCAGAAAAAAGAAAATAGTACGGATCGTCCCAGGCTGTTGGTACATTTCCGCGAATTAGTGAATCGTAGTGGCTCAGCCTCATGCGAACTTCTATCGCCTGCCGCGCGCGTTTCTGGATAACGGAGATAAACCTGTCTATTCGCACGTTCCTCTGATTCCTGGTGAAGCCGGAGAACCGGCCCTTCAAACTTTCGGCTTCGGAACTCTTGAAGTAGGCAAGGGACGGAGGTTCGTCCAGAACTTCTTGCCATTCGCTATCAAACGCGGTCCAATCTTCCTCCGTGCCAACATACCCAGCGAGCACGACCCACGGAGAGTCGCCGCCGCTGCCACTATCATCGACGAACGCTTTGAGCATCGTCACATAGAACCGTGAGTATTCCCGGAGGCTGAGTCCAGTGACAACCTTCAATATACTTGGCGACAAACCAGACCTTTCGCCGTAGTTGGAAGATAGATTACCAATAGGCGAAGGTCTTCGGACGCACTGAGCCGCCATGCCACCGGGCGTTCCAGCCTTCTCTGAGTATGGAAGCCTGATTTGTCAGGGCTTCGCTGTTGGCAGTCTACCATCCAACCCGCGCGACAGGAAACGGACCGTCGTTTAGGACTACAGTTTTAGCTTTGATGATGAGTAACACTTCGTGAATATGCTCGGTTGTGTCGCGGGGCAACAGCAACTTATCGGTTGTGATGTTGACTTCGGTAATCAGCCTGTCGTCTTCAAGAAGGCAAAAAAACGGATTTTCGTCAACATCGATAGGAAGACCACCAAGCTCTGCTGTGCTGTCAGGCATTCTAAGCCCATCAAAGAGAACCTTGATGCGATTGTCGATATCGCCGCCATGCTTAACGACTCCGCCAGGCTCATCTCGGCGCAGAAAGAGTATGTCGAGAGCGCATCCTAGACTCCACTGCTTATTGACCATAGGCACAAAACGACCACCGCAGCGTGAATAATTGTCGGCGATGCGCTCAACTTCAGAACGGGGATCGTTTTGCATACGACCACCGATCAAAGCTTTCGACAGATAGGGATGTTCCCGCCACAACACGGCAAGTTGTTTGTGAAATTGCTTTCTCGCTTCGTGCTTCTCTCTCGACCGGCTGTCGCCGCTACTTTCGGCCGGGAGCCTCCCCTTGTAGACAAGCCGGAACTCCACTATCTCTCCCTACCGCTGGCGGGGAACTCTTCGTAGAAAAAATCACCAAGAGAGCGGCAACCGCTCTTCAGCCTGTCGGGTTCCATACGCGGAGGCTACCATCATTTAGTCTGTCGAGTAAATAGTTGCCCGTTTTTGGTGTAGCGTTGTTCTGTACCATTCCGTTTTCCTTGATTCGGTTTGGTCTGCGCGGAGACCGGACAAAGGGCGCGCTCTCGCCAATCAGCGACTGCTGATGACGGTGGGTCAGCGACGCGAGGACGTACGCATGGTCGCGTTGACAGCGCTCGCGCCGGTAGAGGTAATGCGCCAACCGAAACACGACAAGATGGTTCAGTTCAGCCTGCCCGGTACAGGGCTACTGCGTTATGCGCGGCCGATCTGGAGGTGCCTCGATAGCGGGCGACCCGAGCTGGTATGTAGACGATCCGGACCGTATTCGGAAGCTGATCGAAGACGCGCGGATAGCCGCCACGGTGTGATCACGCTGGCACGAGTTAAGCCTTGCTCTTTCCGATGGCGCCGGCGCAGGAGGGCGCGCCGCAGGAACAGGGGAATGTCCGGACATCTTTGTCAAAGTTGTAATTCACGGTCAGTTCCTCGCCGCGCTGGATGGTGCGAAGGCTCATGTAGAGTACGTGGCCTCGCATGATGCGGCTCACCAGATTGGGATTGCAGCTGTGATTGATGATCTCGGCCCCACTGCCGCCCACAGCGCCATCGAGGGTCCAATAGGGGTCGACGGCGAACAAATAGGTGTAGTCGCCATCGCCGCGAACCTTAGCTTCTTTTCGGTTCAGGCGCTTGCCGGTGTACTCCATCACCTTACGATTGGCCGGAATACGCTCACCGGCGAACACTCCATAACGATGAATCCTGGAGCGCCGGATGAGGAGCCGGAAACAGGCGAATTTCTCAGTGATTTTAGGGGTTTTGACTAGTTCGGTTCCCATGCGGATGATCTATTTTAGCGAACCGCGCCGAAGATGCCAGAAGGGACAAGGGGTAGCGTGAGTACTCTATTGCTTTCTCTCCTGTCGGCCGATCAATAAGGTGTCCAACCTAGGGCCTGTATAGGAGGCGCCGCATGACCACTACTGACTGCGCAACCGACATCGAAATGCCATCCGCGCCAAGCGAAGATTCAAGGGACGACGCCATGGAACTGGCCCCGCAGCGGGCAGTGGACGGGGCGTCGAAGCCGCTCAGAAGCCTGCTGCTAGGGTTTGCCGTTACGGTAACCGTTGGCCTGGCGCTGGCAAGCTGGTATGTGGGTGTTCGTATCGTGAACGCTGATGAAGTTACGCCAGGGAGCGCAACCGCTGCGGCGCCCGCACCTTCGGCCCCAGTTGTCATTCCCTCGACGCCGCCCGCGGCTAGCGACGATTCTTTAGCGGAAGCTTATTGGTCCACGGTGCCGCCGGCCGATCTTTATTTGCAAGTTGCGGGGATTGGGCCCAAGCAAGATGCGGGCTTCGTAAAATCGCTCGCAGCCAAGGGATTTGGCGCGCAGCTTCAAGGCGGCGACAGAGCGGACAATGCGCGCATTCTGATCGGTCCTTTTTCCACTCACGCCGAGATGGAGCAGGCGCAACGCAAGCTGCAATCGGCCGGCGTGCTGGCGGTCGAGAGCGCGCACTGATTCTCAAGAACGATGGGGCATTGGTCTGGGTGGGATGATCGCGATTCTGCTATCCTGCAATTTTGGTGGGGCGGTTTCTCCTAAAGCGCTCCTACCGCCGAATGCGGAGCCGCGCGATGCAGGGGACATCCAGCGAGCATTTCCATGCAAGAACAATCGCAAATGTCCCTGAAAATAAGAGTTCGCACCAGCAGTGGTTCTCCCCGTTCCGCCCGCATGCGCGGATACCGTATTCGGCCCACGTCCTTCGTTCTTTCCATCCTCTTCCACGTGGTGGTGGTGAGCAGTTTGCTGTTGCTGCCGCATATCGAATCCCAAGACCAGGCTCGAGACAAACCGATCTATGACCAGCTGATTAAACCCGACAAGAGGAAAATCATCTGGTACGCCCCTCCCAAGAAGGAGCTTCCGGAAGTTTCGGCCCAACAGAGAATCGGTACGTTCCCCACGCCGCGGGCTCCGGTGAAGTCCGACGTTGCCATCATTGCCACTACACCGAAGCCAAAGTCGGTGAAGCAATTCATCTGGCAGCCAGTGCCGAAAGTGGAGATCCATCAGGATCTGCCCGCGCCCAATATGATCGCGCGCGCCGCCATGGCAATCCCCGCGCCACCCCCGCCTCCGATCCCGAAGCCCAAAGTGGACAAACCGGATACGCAGGGCGTGAAATCTCCGCAGGCCAATATCTCGCCGCCCACGCCGAATGGCGATGTGAACAAAGCGGAACAAACCAATGCACAGCCGGTGGAGATTCCGAAGCCGCGGAAGGCTTTCGTTCCGCCCCCGCCAGTGCAGCGTCCGGCGCACCTTCCGATTCCAGTGCAAACAGCGGACATCGCGCCGCCCGATGCCAATATTACAGGAACTGCCGCGGCGAGAGCTGCATTACCGGATGGGCTAGGAGCGCCATCGTTCTCGAAGGGCGCGCCGCCGCCGCCCAATGGACCTCCGGGGCCCGCTAACGCAGCAGGTAACGGCAAGGTGGACATCGCGGTGGTTGGTTTGCATCCGACCGACAAGGGGAAAGTGCCCGAGGGTTCCCGGCCCGGCCAGTTCGCTCAAGCGCCCACGGTGGGTGAGATCGCAACTGGCGAGGTGAAGGGCGGCATCGGAGTGCCGAATCTCACCATCCACGACGATCGCAAAGCAGTGCCGCCGCCGCACGTGGACGCTCCGCGAAAAGTTGTGCTGTATTCGGACCGTCTGCGTAGTCTGCCGGTCTCGACGTTATCAGTTCCCTTGCGCCCGGCATCGCGCACCATTCCGCCTTCTATCGAAGCCAGGTTTCAAGGCCGCAACGTTTACACCATGGTGATCCCCATCGAGAATCTTCCGGAATACACCACGGATTGGATCATATGGTTCGCCGAGCACGATTCCAAACCGGGCGCGCCAGATGTGCTCAATGTGCGTGCGCCAATTCCACTGCGCAAGTTCGAATCGGTTGAAATGGTGCCGGCGGGTCCAAGGACGGAATTGCGGGTTCAGATTGCCGGCGTGATAACGAAAGAGGGGAAGCTCGAGGTGCGAAACCTTCTCAGGAACCTCACTCCGGCTTATGAAAGCGCGGTGCTCCGGGACATGGAATCGTGGGAGTTTAAGCCGGCTACACGCGATGGCGCGCCGGTGGATATCGACATCGTTCTCGAGATACCGTTCAGCCTGCCGCCACGCGTGGCGCAAACCGCTACGCCTTAACGAAACAAGCGCCTACCAAAGAAAAGAGCAGGCGCCCCGCGAGGAACGCCTGCCCGTTCAAATACTCGATTCTCAAACGCCCAAGGAGAGGACTACGCGTTCGCTTGCGCGGCGCGCCGCTTCTGATAGAGCATGCCGGCCAAACCAAGGAAACCAGCGAGCATCAAGCCATAGAAACGCGGCTCAGGAACGCCCGACGGCCCTTTGGAGCTGATCTGGTTCAACAGAAGATACGTGCAGTCGGCTTCGATCGCAATGAACTCGATCGGGTTCGCAGCCGAGGTGCTGGTGACGATGGAGAATTGCGGGCTGCTGAGGCTGACTCCGCCATTCATTGTGCCCACGCTCAGATCTGTGTATTTCTCCGTCATGCTGGTCAGGTTGGGCACTGTGGTGCTGGTTCCCGGCGTGGAAGTATAAACATTGAAATTGTCCGCAACGTCGCCCTCTTGCATCACAAAGCTAAGAGTGGTTCCGCTGGGAATGGTAGCCTGGTTGACCTCGATGTAGAGCATCGTATCGTCGGTGTGGTTGTTCCAGTACGTTGGGTCGGTATCCTGGATGCCTTGCTGGCCGGTGTAGGGACTGCCACCCTGGCTAGCGACGAACGGGCCGATGCCGCTTGCAAGATTGCTGTTCTCGCCCTTCCCAACTTCGAAGAGGCCGTTTACGTTACTACCTGGAGTAGTCTGCACCACTCCATCGATGACATACTCAGGCAGAATCGTAATCGACTCACCGCCCTGCGTGAAGGTGACTCCGGTGTTTTCCGAGCCGCATTGCGCTCCACCGCTACCGGCTGAAAAGGTCCATGTGGTTTCGGTACACGTTGCAGCCATTCCCGCAACGCTCATAGCGCAGCCAATGGCCAGCGCTTTTAGTGTTCCAATCATCTTTCAACTCCTCCTAAGAGCAAATAGAAAATCATCGCGAAAAATACATTAGGACTCAGCATAGAGGATCAGCGCCAAAAAATATATAGAGCTGCATCACAGTTTCGGTACCAAAATTAGAATGAACCGTCTAGTACTCAACCCCTTAGAACCTGGTACGGAGTGAGCATGGACAGCGCGCCTGCAAGTGAAACTGACGATCTGCCAATCGGATGACAAAGATTAGTTCAACCTGCTGATCAAATCGCTGGCGCCCGTTTCGACGTCCTTGGGTGGGCGCAACTGGAGCGTCTTCGTCAAGATCGCTTTGGCTCTTGCGCGATCGCCCATCTGAAAATATGTCATCCCCAGGTGGTAGGCGAAAACGGGCTCGTTTGGAAAACCACGTACGAGCTGGTCGAAGATCTGCATGGCCTGGTCGTTCTTGCCCTTTCTCAAGTACACGAACCCCAGGGTGTCCTGGAAATAAGGCTCCCTAGGCCCTCCATTGACGGCTTGCTGGGAAAGCTTCAAAGCTTGATCCAGATTGTCGCCGGTTTCTGCCAACAGATAAGCCAGGTTATTCATGGCCGCTTTGTTGTTGGGATCTTGATTCAGAGCTTTCCTGGCGAGAGCTTTGGCCTCCTGCTGCTGGTTGGTCATCTCAAGCAAAGAGGAGAGCATGGCGGTGGGCCGGGGATCTTTCGGCTGGAGCAGCGCGGCCTTTCTCAAGGTGTCGATGGCCCGCCGATAGTTTCCCTGAAGACGCAACACGCTGGCCAACTCGATTTCAGGGTCGATGGAGTCGGGAGTTTTGTCGGCCAACCGCTGTAGATATCCGATGCATTCGGCGAATCTGCCGGTACGCAGCGCGGTGATGGCTGCCAGATAAAGCATCTGCGACGCTCCATGCGTGCGGGTTATTTCCTGATCGAGTTTCGCTAGCGCTTTGTCTGGGCGGTTCTGGGCTACATCGATATCCACCAGACCGGCGATGGCCCTGAATTCGTCTGGATTGGACGCGAGGATCTTGCTGAAGGCCGCTTCCGCGTCCGGGTAGCGCTTCTTCAGCACTTCCAGGCGGGCAAGTTCAATACGGACGTCCATGGAATTTGGTTGCTGACGAGCCAGAGCCTCCAACGCTGTTTCAGCCTGCTGAAGATTGCCTAACCTCATGGATGCTCTTCCCACGAGTAACTGCGCGGGAACATTTCCAGGATTGATCGCCAGGGCGGCTTGTGCATGATCGGCTGCCTCAGCGAAGCTCCCGAGCCGGAACGCGACGTCTGCCAGCGTGATCTGCCCGTCCAAGAATGTGGCATTGCGTTTCACCACTTCCTGAAGCTGCGAGCGTGCGTCGACTAAATCTCCGGTCTCAAGCAACGCTTTCGAAAGAGCAAAGCGCAGAAAGATGTTGTCCGGATTCTTTTCCACCAAATCCTGGAATTGCTTCACTGCCTCATGAGACTTGCCGGAACCGCCGCCGGTCAGCAGCATGCCGGCTCTGAGTGCGAGTGCTTCCTTATCGCTGGGATCTTGCGCCAGAACCTCATTCAGGATGTTGAGAGCCTCCGGCTTTTTGTCCTGAAAGAGCAGCGTACGTGCGATACGGTCTTTGTATTCGACTTTGTTTGTGGAATCCTGAGACAATCCAATGTTGTATTGCTGGAGCGCCGTGTTCCAATCTCCAGTTGCCGCATAGAAATCGCCAGCTTTGAGATGTACATTGGTGGCTCCGCCGGAATTCGCCAGGAACATCTGCATCGCCTTGTCCATCTCCGGCTTGTTGTGGGCAAGGGAATAATAGCTGGCAAGCTGAAGTACGTATTCTCCCTGTTTGGGATTGCCGCTCACCTTGCGACCTAGGATGTTGGCGGCATCAGCCGGCCGATTGGTGGATGTATATAGCCGGTAGAGCGCGTCGTAAACGTCGGCAGTGGCCGGACGAGCTGCAAGGAACGCCAACCCTACTTTTTCGGCTTCCATCGGTTGGTTGTCGCGAAACAGAGCGTCCATCAAACTCAGGACCATTTTTTCGTCCTGCGGATTCGATTCGAGAGCGTGGCGGAATACTCGTACAGCTTCCTCCGGACGCCGCTCCAGCATGTCCAGATATCCCTGGATACGCAGCCCTTGCATCGAACTTGGGTCGCGCTTCAGCCATTCGCCGCTAAACTGGACCAGCAGGTCATAGAGGAACTTCGGATGTCGCGGGTCTCCGATGTAGGCGCCCAACATCAGATTCGTCAGGTCGGTCCGGACTGCGGCGTTATCGGGCATCAAACGCGCGGCGTGCTCCAGATCCTGCAGCGCCTGGGCAACTTTGTTGTCCTTTAGTTCAGCCAAGCCGGCTCGATAGTAGGCTTCCCCGAAGTTTGGATCCTTCTGCAGCGCTTTGCGGTAGTTCAGGTTCGCTTCCGAGTAATGCCCCTGGGCAAACATGGCATTGCCCTTATCGAGATAGCTCTTTGCGCTCCGGCAGGCCGAGAGCATGACAATCAACGGTAAGACACTAATTGCTAACCAAGTTCTAGAAAACATCGCTCAGTCAGTTTACACAACGGTTAAGGGGCGATTCCAGCGCAAAAGTACTGAACGTACTGATAGTTTTTGTCGCCAGGCGGACGAAGCCCGTAAGTCATTGCAATGAAAAAACTATGGGAAAGGAAGTACTGGTACGTTGACCCGATGGGTCATGACCAGCGTCTTATTGCCCACAGGGGAAGCAGACCGTAATCTGAATCTGCCATGAAAAGTAAATCATTCTTCGGCGCCGGGTCGGCGCTCCTCTTCTTCATAACTGTCAGCGCAAGTGCTGGCCCGGTGCCACTTATCCTTACTTCCAGCAGCTATAACTTTCAGCTCGCCGGCGGTGGAGGCGGAGCTTCCGCGACGCTGAACGGCGTTCCTGTGGAAATCTTCTGTGACAACTTTTACAACGAGATCTACGTTCCATCCAGCAATTCGGCAGATGTAACGACGCTCGGAACCAGTGCCAACTTGAGCGAGACGCGGTTTGGTGGAGTCGCATCGACCGCCTGGACCACCATCACGCTAAGTGACGGCAATACCTCGCTCGATAACACGGACGATGCGTTCTTCAATAATCCCAACGGGTCCACCCCGGAAGCTGGGTCAACCGCTCTGGCGCGCTATGAAATGGTGGCTTACCTGGTGTCTCTGTACAATGTTAGCCAAGGCGGAACCACAGCCAACAATCAGATTCAGGAAGCAATCTGGACTTTGATGGACCCCGCGGCACAGGGAGCAGTGATCGATCCGTCGGGTGTAAATCCCGACAGTTACCTGGAACAGGCCGCAGGCTGGTACACGACCAATAGTGGCAACCAGAGTGGAATGAACAGCTTCCTGTCGCGTTTTGAAATCATTAGCGATCCCAACATGACCTTCAGCAATGGGTTGGGACAGGGCGGATTCCAAGAACAAATCGTGATGGCGACTCCGGAACCGCGCGGGACGGTGTGGATGGTACTTTGTATATTGCTTGGCGGGTTCGTGATCGCGCGCCGCACTCGATTGGCGAACGCCCCAGCGATGAATTCGTAGGGATGTTACCTGCGTGTAACGTGGCTGACGCTTAGATAACGGATACTGTTGCAGAGATGACGTACTAGTACGATCTAAATGGAAATGTACTTGGTTTTAAGTGTTTTCGGGTGTCAAATGTTAGCAAGGCTGAGAAGAGTGAGCACGGTCTGTGATGATCGCTCACCATCGCTCAGGAGGAAGCTGCCAACGTTTTGCACCCTTAGCCCGAATCGGATTCTTAGGAGAATACTTTGTTTCTCATATTCACGCTAGGTGCTCTCGCAGTTGTCCTAGCCCTCATCCTCACGCCCCTGGTGCGAGACTACGTGGGCGGGTTGGGCTTCCTGGATCATCCGGATGGCGTTCGTAAGAAGCACGCGGCGCCCATACCGCGCGTCGGCGGAATCGCGATTGTCCTTTCTTATATCATTACCTTCGCCATTGCTTTGGCGCTCCCATTCACCTACACCGAGCACCTGCATCGCTCACTTCCCGACATCCTTCCTCTGACGTTAGTTGGATCCGTTGTATTCCTGACCGGTGTGCTGGACGATTTGATCGGTCTGGCCGCCTGGCAAAAGCTGATGGGGATTGTCGGAGCCAGCGTGCTGGCGTACTTTGCCGGCATTCACGTGGACATTCATTTGCTGCACGGGCTGCCCGGTGGACCGTGGCTCGGGTTCATCATCACGGTGATCTGGCTGGTGGGCTGCGCGAATGCCTTTAACTTGATCGACGGCATGGACGGTTTGGCGGCCGGCGTTGGTTTCGTGGCGTCGGTAACGATGCTGATTGCCGCTCTCACGCAGAGCAACTTGCCGCTGGCTCTGGCTACCATGCCACTGGCTGGCTGCCTTCTTGGGTTTCTCCGTTACAACTTTAACGGCGCGTCGGTATTCCTGGGCGATAGCGGAAGCCTGCTGATCGGCTTCATGCTGGGCTGTTTCGGCGCGCTGTGGAGCGAGAAATCGGTCACGTTGGTGGCCCTCACGGTGCCGCTTTTGGCCGTTTCCATTCCCCTGATCGATGTGATTCTCTCGATCGTGCGCCGATTCCTGCGCAATAAGCCGATCTTCCAGGCCGACCGGGGTCACATCCATCACCGGCTTTTGGATTTGGGTCTAAGCCCGAAAAATGCGGTTCTGACGATGTACGGCATTTGCGCTCTGGTGGCGATCTTATCGCTGTTGGCCAGCGCCCTGCACAATCAGTTGAGCGGTTTGATCGTGATTGTTTTCGGCGGCGCGGTATGGATCGGTATCCGCCAGTTGGACTACACCGAATTCGCTTCGGCCAGCCGCATGTTCCTGGGCGGAAAATTCCGCCGTATTATCGATATCGAAACCCGCATGGCGGATTTTCAAAGTTCGCTGTCGAAATCCGTCACCCTGGAAGAGTGCTGGGCTCAGGTAAAAAAAGGCAGCTCGGATTTTGGATTCCAAGAAGTACGGATGAGCCTGAGCGGCCGCGTGTTTGACGAAGGATGCGCTGGACCGGTGAAGCCGCGCTGGCAGTTAAGAATTCCGCTGTCGAACGCGCAGTACGTGAATTTCGCGCGGGATTTCGATTCCGATATGAATCCGATGGTGTTGAGCGCTTTTGTCGAGGCCGTGCAGCGCGGACTGGAATCGAGAACCCCCGACCCGAATACGGAAGTGATCCGTATGCCTGTCGCCTCGGCGGAACGTTACTATACCAGCGCTGCCACATCGGGTGGTGAATTGGGGCGCATCGCGCAGTAGTTTCAGCCGTGCGCTATTCGGAGCCACCTGCGTGTGCGCGGGGTTGGCAGAGCGCCGCTTCCACCGCCTCGCAAATGATGTGATAGGTCACGGTATGCACTTCCTGGATTCGCGCTGTCACTGACTGCGGTACAGCCAGGAGCACATCCGCATACTCGGCAATCGCACCGCCCCCTTGTCCGGTCAGGGCCAGCGTAGACGCTCCCAGTTCGCGCGCCGTTTTGAGGGCCGCGAGTACGTTCTTCGAGTTGCCGCTAGTGGAAATTCCCCAAACGATGTCGCCCGGCTTCGCGAGCGCTTCCACCTGACGCGCAAACACCGATTCGTAAGAATAATCGTTGCTCCATGCCGTCAAAATCACAGGATCGGTATTAAGAGCAATTGCCGCCAGCGCGCGGCGCTCTTGGAGGAAGCGGCCCACCAGTTCGGCGCAAATGTGCATTGCGTCGGCAGCCGATCCGCCATTTCCGCAAACTAATAGCTTGTTGCCCTTCGATAGCCGATCCACGAGCAAATCGACCGCTTGCGAAATTTGCGACGGATAAGAAGTGGAGCAGACCGACTGCAAGCTGCGCGCAGCGTCTTCGAAAGCTGCAATGGCAGCGTCGACTTTCAACGGTTCCGGGCCTCCTTACCTAATGGTAGCCCACGGAACAGAAGCGAGATGCGCAGCGAGCCCAGCCACGGCTGGTTTTACGGGAAAGATCCAGTAGGCGTCGTCCACTTTGACCGGCTCTCCAAGACGAGCCGATAATTCTTCGCAAGAAGGACGTGGATAAGGATGACTTTCCCATTGGCATGCGTCTTTGGGAGGCACTCCTTGCGTCGGATCTTGGAAGAGCACCACGGCCTTGGAATGATCGAGTGTGCTTGGAAGCGACTCGAAATCGCGCGGGCGGAGCCATCCCGAAAAAAGGATGGAATAACGAGCGGGCTGAGGGATTTGGTAGAAGAAGTAGAGATGCGATGCGTCGAGAACCGGAGTCCGCGACAGAAAGAGCACGCCAACTTGGGGCGGCCGGTTTGGTAGTTCCGCGAGATGGTTTAGCAAGGATTGGTTCTCCTGGACGACTTCCGGCGCGAGCCACAATTTCTCGCCGTTAGGAAGGACTGTGGCATTCAATCCTTTGATGTGGGACATCAATAGATCGCCCTTCAGCGTCAAAAGAAAACTCGGCAAGAGCAGAATGACGACCATCGCTTTGCGGCGAATCGAGAATTGCTCGATCGCGGCGGCGGCAGGCAGCACCAGCAGCCACGAGCCGATGTAGTAATGCCAGACTTGCTTGTAATAAATCAGGCAGTAAATGACAAACGCCAGCAAGGGTATCAAAAGCGGGGCGCGCGCTTTCGGAAGCCTGCGGGCTGCGATGAGATACAACGCGAACAGGGCCAACACGAAACAAACCACAATAATGAGCTGGCCTCCAATGAAGAAGTTGACGGTCGTGAATCGCGGAAAGGCGTTGTTCATTGCTTGATAAATGCTGTAGGATCCGGCCATAAACTGGGGCCACAACGCATCCACAGCAACATCCGGCGGCAACGTGAGAAACAGACGCGCCGCCAAAGCGCCTTCCACTAAAAAAAAGCCGGCGGTGTAAGACAGAGTGGTTAAAACCAGAGATCGGCTGAATCTCTTTTCCAAAATGAGATCCAAGATGAAAACTCCGGCCAGGACGCCTGCGGCAGAGCCAAAGCGAACCCACTGCATTAGCCCGATGACTACGCCCAGGAGCAAACTTCGCTGGGTACTCCGTTGGTCCATCGGCTTCCATACGAGCACGGTTGTCAGTATGAGAGTTTTCTCAAACAAGTTGTAGAAGGAATGAACGTAGGGATCCAGCGGCACGAAGTAAGGAATGATTGCGAGATAAATCACCAATATCGTGGATTTCGACAGGCCGGTGCTTACCAGGGCCTTAAATATGAGGTAACAATTGAGCAACGCGACAACTAGCATCAGGGCCTGGCAACTGGCCACGCTATTTCCAAAAGCCCTGCACCAGAGTACGTAAATTTCGATCGCCGCCGGCCCGTACTGGTAGTACGCTTCGGAATACAGCTTCTCGCCGTGCAGCAGCCGATCCGCGGTATCGAGAGTCAAACCTCCATCACGGAACCACCCGTCGTTCCGCCAATGTTCCGGCGACGTGAGGAGCAGGAGACTGGCCACTGCGATGAGAAGTATGGCCAATAACCACCATCGCCGTGGGCCGATCCTTGCAGGGACGTTTATCGCGGCAATGTCCATAGGGAGAAGTCTTTCATCTTCGGCATGCGTAAGATTGGCTAGCGCGGCTCAATCGGCCTGGAATGTGACAGTAGCGCAGTACGTTCAATTACTAGCACACCAGCTGCCCGGAGCTTAGAATGAAGGTAATGCCCAAAGTCGTCGTGACCGGTTCCTGTGGCCTCATTGGCTCAGAAGTTTCGAAGTTCTTCGCTCGTCAGGGACTCGAAATTCATGGAATCGACGACAATCATCGTGCGGTTTTCTTCGGGCCGGAAGGCGACACCAGTTGGGTACTGGAAAGCTTGCGTCAGGAAATTCCAGCTTACCAGCACCACTCCATCGATATTCGGGATCGCGAGCGAGTGCTGGCGTTGCTCGCGGACGTGCGTCCAGATTTGATCATCCATACTGCCGCGCAGCCTTCGCATGACCGCGCGGCCGCCATTCCTTTTCTCGATTTTGAGGTGAATGCACTGGGAACGCTGCATCTTCTCGAAGCCGCCCGGCGTTCCTGCCCCGAGTCGCCTTTCATCCACATGTCGACGAATAAAGTCTATGGGGACCGGCCCAACCAGATCGCGCTGCAAGAACTCGCCACGCGTTTCGACTACGCCGATCCCGCCTACAGCCACGGCATCGCCGAGGATTTCTCGATCGATCAGAGCAAGCACTCCTTGTTCGGCGCGTCCAAAGTGGCGGGGGACATTATGGTTCAGGAATACGGCCGCTACTTCAACATGCCCACCTGCTGCCTGCGGGGCGGTTGCCTGACGGGGCCCAATCATTCCGGTGTAGAGCTCCATGGCTTTCTCAGTTATCTGATCAAGTGCAACGTGGAAGGCCGCGACTACAAAGTTTACGGCTATAAAGGCAAGCAGGTTCGAGACAACATTCATTCCGAAGATGTGGCACGTTTCATGTTCGAATTCTGGAAGGCTCCACGCGTGGCCGAGGTGTACAATCTTGGCGGCGGCAAGGGCAATGCCTGCTCGATTCTAGAGGCTTTCCGCATGGCCGAGGAGATCACGGGTCAGCCCATGAGCTATCGCTATGTGGAGGAAAACCGGCTCGGCGATCACATCTGCTACTACAGCGACCTACGCAAGATGAAGGCGCACTATCCGGCCTGGGATATCAGCAAAAGCCTGCCCCAGATTTTCGAAGAGATTGCCGCAAGTTGGATGAAGCGGCGCGTCACTGCATGACAACCCTGGCATGAAACTGTTGATTACCGGGATCTGCGGTTTTGTTGGAAGCTCTCTGGCTCAGGTCCTACTGGAGAGTCGCGCGGGCATCTCGATTTATGGAATCGACAATCTCATGCGGCCCGGTTCCGAGTTGAATCGCGCGCGTTTGCGTGCCCTCGGTGTGACGTTCGTGCATGGCGATATCCGCATGGCGAGCGATTTTGAATCGCTGCCCGCGGTGGATTGGGTGATTGACGCCGCGGCGAATCCCAGCGTGCTGGCCGGGATCCAAACGGGCTTCAGCAGCCGGCAGTTGATCGAGCATAATCTGGGCAGCGTGGTGAATGTGCTCGAATATTGCAAGATTCATAAGGCCGGACTGTTGCTGATGAGCACCAGCCGTGTGTATTCGATCGCGGCGCTCACGTCACTGCCACTCAAAGCGAGCGGCGGTGCTTTTTGCTTGGATGAGTCGGCCAACTTGCCCCTGGGCATTTCCGGCCAAGGCATCGGCGTCGACTTTTCGACCAGCGCACCCATTTCACTTTATGGCAGTACGAAACTAGCGGCCGAAGCCCTGGCGCTGGAATATGGCGCCGCGTTCGACTTTCCGGTTTGGATTAACCGCTGCGGCGTACTGGCGNNTGGCGGGTGCGGGCCAATTCGGCACACCGGATCAGGGTATATTCTCGTACTGGGTGAATGCTCATGCGCGCCGCCGCCCACTGCGGTTTATCGGGTTCGACGGGACGGGCAAACAGACCAGGGATGTATTTCATCCGCGCGATCTCGCGGTTCTCGCGGACGCCCAAATGAACTGCCAGCGTTCCAACGGGCAACGAATTTACTGCGCCGGCGGGGGCCGTTTGAATTCGATTTCACTGGCCCAGCTCACCGCATGGTGCGACCGCCGGTTCGGCGAACATGCTCCCGCCGCCGATACCCGGCCGCGTCCGTATGACATCCCCTGGATGGTCATGGATTCAAGCGACGCCCAGCGCGACTTCAGCTGGCGGATCCAATTCCCAGTTGCAAACATTCTGGAAGAGATAGCGCAGCACGCCGAGCGAAATCCGGATTGGCTTGAAAGAAGCGGGCTGCAATGAGCTGGCTTGGAACGGAGAGGCGCAGAAAGCCGCGCCAGCCGGAGCCGCAAGATGCCATCCGTCTGCTGTCGATTGTTATTCCAGCGCGTGACGAAGAAGGCCGCGTGGGCGCCACCGTGGAGCATCTTTATGTGGAGCTGCGGCTACACGGGATCGAGCATGAGATTGTGGTGGTGGATGACGGCAGCACCGACAACACCTGGATGACCTTGCAGCAAGCCATGCTGCGCGTGCCGACTCTGCGCCCGGTTCAGAACAACGGTGAGCACGGCTTTGGACGCGCGGTGACCTATGGGCTGGATCAAGCCCGCGGCGACGCTATGGTCGTCATGATGGCGGACGAATCGGACGATTGCCGCGACGTGGTCCGCTATTGGGAGTTATTGAACGAAGGATGGGATGCCGTATTCGGCTCGCGCTTCGTGCGCGGGGGCGGAGTAGTAGATTATCCCCGTCACAAGCTGCTTTTGAACCGGCTCGCGAACTTGTTCCTGCGGATTATCTTTCATGTCCCGGTGAACGACTTTACCAATGCATTCAAGGCCTACCGCCGAACGGTGATCGACGGCTGCCGGCCATTCCTGTCTCCCCACTTTAACCTGACCATCGAGATCCCGCTCAAGACTATTGTGCGAGGCTACTCGTGGACCGTGATCCCGATCACGTGGCGGAACAGGCGGTCGGGCGAATCGAAACTCAAAATCAGGGAGATGGGCAGCCGCTATTTATTTATCGCCTTGTATTGTTGGCTAGAGAAGTACTTCTCGCGCGGAGATTATGTGAGCCACAGGAACACATCCACCTCCGACGGCAAAGGAGCCGTCGCACCTCAGAATGGTCGCACCTTAGAATGAAGGTGCCATGAGAATAATCGTAACCGGAGGAGCGGGGTTTATCGGCTCCTGCTTCGTACGGCTTGCTCTTCAGGATGGAGCTCTCGAGATCGCAAACATCGACAAGCTGACCTATGCGGGCAACCTGGAGAATCTCGCATCGGTTGCCGACAATCCCCGCTACCGATTTTTCAAGGCCGATCTCTGCGATCTGGACGCACTACGGCGCATTTTCGATGAAGTGAAGCCCGATGCGGTGGTGCACTTCGCCGCCGAATCGCACGTGGACCGCAGCATTTTTGCGCCGCAGCCGGTGTTTGAGACGAATCTGCGCGGCACTTTCAATTTGCTCGAAACCATGCGGGCGCAGCGCGTGGCGCGCTTCATCCACATTTCCACAGACGAAGTGTATGGCAGCCTGGACGCGCCGCTCGAAGCTGACGAGCAGTTCCCGCTGGAACCGAGCAGCCCTTATTCAGCGGGCAAAGCCGGGTCTGACTTGCTTGCTCTTAGCTATCACAAGACTTACAAACTTCCCGTGATTGTGACGCGGGCATCGAACAACTATGGTCCCTATCAGTTTCCCGAGAAGCTGATCCCGCTCATGATCACGCACGCCTTCGAAGACCAGCCTCTGCCGGTGTATGGCGACGGAATGCAGATTCGCGACTGGCTTTATGTAGAAGATCATTGCCGCGCCATTCTCACTTTGTTGCAGAAAGGCCGCGATGGCGAGATTTATAATATCGGCGGCAATCGATCTCTGCCGAATAAGGCTGTCGTCGAACAGATCCTGGCGATGACTGGAAAGCCATCCAGCCTGATTGAATACGTGACGGACCGGCCGGGGCATGATCGCCGCTATGCGCTTTCGAGCGAAAAGTTGAGCCGCGAAACCGGCTGGAAACCGCGCATGGATTTTGAGCAAGGCTTAAGAGCCACAGTAGATTGGTATCGCTCCAATCCCGACTGGATCGCGCATGTGAGGAGCGGTGAATACCAGATCTATCACGACAAGAACTACGCGAATCGCACTCGAGAGCTGCGCGAAATTTCCCGTAGTTGATTCAGATGCAACGACTTGCGCGCGGTATAATAATCGCGAATGCAGGATTACCACGCCGATAACGGACCATCGGAAATATACAGCGGGTTCTTGAAATGAAGGGTGTCGTGCTCGCGGGCGGGACCGGAAGCCGCATGTACCCGCTCACCAAGATCACTAACAAGCATCTGCTGCCGATCTACGANNCCTATCAGGAAGGCGAAGGCGGAATCGCGGATGCATTGGGCTTGGCCGAGCATTTCGCCGACGGCGGCCCCATTTGCGTCATTCTGGGCGACAATATCATCGAGCGCAGCATCCGGCACATGGCGGTGGATTTTGAGCGGCAGAAAGCCGGCGCGAAAATCCTACTGAAAGAAGTCCCGGACGCGGAGCGCTTCGGAGTGGCCGAGGTGCGTGACGGGCACATTGTAGGCATCGAAGAAAAACCCAAAGCGCCCAAGTCGAATTTCGCGGTGACGGGCATCTACATGTATGACGAGACCGTGTTCGACAAGGTGCGCCAGTTGGTGCCTTCCGGGCGCGGCGAATTGGAGATTACCGATGTCAACAATGCCTACATCCATGAGGGCACGATGACGTACGCGCATCTGGAAGGCTGGTGGACGGACGCCGGAACCTTCGATTCCCTATTGCGTGCCGGCAATCTGGTAGCGGAAACCAGGCGCGCAGGAGCGCACGGCCTATGAGTTCGGCGCCGCGCGAACAGCAGGCTCCTGCGATGCAATTGGCAACCCCGACCTGCGAGAAGGGCATCGGCAAGGTGATCCTGGCGCCGGATTCGAAAGATCTGATCGAGGGCGTGCAGATT
>PKZC01000310.1 GCA_003132905.1 Bryobacterales bacterium | reverse complement strand
TCGAAATCCATCAGGCGGGTTTCTGAATCTATGATGAGCCGGAACTTGCCGCGCAGGAACATTCTGCCGGCTGTTATGAACTCGGCATATTCCAAGTGCCGTATGCCAATGCACGCAGCTCCACAAAACACCACCACAATCAGCCCGCTGAACTGGTTGTGAAGCGCGCTCGCCAGCAGCGACAGAATCGCCACTAGAGTGCAGAATCCATACATGGTCAGGACTGCGGCNNGAATATGACCGCGATCGGCCTGGAAGATCGGCCGGTTGCGCAAATACCGCCGGGAGATTGACAGCAGCACATCCAACAGTGGGATGGAGAGCGCCAGCAATGGAGCAGTAAGGGCGACCAAAGTGACCGATTTTTCACTCCACAGCGCGCCATAGCACCCGAGCAAAAACCCGATCAGAAGACTGCCGCTGTCTCCGAGGTAAACCGAGGCGCGGTTGAAATTGTAGCGCAGGAATCCCAGCAGGCATCCAGCTAATGGCATGGTGGCCAGCGCCAACGGCAGATTGCCTTGCGTCAGCGCCGCGATCAGAATGGTGACGGTGGCTACCAGACCCACGCCCGCCGCCAGGCCGTCCATGCCGTCAATGAGATTGAAGGCATTCGCGCAGCCGACCAGCCAAATCACCGTCAGGGCAAATCCGAGACCCGGCCACGCCGGCAAGCCGTGGAGCATCTGAATATCCACATGGATGCCGGCGAAGTAAGCCAGCACCGCAGCTCCACCGATGCCGATAAGCTTTTGCCAAGCTGTCAATCCCACTAGATCGTCCACCACGCCGGTGAGGAAAACCACCGAGCCTACCAGCGTGAGCGCCAGGATATTGGGCAGCGCTTTGTGCAGGACGTAGGCGTAGCTGAACGGCAGCGAGAATGCAATCGCGAAAGTCGCCACGTAGGCCAGTACAATCGCAATTCCGCCCACGCGCGGAACCGGCGTCGTGTGAGCCTTGCGGCCGCCATCCGGAAGGTCTAGAAAGAATCTTCCGATACCATCGCGAACGATTGGCGTCACGAGCAGTGCCATCAGAACCGAAAGTGCGCCCAATGTGAGTATGAGAAACATGGATTTCTTCGTCCGCCTCTAGCTCATTTTCTGCAGCAGTTCCCGGATTCGCGCTTCATCTCCGGGGGAAGGATGGCCAGCGAGAGCAGCCTGCAGCTCCTTCCGGGCCGCGGCCTTATCACCTTTCACATACAATGCCAGCCCCAGGTGATAACGAAAAATGGCGTACGGATATTTTCGCGCCAGATTGCTGAATGTTTGAAGGGCGCTATCGTTGAGACCCTTCTTCAGGTAAATGTAGCCGACCGTATCCGAGAAACCTGGTTGGCCTGGAGACTTCTCCAGCGCGTGTTGCGCAAGCCGCAGCGCCTCATCCAAGTCGCCGCCCGAATCAGCCAGGAAAAAAGCCGCGTTATTCAAAGCCGGCGCGTTCTCGGGATGCGCCTTCACGACACGCTGGAATTCGGCCCGGGCCTCATTCGTGCGCCCGGCTCGGGCTAAGGCGTCGGCCAGACTCAAGCCCGCAGTCAAGTCATTGGGCGCCAATTCACAGGCCTGCCGATAGGAGGCGATTTCATTGCCTCGGTCACCTTTGAGTTCGTAGACTTCCCCCATGCGGCGGAGCAGATTGACCGACTTCGGATCTGAGGAGAGCAGTTTCTGAAGATGGTCAATCGCCAGATCGTATTGTCCGGTCAGGGCCTCCGTGTCAGCCAGCCGCTCCAGGAGCATGGGCGAGTCAGGTTCATTTTTGAGCCCCTCGTTTAATGCCTCACGCGCCTTGTCGTATTGCTTCTGGTGCAAATAAGCGACGGCCAGTCCAGTATTAACGCGAGGGTCACCGCTAGCGCGATGTTTGCTAAGCACCTCGATAGCGTCCGAATACTTCTTCTCGGCGATTGCCAGAAGTCCCAACTGCAACCGTGGCTCCGTGTCGCTTGGAAACTGCTTGATCAACTGGGCCAGTTCGCCGCGCGCCTCGGCTGCGTCACCGGTTGCAATCAAACCTCCGGTTCGAAGCAGCCTGGCCCGGCGATCATTGGGCCGAAGCTCCAGGATTCTATTCGCCTGCTGGACCGCGTCGGCTGGCCGTCCGCTCATGAGACTGACTTCCGCCAGTTCATAACGCGCCCCGATCAGGTCCTTCTGCTTTTTTATCGACTCCACGAATTGGCCGCGCGCCGCGTTTAAGTCGCCCTTCAGCCGATAGGCCTGCCCGAGTTGCAGCAGCAACGAAGCGTCGTTGGGGTTTTGGCCCGACAAGGTCTGGAGTTCGCGCACTGCCACCTCCGCATTCTCGCGTTTGCCGATATCCAGCAGAATGCCCGCGTGAAGATGCAGCGCCTCATTGTCGTTCGGGTTCTCCTTAACAAGCTGTTCGGCCAGGCGGCCGGCCTCGTCCATTTTCCGCTGACCCAGTAGCGCGACGACAGTCCGTTTGTCGTAAACTGCCTTCATCTTGGCCGCTGGATTACTGTTCAGGCCCTCCTGGTAATAGCGGATCGCCTCAGCATAATCCCGCAGTTTCAGATAGAAGTCACCCACCTGCAGCCGGGCTAGCGGAAAGTTGGTGGGATCGTCCAGAAGGCGGCAAAGAGCGGCCTGTACCTCCGTCTTTTTCTGCAGATGGCCGTAATGCCGCGCCAATTGCAAAATGTAATCCGCTTCCTTCGGATTATTATTTACTTTCATCTTGAGGATGTTTTCCGCATCGGAAGCGCGATTGGCAGTCTGGTAAAAACCGTACAGCAGGTCGTAAATCGGGCCGTAAGTCGTTTGTCGAGCGATCAGATCCATGGCCAGCTCCTGGCCTTCTTTGATCTGGCCGTTCTGAATCAGTACGTGCACCAGCTCTGTGACGACACCTGGATTGGACGGATTCACCCGCAAGGCCTTTTGGAAGAATTCGATGGCCTGCGGGAGCTTCCGGTCTGTCGAGGCAATATAGCCCTTGAGCATGAGACCTGCGTAAGAATTGCCATTCTTCGAGAGAAGTTCGTCGGAGATTTTCGTGATTTGTGTGTAGAGGGCCTGCGGATGGCTTGCATCCGCCAAATAGAAGCTGAGGCAGACATCCCCGAACTGCTCCTTAGCGTCTACATTCCCGGGCTGCAATTGAACCGCGTGAAATAATGCTTCCAAGGCTAGGGGTCCTTGGTTCAATTTGATGGCTGTCAGGCCCAGCCGGTAATACGCATCCTCGTAGCCCGCATCTTTCTGAATGGCGGAACGATAATTGAGAGCAGCTTCCTGATATTTGGCCGCCGCGAAAAGCTTGTTTCCCTTCGCTACATAGGATTGCTTGGTCGCGCTGCAACCAGCCGCCGCGATGAGCGAGATAACACAAACACCCGAGCACACTACTCTTGTCATTGACGGATCTCCGATAGTCTTCGAGTCTATTTGTTCAGAATGAACAGACCGTGTCTCTCAGTCGCGAAGACGTCACTTCTCTAAACGCCATCGCGGCAACGTAGCGGCACAGAGGGCCGGTGAGTGGTAGTGGGCCTACTCTCAAGATCAGAGAGTACCCACTACACCTTCTCTTATCACCGAACTCTTTGTGACTGACGGTCTAGTCAACAACCAGATGTTTAAACGCCGAATTTGCGCCGCGCGATCGGCAGCAAACACAGCAGTCCAGTACAGAGGATCAACGAGGATGGCTCTGGAACCGTGGAGCCTTGAGAGAACAGATTGGTTACTTCACTTACCTGCGCACCGAAGCCCGTGCTTCCTCCGTTCACGTGGACGTCTTTCGACAACTGGAGGGTTGCCACTGGTCCGAAGGTCACGCTATCGCTCAGCACTGGGCTTCCCCCGCCCGCGACGCCCGCTTCCAGGCTCTCGGCCGGAGTCGGCGTGGTCTCTGCTACGTTTACAAAGCTGTTGCCGGTGGCGCCCGCACCGGCGATGATCAAGCTTAAATCTGTAAAGTCGCATCCATTGCAAGTTGCCGTGTACTGGATCAAGGAATCGATGGCCGAACCTGGGCCAGCGGACCATCCAGCCGCAAATTCAAATCCAGAGTCGCCCCCCATAGTTGTGGTGGGAGTCACCTCGACGCCCGCATCGGTGGGCACAACGGCGCCACCCGTAGAGGTAGGCGTGTATTGGAAATCGCTGAACGTAATGTCGCCAATGGTGCATGAAAAACCAGTGGCATCGTAGACGGCGAGAGGGTCCATGGCGCAGGGACTTGCCAACGCCGAGTAACTCGCGCCAAGCACGAATGTCATCAAGAGAAGTGTCTTCTTCATTAACCGGTCCTCCTTCAAGGTACCAGTATTACTATTACCCGGAGTTCTCGGGCCGTCAAGACGGAGTAGGTACCACAGTACTACGGTGATATGACCTCTTTGTAAACCGTTTTCGTATTGATTCCAAAAGAGATACTTGGTTTGTTATAGAACTGTAGCCGACTGGGGTACCAATGGCGCTGGGAATCTGGGAAAAGAAAATTGCCCTAGCTGGCGTACCAGATCGAGGTGAGTTGATCGAAAAGTACTAGAGCTGGCCGAACATCATACTAAAGTTCGCATAATCAATAAGATGTATGTCCAATCGACAATTTCAGCTGCGGAGCCCCTTGAAATCGCAGGTTCTGGCTTAGATAGCCCCAACGGGCTACATTCCCCGTCGCAACGGTGGATGTATACTCGTTGAAACCTGCGAAAAATCATCGTTATCGCGACAACATAAAAGGAGCCAAAATCATGGAGTCACTGTCGAACCTGAACCGGCGAGGGTGGATGAAATTGGGAGCAATCTCAGCAGGTATTTCTCCGTTCGTGGCGCGCGCTCGAGCGCAGGATGCCGGTGCGGAAGCGGGACGCCTGGGTGTTGTCGGCGGACGCAATGAGGCGGAATTGTATCCCGGAAAAGGGCTTCCCGGCGGCGGCCAATTGGAAATCCGGTTGTCGGCGACGACCTACACCAGCGACGCCGATCAGCTGGAGGTGGCGCAGCGGATGAAGCCCTTCAACCTGGCTTCCTGGATCGAAGAGTGGACGCGGGTCGCTGAGCGGAACGAGCAACTGGCCGAGAAGTTTGCCGGCCAGGGCCTGAAGGTGACTGCCAACGAATACTATTCCCGGGCATCCAACTTCTATCGGGAAGCGTGCTGGCCGATGCCGGTCACAGAACCGCGCATGCTGCCGCTCTATAAGAAAATGCGGGAGACCTTCGACAAGGCTTGGCAGCAGACGCGGCCGCCGTTCGAGCGCGTGCAGGTGAACTATGAAGGACAGATGCTGGATGGATATTTTCGAAAGCCCAACGGACCGGCGGGCAAGAAGTTCCCGACACTGATCGCGTTTCAGGGCGCCGACACGATGGCCGAAGCCACCATCTTGAATGGCGGCGCCTACGTTAGCCGTGGCATGGCTTACCTGGCGCTGGACTTCCCTGGCCAAGGCGGCGCATTGCGTCTGAAGGATCTGCATCTACCGCCCGATACGGAACGTGTCGCAAAGGCCATGATCGATTACCTGGTGACGCGCCCGGACGTGGATGCGAATCGCATCGGAATGCAGGGCATCAGCATGGGCGGCTACGGCGTGCCGCGCGCGGCCAGTGGAGAATCGCGAATCGCCGCGGCGCTGATGAGCAGCGGATCGTCCGATTTGGGGCGCGATTTATTTGACTACTATCCTCCGATTCAGGAGCGCGTGCGCTGGATCATTGGCGCACGGGATCTGACGGATGCGCGCAAGAAGCTGGCGGAATATACGGTGGAGGGACGCGCCAATCGCATCGAATGCCCGATGTTAATCGGCTACAGCCAGGACGATCGCATCATGGATCCGCAGGGAGCTTTGCGGCTGTATCAAGCAGCGGTGAACTCGAAGCGCGAAATGGTGGAAGGCACGGGCCATGCCCAGGCGTCGAATGCCGGAGGTCCCAGAGGGATGCGTCCACCGGCGCTGGCGGATTGGGCGGCGAAGCATTTGGTGGGCGAAGGGTAACGAATAGCGTTTACAACGGATCACAATCGTTGGAGCGGCGGAAAAGGTAACATAAAGTCATGGATCTATCGGAGATTCAGCGCGCCATCGAAACGCTGCCCAAAGAAGAGCAGGCGGCGCTGGCAGCTTGGCTCTCCGAGCGAGACCAATCGGAGTGGGACGCCGAAATCGAGCGTGATTTTTCGCCCGGGGGCGCTGGCATTGAGTTGCTCGAGGAGATGAAGGCCGATGCGCGCGCTGGTAAGTTCCTGCCTTTAGGGCAGCGTCCGCCACAACATCGGTAGCTCGGCCGCGCTTGAATGGCCTCCAGTCCTTCGCCTCCGAGCGATTCTGGCAGCTCTACGGCGAGTTGCCTCAAGAAGTGCAGCGCTTGGCTGACAAACAATACGATCGATTCCGTGCAGATCCGTTCCATCCGTCGCTCCACTTGAAGCAAGTAGGCGAGGTTTGGACGGTACACATCGGCCGAGCCCACCGGGCCATCGCATATCGCGAGGGAGACATTTTCCGCTGGGGCTGGATCGGTTCGCACGAGGCGTATACCAAGCTTCTGCGTAGGGTGAAGTGAACGAGGCTCCGGTGTTTCATAAGTAATCGATGTGGCAGAACCAGGTCTGACCGTAATTGGTTTATATCGGCCGCAGATTAGCCCCTTGCTTTGGCAGAACGGCAAAGTAACCTGTCCGGCGGTGAAGGACTTGCCGGTCCGGCTGCTATTGCTGATGCCTTATAACGCCTGCAGTTAGATGACTGATCAGCCGAGTTGTTCCCGCAACGTCTTCCGGTCCAGCTCATGTTCCCATCGTGCCACCACCACCGTCGCGACGCCGTTACCCACCATGTTGATCAACGCGCGGAACATGCTCATGAAGCGATCGATTCCTAGAATCAGCGCCATCCCGGCGACAGGAATCGTTGGAATCACCATCATGGTTCCCACCAGCGCGATGAACGCTGCGCCTTGCACGCCGCTGGCGCCTTTGGACGTCAGCACGGCAACGGCGAAGATGGTCAGTTGCTGGCTCAACGTCAGGTGCGTGTTGGTGGCTTGCGCCACGAATAGCGCGGCCAGCGTCATGTACATGCTGGTGCCGTCGGTGTTGAACGTATAGCCGGTGGGCACCACCAGTCCCACCAGAGCCCTGGAACAACCGAGGTTTTCCATCTTCTGCATCAGGGTCGGGAGCGCGGGCTCCGAAGAACTGACCGCCAGAACCAACAGAATCTCTTCCTTGATATACAGAAGGAATTTGATGATATTGAATCCCGCGAACCACGCCACCGCGCCCAGCACAATCAGCACGAACAGAATGCAGGTGACGTAGAAAGTGGCGATCAATCGGACCAATGGCCCGAGCGATGCCAAACCGTAGCGGCCTATGGTGAAGGCCATCGCGCCAAAAGCGCCGATGGGCGCGAGACGCATCAGGATATTGATGACCCCGAATACGGCATGCGTGAGCGCCGAGAATAGATCCACAATCAGTTTCGAGCGCTGGCCGACGATGGAGAGCGCAAATCCGAACAGGATCGCGAGCAGCACCACCTGCAAGATATCGCCCTTTGCGAACGCATCCACCACCGTGTTCGGGATGATGTGCATCAGGAAGTCGGTGACGCTTTGCGCTTTGGCCTGTCCGGCGTAATCGGCCACCGCCTTTGGATCGAGCGTTGCGGGGTTAATGTTGAATCCGGCACCCGGCTTTACTACGTTTCCGACCACTAGGCCGATCAGCAGCGCGATGGTGGAAACAACTTCAAAATAGAGCAGCGCTTTGCCGCCCACGCGCCCCACCTTCTTCATGTCCTGCATCCCGGCGATGCCGGAAACCACAGTGCAAAAGATCACCAGCGCGATGATCATGGTGATCAAGCGGATGAATGCGTCGCCCAGCGGCTTCATCGCAATCGCTTTGGCGGGACTGATGTAGCCCAGAACAATCGCGACCGCTATAGCGAACAACACCTGAGCCGAGAGACTTTTGTATACCGGCCGCCTTGGCGGTTTCAGACCGGGCGACTTCAGGGTCGTATCAGGTGTTGCTGGCGCCATAACTCACGTCATTCAGAATAGGAGCTTCAATCAGAATAGGAGCTTCAATCAGAATATAATTTTCAAACCCAGTTGCATGGCGCGCGCGCCACCCGAACCGAGCACCGGGTTGGAACTGACGACGTCTGGCGTTGCCGGTTGGATGCCGAAACTGGCACCCGCATCGGCCGATGGATCGGTATAAGTGTTGCTCCCGCCCGGGCCGCCGAACGTATTGGCGATATTGGGGTGGTTAAAGACGTTGAAGAACTCGGCTCGGAACTGGGCCTTGTAGCGTTCCCGGAGCGTCCAGGTCTTGGTAACCGAGAAATCGACGTTGTAGAAGGGGAAGCTGCGGAACATGTTCGGCGCAGTCGTGCCATAGCTGCCATAGGCAGGGGGAACGAGAACCGAACTACCCTGGGCATAGCAACCGAGGTTACTGAGCGATGCCACAGCCAATTGGCCCATTGCCTGGGCGTGAGCCAAACAGGTCGGGTTGCTGGTGCCGGGGAAATACGGGATGCCGCCGACGCCGCCGTTGGTGGTCAGCAACGCCTTGGTGGTCTTGAAGTCATTCACATTGCCGAAGAAATCCCATTGTTCACCGTTGGTCGGGATGGAATTGATTTCTCCGGTGCCGCTAAAGTCAGTGGTAAAGTCGTTCACTCCCCAAGGCATGGAGCTTTGCAGATTGACGATCGAATTGATCGACCAGCCCTGCAGGAACTGGCCGGGCGTCTTGATGCCGGGGATGGCGTAGGTTAGAGACACCGTCATGTGATGGCGGACATCGAATGGGCTGTTGCCGTACAGCGCCCCAGGGTTATTGCTATTGATGGGCTGCAGGAACGACCAGTTGTCGGGCGACTGCGAGAGGGCATGCGCGTAAGTGTAGCCCACAACATAGGAGAATCCGTGCCAGGCGCGCTGGGTGAGAGATACCTGGAGCCCATTGTAATTGGCGCGGTTATCGTTGCTCAGCCAGTTAATGATTCCCAGGTAGGGAAACTTGGCGTTGAATGGGGCAGCGGCCTGCTCCAGGGTGCTGCTTGGCGCGCAATTATTGTAGCCGGACGAGGCACTGGCCAGACATTGTCCAGCGGGGCTGTTGACATCGGCCGGGTTTCCCCACCCAGGACTGAACCCGTTGACTAGTTGCGGCTGATTCAGATCCGTGATTCCCAGCAATCTGGCAGCGTGGTTGCCAACGTAAGCCACATCCAGCGAAAGGTTTTTGGTGAGGGCTTGTTGAATATCGAAGCTCCACTTCACGACATAGGGGCTTTTCAGATTGCGATCCGTGCCGAGGATGTTGCAGGGCGTTGGCGTGAGGCCGGAAGGTAGAGTTACCGTACCATCGCCGCAGGCAGGCGAAGCGGAGTAAATGGGCGTGTTAGGACCATTGTTCGCCCAATTATACTTGACGGTTCCAGGCGTGCTTGCATCGCCGAGCGCGCCGCCGCCCAACGTAATGGCTCCCAGATTGATGCCGCCACCGGCGGTGGTTGGAACGGGGTTGCCATTGGTATAGAGGTTGACACCCGTGGGGACAGTGCGCATGCCAAGCAGATTGCCGACCGCCATGAACGAGTCGTAGCTGTACTCCTCGTAGTAAATGCCGGCTCCCGAGCGAAGCACTGTTTTGCCGTTGCCAAATACATCCCAAGCCATTCCGACTCGCGGTGCGAAATCCTTGTGATCGCCGTTAAACGGTGAACTGATCTGCTTTCCAACCTGTACTAGTCCCTGAGTGGGATCGAAGTTGCCCACCAAATTATTCTGCTCGGTGAAAACCGTAGTGAGCTCGTAGCGCAGTCCCAAGTTGATGGTCAGTTTGGGTGTGATGCGCCAGTCGTCCTGAATGTATGCGCCGAATCCCTCGTTCTGCAAGTGCCGGAGGAAGTTGCCGGCGCTGATCTGCGCGCGAAGCATGTCGCCACTGAAGAAATCCTGCATCGTGGATACCGGGTTTCCGTTCGCATCCAGTGAGCTGGTGAACGTCATAGGGCCTTTGGTGTTGGCGGTAACGTTGTTGGTGCTCTTGTTGATTAGAAGATCGCCGCCGAACCGGATTGCATGCTTGCCTTTCAGCCACGAGACGCTGTCAGAAAACTGCCACACGCCATCCGGGCCCACGGTCTTGGGCCACGAATTTCCAAGGGCAAAGGAGAGGCCGCCCCGAAAAGTTATCAGCGGAAGCCCATAGTAAGCGGGATCCGTCTGACCGGTGTTGAAGTGGTATGTGCTTCCGTTGTAGTTGTAGTCGGCGGGATTCTGCGAAGAGTCCGGAGTCGAAAAGGTTTGGAAATAGTGAGAATAGCCCACGCGCAGAGAGTTCACCATGCTGGAGGTAGGGACCCAGGTCCAGTCGCCGGAGCCGACTTGAGAACGCGCAGACTGGACGGTCAGCCAGTACGGATTGATTTGGAGGGTGGGATTATCCACGAATGTGCCGCTGCCCGGGCTAATGAAATACATGCCGCTGAACGAGTTCTTCTCGTTCAAGTGATAGTCCACCTTGCCAACGCCAGAATAAATGTCGTTCAGGCTAGCGAGCCCGGTGTTCAGGGCAGTGGTTGAGCCATTGTTCACGGGAAACAGCCCGGGATAGTTGGACAAGGGCACGCAACTCGTGCTCAGGCCGGCTAACTGGGCGCTCAGAGGCCTGAGGGTCCCAGCCGACATGGCAGCATTGCACGCTCCGATCAAGCTGTTAGGATCCGTTGAACTAGTGTTTGTGATCGGAACGGAGTGGGTAATCGAATTACCCACGCTGTAGTGTTGCGACTCGTAATTTACGAAGAAGAACAGTTTGTCCCGGATGATTTTGCCGCCCAGACTGGCGCCATATTGTTCGAGCTCCACCGGTGGAGTGGGCCCGCTGGTATCGAAGTAATTACGGGCATCCCAAGTGCCGTCGCGGCCATAGGCGTAGGCGGTGCCATGGTAGGCATTGCTGCCCGACTTGATGCCCACGTTAACGATTGCACCAGGCTTGAAGCCATATTCGGCTCCCGGGTTCTGCTCGGTCTTGAATTCGTCGATAGCGTCGATGGGCAGCATGGTTCCTGCGTCGCCCGCGGCCATTACCGCATTCATCACGCTCTGAGCCATCCAAGGATCGTTGCTGTCGATGCCATCCACCATGAAAAAGTTGTCGTGGGGACGCCCGCCGTCAGGGCTCTGGCTCCAACCGGAGTTGCCTGGATACTTGGTCACTCCGGGACGCAGATCCAGGAGGTTCTCGAAGTTTCGACCGTTCAAGGGCAAGTCGTTGATCACCTCGTTGCCCAGCGTGCCGCCGAGCGTCGCGCTGGTGGTGTCCAGCATGGGAGCTGCCGCGGTGACTTCGATCTTCTCGTTGATATCTCCGGCTTGAAGTACCAAGTCCTCTCGCAAATCTTGGGCTACCTCTAGCTTGACGCTGGTTTGCTCCACGACCTTGAAGCCCTTCAGTTCGGCTCGGACGCGCTTGTTGCCCGGAACTAGGCTGGGGGCGTTGTATGCTCCCGCCTCATCGGTGGTGACGGTGCGCTCGGGGCCGCGGTCGACGTCGATGATCGTCACCGTCGCGCCAGGCACCGGAGCTCCGGTCTGGTCTGTAACAGTTCCCATGATGCGGCCTAAATTCGCTTGTGAGAACCCTGGAACAGACGCACACAGCAACAATACGCCAGCGCCGATCGCTTTCAGCACAACCTTGATTCGCGAACTCAACATAGAGACCCCCTTGTACCACCAAATGTCTTGAAGCAACCCCAAAAATGCGTCTAAGCGGATATAACATTAGCCGCGTAGAATGTCAACTTATTACCTAAAATACAGAACATTTTCAGGAAATTTTCAGGTAGCGATCCGCTCACACTGACAGCGGCCGCCGCGGGTGCAACACGCAGCGCGTCAACTATTCAGAAAAAAGAGCGACTTACTAACCCGGACACCCGCCCTCGAGCATCCTATTTCCAAGCCGAGTAGACCGGCTTACTGACCAAGAATTCCGCGTTCACACCTGGCCGGGGCTTGAATTTTTGCACCCGGCCGTTATCGACCTCCGCGACGTAGAAGTTGCCTTCCTGGTCCACGCTAAATCCGTGAACGCCCCAGAAGCCGCCGGGGAAATCACCCCATGTTCCGAAGGAGTAAAGAAAATGTCCTTCCAGGTCGTACTTCAGCATCTTGGACGTTCCCCGGTCGAAAGCCCACAACGCGCGATCGGCGCCAATGTAGATCAAGTGGATATCCGACGGCTCCTGCCCCATGCTGAAATCGTAGAGGAACTTTCCGTTCTCATCGAAAACCTGAATGCGATGATTGGCGCGATCGTTCACAAAGACGTGTCGTGTCTTCGGATCCAGCGCCATGCCATGCACGTTGTTCATGTAGTAGGGCCGCTTTTCATTGGGAGGCGTGCCCTTCATGCCCCAATCGAGCAGAAACTTTCCGTCCTTGTCGAATTTCGCCACGCGTGTTCCGTTATAGCCGTCGGAGACAAACAGCGTGCTGTCGGGCAGCCAGTTCAGGAACGTGGGCCGGTTGAAGTGCGTTCCATCAGCGCCCTTCACTGTGGGCGTGCCGATGGTCTGTACCAGAGTCTTGCCATCGTGAGTGAATTTGTAGATGGCATGCATATGATCGTCCACCACCCACACATGCTTTTCCGGATCGTAGGGGTTGATGGTGATGAAATGCGGGCGCTTGAATATCTTGTCCCACTGCGTCCACTGCTCGATGATCTTGCCGTTGCCATCCACCACGGTGAGGCAATGTTCCCATTTGGCGTCCACGCCCACGGTGCCCTTCCAGAGCTTGGGCCCGTCGTCCGGATCCTGTCCGCTGCCGCCCGCTCCGGGTAGCGCTGCAACCGTGGCATCGCGCCATGGAAGGCGGCCGATCGGAAATGTCAGGCTGGGACCAAAGTCGGGAATCAATTTCGCTTGCGGCCGTGGAATGTTGGGAAGCTCTCCGCGGAACAAAAGAAAAACGCGGTTCGGATTTTCGGCGTAGACGCTTTGGCCCGCGCCCCAGGTCCACTTCTCGTTTCCCGCTACTGTACTGATGTTGTCCGGCCAGCCCTTCACCACGTCATAGCCGCCGAAGATATCCTGGACGCCCATTTCACCGGGCTCCGCAGCAAAACCTGTACCGGGTTTGTCCTTGGCTTGAACGGGAGACAGGCGGGTGCCCGCCAGAAAACCGGCGCCGAAAACCAACGCGACACCCAACAAAATCGCTAAATACTTACGCACGTATTTCTCTCCGGAAAAAGATCGTCAGGGGAAGGTTGAAGTGCTGCGCAAGACTCCGGCGGGACGATACGAACTTACGAAATAGAGACGTCCTCAATCGGGGAGCCGTCGTCATGTGCGCACTTGGGAACCAACAATATCACCGCATGTAAGGTCATGCAAGCAAAAACTGATAGCTCAATGGAGCTAGCCCGTAAGGCTGCCTCTAGACCGCGCCGATCCCGAGCAATTTCGAAGCGGTACCGCCCAACATGGCCCGCCTTTGATCGGCGCTCAAACCGGGCGTGTTCAGAATGTGATCCACAGCGGTGGTGGTCCATGGGAACGGCCAGTCGGTGCCGAGTACGATTTGACTGGCGCCGCATTCCGCCACCAAATGACGTAACGCTTCCGGAGTAAAAACCAAAGAATCGAAGTAAAGCTGCCGCAAATATTCGCTGGGATGTTTCTTGAGCGGTGTGGGAGAGCAATCCGGAGGAGACGTAGCGCAGCCATGATCGGACCGCGCCGAATACGACGGAAGGTATCCCCCACCGTGCGCCGCGCAGATCTTGAGACCGGGAAACCGGTCCAGCGTGCCGTCGAAAATCAGATGGGATAACGCGATTGTAGTTTCTAATGGATTACCGATTACGTTAGTTAAATAACCATTGCCCTGGAAGCGTTTCTGAAGCTCAGGGATGCCTTGCGGGTGGATGAATATAGGCGCTCCCAGCTCTTCGGCTTTGGCCCAAAACGGATCGAAACGCCGCGCCGATATTTCCTCTCCATTGACGTTGCCGCCGATTGCAGCGCCGCGCAGGCCCAGCTTCTTGCCATCTTCCAATTGTTGGGCCGCCAGATCCGGATGCTGTAAAGCCACAGTCGCGAAGGCGACGAAGCGGCCCGGATACGCTGCGCACAACGCGGCTAGCCTCTCGTTTTGAAGCTGGATAATCTGTCGAGCGAGGTCGTGCTCCGCCGCGTACCAGAAAGGATTGATGCTGAGCGCCTCTACGTCGATGCCCTGCTCATCCATCACGCGCAGGCGTTCGGGGCCAATCATGAGCTGCGGACTGTCCCAACGGGCTGACGATCCAGCGGGCAGCTTCATCATGGCGAGCGCTTCGGGTACTGCACAGTGAGAATGCACGTCCACTGTGGTGACGCGACGCCCGCCGATAGTCACGCGCCGGCGTGCTCCGGTTGCGGGCTTTACCACTTGTCCGGCCGCCCTGAGGAGACTGCAACCCGCCGCAACCACACCGCCAGCGCCCGCCACAGCCTTCAAGAATCCTCTGCGATGGGGCATGGAAGTGTCTTTTCGTGTTTCGTGCACCGGCCGTGTTTCGCGCGCCGATTTTCGCGTGACCGAACTACTTCTTGGGTTTGGCTTCGTTCTTTATGAAATCGTCGAAGTTGACGTTGTCTTCGCAGACCATCTCGGTGAGGTTCCACGTTGGCCTCAATTGAAAATTGATCTGTCCTCCCCAAGGCTTGGTGTATGCAATGGGATCCTCTATGGTGATGTCGTCCTGCAACGTCTTCTCGTCCACTCGGCGGATGCGCTCCACCAGGTGCAGCTCCGTACTGTGGGGATGGCCGGCGCGGTCCAGCCAGGTCTTGTCGTTGAACCCGATTGTGTCCACCACCAGGGTGTCTCCGTCCCAGTGTCCAATCGCGTCGCCCAACCAGGTGGGGCCAAGAGCAGTGTTGTGTTTACGTCCGTCGGTGTAGATTTGCCGGATGAAGTGCGAAAACTCAAACATCATGATCACGCGGCCCGGCACTTGAACAATTTCCATCGGGAAAGGCTGCAGATACATCCGCGGCATTCCGGGAGGAAAGCAGCCGACGGCGCTTAGCGTGGTGGGGTTCACGGGATCGTTAGAGTCCTCCACAGCCCGCGGCCCGAAGGACGGTTTACTGGCCTTGAATCGTTCCTGTGCCCACGGAGTCATGGGTGGTTCGTCTTTGCTAAAAGTCCAAGAAAGGTAGCGCGTGGCAGGCGAGCCTTTGACGTTCCAAACACCGGAGAGATTCGGAGTCGCACTACCGGCCGCCGCGGAAGAATCCTGCGCGAATGTGAAGGACGGAAATGCCAATGCAGCCACAGCCGCCATCGATACGAGGATGCCGTTGCGCATTTAGTTGCCCGCGCCCATCTTGAGATCTTCGCCATTCACGGAGATCGCAGTAATCCACATGGAATTGGAGCCGCTCTTGGCCCGATAGCCGCTCATGGTGACCTTGTCGCCAGGCTTTAAGGTGGTGGAGGTCCAATCGGCGCGGATCAAATGATTGGGACTGGTGAGTTCGCCTTGCCAGGCTTGCGTTTCACCTTTGTCGTCTTTGACGTCGAGATGGACGATAGAGTGCGGATTCACGAACTGAAAGTCCGTGACCAATCCGCTCACGGTAACCTTTTCGGTGGTGTTGTATCCCGCCTGGCCGTGATGCGCCATGAGCGAAACGGAAACCACGAGCATCCCCGCGACCACCGCGAATAATCTTGCCACATTCCGCGCGAAGTAAGAACGCATTTGGGGGTGACTATATCATCGCGATCTGGAAAGTGTCAATGCTTCTAAAGGGCCATATGCTTCTAAGGGCCAGGCTTCTAAAGGACATGATGCATGCAGTCTGGCGTCGCGCAGACTGTGGAATACAAGTTTGCCTTGATTTCTCGGGCAACCGATGATCTAATTTCTTACCAGCGGGAGCGCGACGATTATGTTCCTAGGAAGTTCAATGACATGTTCCGAACAAGAGCAATGAGCGTGGCACGCACCCACAAGCCGGTCGTCCTGGCAGCTTTAGCCGCGGTTGTCGCCGGCGGCTGTTTTGGAGCGAACAGCCTTGATGGAAGCAAGGCCGCTCCGCCAGCGTCCATTCCAACCGTATCGACGAACGACGTCGCGCGGATCGGCTTCTTCTATGCGGGCGGCCATTACACGGGCGAGCCGGGCAAGGAAATCATGGACGGCGCCGAGTATGTCGAAGTGATGGTGCCCAAGAAAATGCGGCGCGCTTATCCGCTGGTGTTTTTGCATGGCGCCGGGCAAACCGGAACGGACTGGTTGCAGACTCCCGACGGGCGCCCAGGCTGGGCTTATTACTTCCTGAAGCAAGGATATGTCGTCTACATGGTGGATTATCCGGCGCGCGGCCGGTCCGCTTATGTTCCCAGCGCCGACGGCGCGCTCACCATTCGAACGGCTCCCCAATTGGAGCAGATCTGGACAGCACTGCCCGAACTCGGCGATTGGCCGCAAGCCAAGAAATACACGCAATGGCCGAGCGATGCCCCGAATAAGGGAAAAATGGGCGATCCGGTTTTCGATAATTTCGCTAAAACTCAAGTCCAATATTTGCAGGGCCTCTCGCAAGACAAATTAAATCTGGACGCCCACATGGCGCTGCTCGATATGATTGGCACGCCGGTGATCCTGATCACACACTCGCAAGGTGGATTTTTCGGCTGGGAGATTGCCGATGCGCGGCCCAAACTGGTGAAGGCGATCATCACCGCCGAGCCCGGTGGCCCGCCCATTCAAAGCGTCGACACCGCCAAGCAGGTTTACAACGGCAAGGGAATGGCATGGGGCTTAACCAATTTGCCGTTGCATTACGATCCGCCGGTCAGCGATCCTTCCGACCTAAAAGTGGAACTGGAAGCGAAATCCGACGGTCCCGGTTTAGTTCCCTGCTGGTTGCAGAAGGAGCCCGCGCGCAAGCTGGTCAACCTGCGCGATATTCCGGTGTTGGACGTTTCGGGCGAAGCCAGCTATCACCGGGTTTTCGATTCTTGCGTCCCCAAGTGGCTCAATCAAGCGGGGGTAAAGACCACCTATGTGAAGCTGGAAGATGTCGGCCTGCCAGGCAATGCGCACGAAATGATGCTGGAGAAGAACAGCGATGGAATCGCCGCATACTTTGAAAGCTGGATCGAGAAGAACGTACACTAATGTCTCCTATAATCAAACCCGTTGTAGAAACCCCCGCCACCGTCCCGCTGACGTCCAGCCAGAAGCGAGCCTTCTGGGCGGCTTGGGGAGGCTGGACGATGGACGGCATGGACTCGTTCATTTTTTCGCTGGTCTTGGTGCCCGCGCTACGCGACGTGCTGCCAAGTTCGGGCATTGCCGCAACGACGGCCAACGTGGGTTACTATAGCGGCCTGTTGTTCGCATTATTCATGGTGGGATGGGGCGTAGCGTTGGTATGGGGGCCGATCGCAGACCGGTTTGGCCGCGCTCGTACACTGATGTTCTCCATCCTCTGGTTTTCGTTTTTCACTCTAATGGCGGCGTTGTGCCACAACGTCTGGTCGCTCGCGATTGTCAGATTCATGGCCGGCGTCGGGATCGGCGGAGAATGGTCCATCGGCGCATCGCTGGTTTCCGAAGAATGGCCCGAAACGCGGCGAACGTGGGGCGTCTGTCTGATGCACACCGGCTATTACATCGGCTTTGTGATCGCGGCTCTGGCCAACTACTTTATCGGCAGCCAATATGGCTGGAGATGGATGTTTGTCGTAGGCGGCGTGCCAGCTATATTAGTAGCCTTCTTCTATAATCGGTTGCATGAACCGGCCCGCTGGAAGAACCGGCGCGAAGAGGGCGGGATCATCGCCATGCACCACTCGTTCCTTAAACTCTTCACTTCGCAATATCGCAGAAGGACCATTTTGAACTCCCTCTATTTGGTCGCATCCATCGTTGGTTTGTGGGCCGGATCGGTCTACGTGCCGTCGGCGATTACCTACTTGTCCGAGCAAGCCCACCAATCGACGCTTACCGGAGCGCGCCTGGCATCTTATTCCACCGCGATTCTCGGAATCGGAACTGTACTGGGAGCATTAATGACGCCCATACTCGCCAAGCGACTGGACCGTCGAGTTGTCCTCGGTATCTTTTTCGCCTTGATGCTTATCTTCTTGTGGCTCACATTCGGCTATGTGTTCTACATGCAGACCAACGCCATTATGTGGTTCCTGGTGTGTACCTTCTTCCTGGGCGTGGGCGGCGCGAACTTCGTCGTCTATTCGTTCTGGCTGCCGGAACAATACGCCACCGATTGCAGGGTGAGCGCATTTGCGTTTACCACCAATGTCGGCCGCTTCGCGGGAGCCGGACTAACGTTTCTGGTAGGCGCGATGATCCGGCATTATGGAACGCTCGGGACGCCGGTGGCGTTGACATCCGTAGCCTTTGTGGTTGGGCTCTTGCTGCTGCCGTTCGGCGCCGAGACTCGTGGAAAGTCGCTGCCAGCATGAAGTCGACCCTATGAAGGCGATGGTGCTGCGGGCGCCTGGCGACTTGGCGCTCGATGACGTTGCGCTGCCACAAGTACCGGCTGGTCACGTTCTGGTTCGCATCACGCACAGCGGGTTGTGCGGGACCGACCTGAAGATCTACAAAGGCGCTATCCCCGCTCAGTATCCGCTCATCATGGGCCACGAAATGGTGGGCGAGCTGGTGGACGGCGGACGCGTGATCATCGATCCGGTCCTCTATTGCGGAACGTGCTTTCACTGCCGCATCGGCCAGACCAATCTCTGTCCCTCGGGCGGCCTGATCGGGCGCGAGACCAATGGCGGATTCGCCGAATACGCAGCCGTCCCGGCGGCGCAAGTTTTTTCGCTTCCCGATTCGGTGGACAATCGGATCGCGCCGCTCATCCAGGTGGCGACAACGTGTTTGCACGCGCAGCGGCTGGCGCAATTGTCGCTGGGCGAATCGGTGGCCGTGATCGGTCTCGGAGTGTCGGGCCAACTGCACGTGCAACTCGCCAAGGCGCGCGGGGCGGGCAAAGTGATCGGGATCAGCCGAAGCCGGTTTAAGAACGATCTCGCAAAGCAGATGGGCGCGGACCTGGTGATGGAATCGGGCGCCCCAACGGTAGCCAAGGTTTTGGAAGCCACCGATGGCCGCGGCGCAGACGTCGTGATTGAGTGTACGGGTGTGATGTCGTGCATCGCCGACGCCATCCGGATGGTGCGTTTCGGCGGCCGCGTCGTACTATTCGGCATCACGAGCGCAACCAGCGGGACATTGCCGTTCTACGATCTCTATTTCAAGGAATTGCTGCTGATTAACAATCGCGCGGCCACAGCCCAGGATTTTCCGGTCATGATCGATTTAGTGGATCGGCGCGCGGTTCGCCTGGAGCCGCTGGTAACGCATCGCATGGCATTGGAAGAACTGGGCGCAGCGCTCGACATGGTGGAAGATGGCGCCGAGCGTCGCCTGAAGATTATTCTGGATCATACTTGAACCCATGGGCTCACTCGTTCCGGCGACCATCCTTTTGTGCGCCATTCCTGCACTGGCATTCAGCCAATGGCTGAATTATCCGACCGCTAATGTGCCCAAGACCCCGAGTGGATTGCCGAACCTTGGCGCACCCACGCCCAGAACTGCCGATGGCAAGCCAGATTTTTCGGGAGTGTGGGAAATCGAAAACACTGGAGGGTGTCCTCCTTATGGATGCCCCGATTTGCCGCTTTCTAAGGAATTCCTCAACATCGGAGCGCGTCTGCCCGGTGGCCTGCCCTATCAGCCCTGGGCAGCGGAGTTGGTCAAGAAACGAATGGCCGACAACGGAAAAGACGACCCGGCGTCGCACTGCCAGCCATTCGGGGCGATCCGCATGTTCACCTTTCCTCAATACCGCAGGATAGTCCAGGTCCCGGGGCTGGTAGCGATTCTATCGGAGCGCGAGGTCACGTTCCGCCAGATCTTTACCGACGGGCGGCCCTTGCCCAAGGATCCGCAGCCATCCTTTGCCGGTTACTCGTCTGGACATTGGGACGGAGACACGCTGGTGGTGGAGACCAACGGTTTTCGCGATGGCCTGTGGCTAGACCGCAATGGCAGCCCGCTGACCGACGCCGCCAAGTTAACCGAGCGCTTCCGGCGCGTGAACTATGGGAATCTCGAGATTGAACTCACTGTCGACGATCCCAAAGCGTACACCGCGCCCTGGACCGTGACGCTGCACCAATTCATCGTGTTGAACACCGACCTGTTGGAATACTTTTGCCAGGAGAACGAGAAAGATCGAACGCATTTGGTGGGCAAGTAGGTAAATGCGGCGATAGTGATCGACTTCACGGCTCGCCTGGATCCGTCCGTCATGCATCGCATGGTGTTGGACGAACTTCGAATCGGGCGCGGAATTGTGGAGTAGGAGCTCAGGCTGACGGCGTAATCCGCAAGCATGAAGAGATTCATGGGAGAACAAACGCTGTGGAAACCAACAACCTGTCTTGATGAATTGGAATATGTGGAACCCGCACGAAAGCTCGGACGACGACAATTTGCTGTGGTCTTGGCTCCGGGCCATCGAGTGGGGGGCATGGCCGACTTTCGTGTCTCAACCGATAGCCCCGGTCGCCATTCTGTTCTTCTCATGGTGGTCCGTGGTTTTCGCTACCCTCATTGCAACCTTTCTTTGGGTTGTGTTCATTAGACACAAGATCGTCATTCCGGCGCTTGCAGAGTGGGGAGCCGTGATCGTCAGGCTCAAGTGGATAACTTGCCCGATAGCTGCGTACATACTGTGGCTCAGGGGTATGAGAACAGCCGCTGTAGTGGCTCTCCTTTGGCCTTTGCTGATACTTGTCATACCACTGCACCTACTTTTGGGGCCCGGACGAATTGGCGACATTCAAAAGATGTTCATGCAATGCCTTGGCTATGAGCCTGCCAAGGGCTGGAGGCTGCTCCGATGAACCCAACTGAAGCACGGCGTATTGTTTCTGCGATCTCTACAAGTCTCGGTCACGAGAATCCAGATTGCCGAGGCATGGTCCTTGTCGTTCGCGATCTTGCCGTAGATGTTGGACGGTGGAACCTTTTTAAACCAGAGGAGCCTGGGACACGCTCGCAGTGGTTAGATGAACGGCCCTCCATGATTCGGATGCACCTTGAAAACCTAGAGGCTGCGCTTTCGGAGGAGAATGTCTCGAAAGCCGTGGAACAAGGGGAACTAGCGCTGTGAGCCCTAGAGGGAGCGCCGGAGTGGACATCTGAGTGATGAATAAGTCGCGCAATCGCCATAAGTAGCCCCAAATAGCCATCCTTCAGTACTCGCAACCCATTGATCTATTAAGGATTTCTGATAGCCTGGAAGGAGCGGGGACGCGCCAGGTTCAACATGCCGGAAACCACCTTCACATTAAACGGGACGTCGACCACCGTGTCGTATGAGCCGGGCATGGACTTTCTCGAAGTCCTCCGCGCGGGCTGCGGCGTTGTTTCGGCCAAGAACGGCTGCGCTCCGGAAGGCGCGTGCGGCTGCTGCGCGGTCTTGGTGGACGGTCAGCCCGTTCTCGCGTGTCTGCGCAAACCGGAACACATGGCGGGCCGCGATGTAGTCACGCTCGAAGGCGTGCCGGAAGACATGCGCCGGGTGCTGGGCGAAGCATTTCTGCTCGAAGGCGCGGTTCAGTGCGGCTTCTGCATTCCCGGCATCGTGATCCGGGCTTCGGGGCTGCTGCAACACAATCGTACGCAGGATCGCCAGGAAGTGGCCAAGTCGCTGGATGCTCATCTTTGCCGCTGCACGGGCTACGCGCGCATTGTCGACGCCATCCAGACGGCCGGAGAAGCCTGGCAGGATCACAAGCAACTACCGAGCAAAGAGCCGCGCCGCCATTCTTACTTTGGCGAAGATTTTGGTCTGACCCGAACCACCAAGAACGGGCATAAGGGCAATGGAATCGGCCAGTCGCCGTCGCGATATCTTGGCCTGGAGCAGGCATTGGGCGAAAAGCCATTCGTGGACGACATGTGCGTTCCCGGAATGCTGCACGCGGCTCCGCTGCTCAGTCCTCACCCGCGCGCCAAAGTTCTGGCGATTGATACCGCGCAGGCGAAGGCGATGCCTGGCGTGGAAAAGATCGTCACTGCGCTCGACGTCCCGGGGCAGCGCGGAACAGGTCTTGCCATTCCCGATCTGCCGATTTTTGTTGCTGCCGGTGAAACTACGTGCTGCGTCGGGGACATTCTCGCGCTTGTTGTGGCTGACACGGCCTATCATGCGCGCCAGGCCGCGGACAGAATTAACGTGGACTACGAAGTATTGGAGCCGGTGACCGACCCATTTGAAGCGATGGCGCCGGATTCGCCGCAGGTGCATGCTCCCGGCAATTTGCACGTGCATCCGAACCTGCTGGACACCACGGCATTTTCGCGCGGTGATGTAGATGCTGCGCTGGCAGCTTCGGCCCACGTCATCGAACAGACCTTCCGAACGCAGCCCATCGAGCCGGCGTTTCTGGAACCGGAGGCTTGTCTCGCGATCCCGCAGGGAAAAGGCGTCAAGGTATTTTCACAGAGCCAGGGTTCGACGTTCGATCAAACGCAGATCGCGCGATCGTTGAATATTCCTCAAGAAGACGTCGAGATCGCGCTGGCATCGAGCGGCGGCTCTTTCGGCGCGAAAGAGGAACTGTCCATTCAAGTGCAGACGGCGCTGGCGGCGCATTTGATGGGACGCCCCGTGAAAACGGTGTTGACGCGGAAACAATCCACGCAGCTTCATCCCAAGCGCCACCCGATGACGCTGCACTACACCGTGGGCACCGACGCCGAAGGCCATCTGCTGGCTGTGCGGACCCGAATTGTCGGGGACGTCGGTGGCTATGCGGGCACCAGCGCAAAATGCCTGCTGCGGGCGGCATGTCATTCCTGCGGTCCCTATCGCGTTCCGAATGTGGATGCCGAGGCGAAAGCTGTATTCACCAACAACCCCACCAGCGGAGCGATGCGCGGCTTTGGCACCAATCAGGCGCATTTCGCCATGGAAGGCATCCTGGATATGCTCGCCGAACGCGTGGGTATCGATGGCTGGGACATTCGCGAGCGCAACATACTGAATCCCGGCGATGCCTTTGCAACCGGCCAGATCATGCGGGAAAGCGTCGCGGGATTGCGGCGCAGTCTGGAAGCCGTCAAGGACGTTTATAAGAGCGCCAAGTACGCCGGTATCGGCTGCGGCATCAAGAGCACTGGCATCGGCAACGGCACCATCGATAGCGGGCACGCAGCCATCCGTGTTTTGGAAGGCGGCCGGCTGGATGTCCAAACGGGCTATACGGAAATGGGTCAGGGGCTCTTCACCACCATTCGCCAGGCAGTGTGCGAAGAGACTGGTCTGCCACCCGAAATCATGGACGTGCGTTGGGACAAAGCGCTAGGCGCGAAGTGCGGCGAAACCTGGGCATCGCGCGCCACCACGTTGAGTTGCGCGGCGGCACAGCGGGCTGCGGTTCAACTCGCCGAAGATTTGAAGACTTCGACGCTCGACCAATTGGTGGGCCGCGAATACACGGGCGACTACGTTTGCAATTTCACGACGAAGCCCGGCACCCCGGAAGCGCTGACGAATCCCACCACGCACATGACGTTCAGCTACGCCACGCAGGTGGTGATTTTGAACGACGAAGGACGCATTGAGCGCGTAGTGGCCGCGCACGACGTGGGCCGCGCCATCAATCCCAAAGGCTGCGCGGGACAAGTGGAAGGCGGCGTCCACATGGGGCTAGGCTATGCGCTTTCGGAAAACTTCACCAGCACGAACGCCACGCCGGATTCGCTGCTCCTGCGCGATTGCGGAATCCTGAAGGCCAAGGACACGCCGCGGATCGACGTCATTCTGATCGAAGTTCCCGACGAAGTTGGCGGCTACGGAGCCAAAGGCGCGGGCGAGATCGGATTGGTGCCGACGGCCGGGGCGGTAGCCGGCGCGCTCTATTCGTACGATAAAATTCGACGCTTTAGTTTGCCGATGGACGACGCGCCCGCCGCTGCTCCATCGGTGCCCAAGTCGCGGCGCAAAGCGCCCGTTCTCGCTACGGTGTAAACCCGTAGAGCCGCGCGAATGAGCAAAGCAATCGAGAACTTGGAGGCGGCCCTGAAGCGGGCCATGGCGAGTCGGCCTCAGGTGGGCGGCTTTCCATATTTCGCCGAAACACTACGTCGTGCAGGGGTAACACACAATATCTGGCTCCTGCCGGCGTGCCAAAGTCTTTACTTGACCACTGATGGGCCGATCGTGGCACAGGGTGCCCCATTGCTATCAGGAATGGTGGACGTACCACTCTTTAACCACGACACGCTCATTCGAGCATTACGGACCGACCAGGCTGGGGAAAGCACGTTCGCCGAGTTCCTGGCAGATGCATGGCGTTCCGGAGTTGTCCGGTACGAGGTCGACTTCGTTTCGCGATCAGTTGCCTATTTCGGTTGCAACGGAGAAAAATATGTCGAATCGTATCCGAACGTCGACATGGGGTAACGCGGGACTTTCCTCGATCCACTATCCCGCTTGGCTTGCGCCTCTTCCAAAGTAGAAGCTGCGCGATGTCTGATCGTCCCATCCGGCATTGCAGTGAGCCACTGACCAGTGATCCACCTTGCGCGGTTCCAGCACCGGTTTGCCGAGCGCCGGGCAGGATAGACAATAGCTGCCTGCGTGGGTTCCGATCCAGATCAAGTTTCGATCCCACTCTACAAAAACATTTTCGGTGGAACCGCGCCACCAGCTTTCGTAATCGTCGATTTCGCCCTCGTGCGGTGGGACGAAATACGCCACTTCCTTCGGCGCCGTGGGATTCGACAGATCGAAAATGCGGATACCGGCATTAAACCACGCGATCGCGATAATCTCGGGGCGCGAAGTTCCCGGCGCCAGCCAGCACTGCGTATTGTGCGATCCGAAGCGTCCTCGCGCGAAGCAAAAATCGGAATACGGAGCTTCAGGAGGAGCGGCTGGCCGTGGGAAGAAGCCGATGATTTTCGGATTGCGCGGATCCTTCACATCCACGACATAAGGCGTGTGGTACACCTCGCGGCAATCCGCTTCGAGCGCTTCATGCGTCGCGACAATCAGATTCTGAAGCCTGGGATGGGCCGCGTCGGCGATCACGGGATAACAAGTATGAAACGGAATGGTGCCCAGCGCGTTGAATTCGTACTGCACCTTGCCGTACGGCTTGGGCTTGGTGATGTCGCTCAAATCCATGACATACATTCCGAACGCTCCGAATCCGCCGTAGCCCACCTTGCCGCCATCCTCCACGCGTTTGGGAACGCTGAGCGCGCCATGATTGCCGGTCCAGGAAGCGCGGTCGCCGGCGAACACATATTTCTTGTACTCTGCTTCTTCGCCCAGACGTTGCCCCGGCACCCACCAGCGGGAAACTTCCTTCACCTTGCCGGGGTCGGACATGTCGACGATCATGATCGCGTTGCTGTACGGGCGCTGGTGATTCTCCAGCCGTAGTTGATCGTCCCAGCCGCAATCCAGGTAGGCGTACTTGCCGCCATCGTAAAAATTGTGGTGCGTGCCGTTGCCCTTCTCGCCAGTGTTGTACTCTTCCAGCAGCTCCGGCTTGGTGGGATCGGTAATATCGTAGTTGCGAATTCCCCGCAGGCCTTTGAAGTTGACCGAACGGTCGCGCAGTTCCTTGTCGTACGCGCCGTCCGGAAACTGAGGCGTGGCGGAAGTCAAGGGCGCAGCAGCGGTGCACATCATGATCCACTTCTTCAGATCAGTGTTGAACACCACCGCGCCATTGCCCTTCACCACGCCCTTGTTGAGCACCACGGGCTTCGTCGGTTCGGTAACGTCGATGAATCCTCCGCCGGCGGGCAGCAGACGCTGCTTGCCTTTGGCCCACATCGCCATCAAGGGTTCGCCGCCGCTGATGGTTGAGCCCGGCAGCGTGGCGTGAATCTCCATGTTGTGGATGTAGGTTTTTCGGTCGAGAAAATCGAGAGCGCCCATCGGAAGGCGAAAAGGAGGCGTTCCACCGCCAGGCGTAAGCCCGGTTACCTGCGCTCGTGAGGCAATGGAGCCCGCAAGGCCGGCGGCTGCCGCGCCCAGTAGCGATCTGCGGCTGAATTCTTTCGACATAAATGAGCTCCTAGGGACGCGGCGGCGCCGGTGGCAATTTTTCAGCCAGCGGAGGTTGCGGACCAACCACGCTGGTCAGCGCTGCGTAGGCGCACTCTTCATCCTGGTTCGATCCTCCAACGCCAATGGCGCCGATCATTTGATCGTCCACCATGATGGGAAGTCCGCCCGAGGTGGGAAACACGCCGATGCTCGACCAGCGCAGTTGCAGCGCCAGGTTATTGGCCACCATGTTGGCGCGGGCGTGCGTGGAGTCCCTGGTATAGAGCACACTCTTCGCCTTCAGCAGCGCTGTTTCGATGTTGATGGGAACCTGGCCGTCCATGCGATGCGCGTGAACGATCTGGCCCGTCGGGCTGAGGATGAACACGGTCACCGCAATCTTCTTCTCCTTTGCGAAGGTCACGCAGGCTTGGGTGATCTTCTCAGCCGTGTCCGCGGAGATTTCGCTTCTTGACTTGGCCTTCTTGGCGTCTTCGCCCGAGACCACGAACTTGTCGATGTTCTGCGCACCTGCGTAGGGGGTGAAAGCCGCACCGGCCAACACTGCTAGCGTGGCCGCAAAAAGTGTCTTTTGCATCATGAGTTTCTCCTCTTCTTCTGAACTATTGGGCTGCTGTGTAGGCGGCAATCGCGAGGATGTCGTCGGCAGTGAGGTTCGCGACTACTTTTTTCATTAGCGCCGATGACACGCTGTGATTGGTACCGGTTTGAAATGCGTAAAGCTGGCGCGCGACGTAAGCCGGATGCAGCCCCGCGATGCGGGGAACGTCGCCTAACCCTTCAAGCGAATCGCCGTGACAGATTGCGCACGAGATGGTTTTGTTGGCGCCGGTCTTCACCAATGCCGCGCCCTTGGCAACGCTGCCTTTGGGCACGTAAGCCACGAATCCCGAGTGCGGGTCCCGGCTAGTGGCGCGCGCAACGTCGTCGGGAAGTTCGACAATGCGATTGCCCAGCGGCTCCATTCCGCCGCCCGGCAGCGGCAGGCGCTGGCGGCCCTTCACGCTGACAAAGCTTTTGGGAACGCTCTCGGTTTCGACAACTTTAACCCAGCCGCTGGGCTTCAGCGCAGCGAAATAGGCCGCGGCCTGTTGCACGTCTTCATCCGACATGCCTTTCGCGATTGCGTTCATGCGCGCCGGATCGATGCGCGTGCCATTCTTGAAATCCGCCATGGTGCGGACGATGTAGTCGGCTGAAAGTCCCGCCAGATCGGCCGACTCCTGATGGCCGTGTCCCGACATCAAGTGGCAAGAGCCGCAGGCCAGCACCGCACCTTTGCCATGCTGAACAATCGAGGGGGCGGATCCATGCTCGTCGGGAAACCACACCGGCGGATTCGATAGATCGTCGATTTGCGCGGCCGTGTATTCTTTGCCGCTGCCCGGCACCTTGATCGGTCCACTCTCTTCGCCAGCGGGCGGCTGCTGCTTATCGGGCGCGAGAAACGCCCATGCTGGACGGCCCTGGTCCGATGACGGCGTCTGGGCCTGCAACACAAATGTTGCAGCCAGGGCAACCAACGCGACATTCTTCAACATGGAACGCCTCCTTTGTGAGACGTGAATCTAAACTGCCGTAGGCACGGGCTGCGCGCCCACTTTATTGGGAAGCACCTTCGCGACCACGGAGCGGAATTCAGCATCCGTCAGCAAACGCTTGTGCTCGAGAGAAAATTCTTTGACGCCCACCACCACCTGCATCGCTTCTTCTTCAGTGGCCTGTACGCCAATGTCTTTCAATGCTGCCTTCACCGAATCGATGCCGCTGCCTTTGCCGAGCACAACCTTCGCGGCCGGCTGCCCGACGACATCCCAGTGGAACGGGAACAACTGCGTGGGACGATCCTGTCCGCAATTCTGCCACCAGCTGGCGATAATGCCCGATTCGATCTGGAACAATTGTTCGCCAACCACGGGCCGGTTACTTGCCACCTTGTGTCCCGATAGTTGCTCCACCAACCGCGCCAGTCCGTACAACTTGTCGTACTTCAAGCCCGTATCGATTCCGTATAGCGTGAGCAACGCCATGGCGGTCTCTTCGATGGGCACATTGCCCGCGCGTTCTCCCAAACCGAGGACGGTGGAGTGCACCACTTCAACGCCTTCGGCGAGCGCCATGATCGTGTTGGCGATTCCCAGTCCGAAATCCATGTGGAAATGCGCTTCCAGCCGCTTGTTCACGCGCTTTTTCACTTCGCGCACCAGGTACTGCATGGCATGCGGCGAGACGACGCCGAAGGTGTCCACCAGCGCCAGCGCATCCATGTGTCCTTCATTCGCCACGCGCAGGATCAGATCCAGCACCCATTTCATGTCGGCGCGGCTGAAGTCGATCGGGAAGAAGACAATTTCCAATCCCTGCGAATGCGCGTAGGCGGTGGATTCGATCGAAAGATCGATCGCCTTCTGCAGCGGCCACTTGTAGGCGTACTCGATGATGTGCGTGCTAGAGGGCACTTCCATCACGATGCCCGAGACTCCGCAATCCACGGCGCGCTTCACATCGTCCACCATGCAGCGGGAGAAGGCGAAAATCTGCGGTCCTAAATTGCGCTTGACGATCTCTTTGATCGCGGAAGTATCGCTCGGCGAAACCACCGGCATCCCGGCTTCAATGCGATGAACGCCGGCTTCGGCCAAAGCTTCGGCAATGCGGATTTTGTCGTCTTTGGTGAAGATGACGCCGGTCTGCTGTTCGCCGTCGCGCAGGGTGATGTCGTGAAACTTGATCTGCTTCGGGAAATGAAGCTGATCGAGAACCGCGCTCTCAAAGTTCCAAGGGCTAACAAACCACTGGTCGGTCTTCCATGGTTCTTGCGACATAAATAAATCCTCCAAAAACTAAAATTAGATAGCCTGAGCGGTTTTCAGCGCTTCAGGATTCACTGGATTTCGCGGCGTCTGTCCGGTCAGCACGCGGACCACCTCTTCGGCGGCCTTGGTCTGCAAATCGACTAACGATTCTTCGGAATAGAAACTAGTGTGCGGCGTCACGATCACGTTATCGCGCCCAAACAATGGCGATCCCGAAGGCGGCTCCTGCTCCATCACATCCAGCGCGGCCCCGGCTAAATGTCCCTGATCTAAGGCGCTTGCAAGCGCCGCTTCATCGATGATCGGACCGCGCGCGGTATTGATCAGATAAGAGGACGGCTTCATGCGCCGCAGAACATCGGCGTTGAATAAGTGATGCGTGGCGGGCAGCAGCGGCGTGTGGATGGAAATGTAATCGGAGATCTTCAGCAGCTCATCGAAATCCACCTGGTCGACGCCGGCGCGCTCGGCCACTTGTTTCGAAACGAAAGGATCGAAAGTCACCACCCGGATGCCGAACGCTTGCGCTTTGGGCGCCACCAATTGCGGGATCTGCCCAAAGGCCACCAATCCGAGAACCGTTCCGCGCAGCCGATGAATGGGAACCACAGCGCGCATTTCCCAACGGCCGCCTTGCGTACGGGCGTTCGACGAGGGGATCTTGCGCACCAGCGCCAGCAGCAGCGCCATAGTGTGATCGGAAACTTCGTCCAGGCAATAATCCGGAACGCGTGTGACGACGATGCCCGCCTTGGTTGCGGTTGGAATATCGACGTTGTCCACGCCAATACCGAATCGGCCAATGATGCGGCAGCGAGTCAACTGCGGGATCATGTCGGCGGTTATCTTGGCGTAGGTGGTGAGCACCGCATCGGCATCCCGCGCCACGTCCAGAATCGCGTCGGGCTTGGGCTCTTTCGCCAAGCGGATTTCCGCGCCGATCTTTGCCAGAACTTCCTTGGCCGGATCGAGGTTTGGAAACACGGAATCGGTAACGGCAACGATTTTGGTCGGCATTAACTAGTTCATCCACCTCACGACACCGGCCACTCCATCTACCGCGACCGTCGAACCGTTCGGAATACGCGACGTGGCGTCGAGCACTCCCAGCACCATCGGGATGCCGCGTTCGCGCGCGAGCGATGCCATGTGGGACGTGCTGCCGCCGCGCTCGGCCACTACGCCAGCCACCCGAGTGAGGATGTGGCTCAACGCGGGTCCGGCAACTTTGGTCACCAAAATATCTCCAGGCGCGACACGCGAAAGTTCGCATTCGCACTGAATCACGCACGCGCGGCCCTCGCCCCAACCCACGCCCGCCGCGTGGCCATTCAAGCGCGGACGATTCAGCCAGGCTGCATCCGGCGGGGCGGCCACCTGCGTATGCAATGGCCGGGCTTGCAACAACTGAAATCCGGAATCATCCATGGCCCACTCGATTTCGACAGGCATCCCCATCAAGTCTTCCACTTTTCGCAGCAGGCTGCCCAGCTCGATGGCCTGTTGCTCGCTGAGACAAGGCTCCGCGACAAGCTCAGGCGCGACAACCCGGGCCACAGGCTCTTCCCGATGGATGCAGCCCACTTGATGATCTTTGCGTCCCGGCGTGATGTTCAGCAGCTCGCCAGCGCGGGAAAGCTCATAACGATCGGGTGTCACTTCGCCTTGCGCGATCGCCGAGCCAAGTCCCCAGGTCGCGCTCAGAATCATGCTGTCGTCGCCCTCACCGCCAGCTGCCTCGCTTAAACCGCCACCCGACGCCCGTGCCGAAACCAGCGGCTGAACCAGGATGCCCATCGCGGTATCGGCTGGATCGATATCGTGTGTAGCCATGTAGCGCAGCGCGCGCGTCGCCCACAAAGCGCCCCAGCAGGATCGAATCGCAGTGATAAAATCCGCTTCGATCTCCAGCCCAAGGAAGCTTTCAAACTGTCCCGCGAAACTGGATCCAAAACGATCTTCCACCAGCGCCGACGAACGCACTACGGTCAACGCGCCAGTCTTGTTTTTCAGCTCCCACCACGCCTTGAGCAGCGGGTCAAGAACCGCTGGCGTGATCGGCTGATCGAGCAACCCCAGCTTCATCATCAGCGCATGCCGGCGAGCTTGTGGACTCTCTTGCGCCGCGAAAACGCCGCGCGCGTCCGCCTCCAGACCGAGCGCCCGGATTTGTGCACGATAAGCTTCCGCGTCGATGCAAAAGCCATCGGGAATCGGCAAACCCGCTTGGCCCAGGCGCGCGAGATTGGCCGCCTTCGGACCAAAACGGCCAGCGTCCGTCGATTCGCGCGCGGTGAGCGGAAATACGAATTGCGGCATTGGTATTGCTTAAGTTCCGGGCCGCTTGCCGTAATCGGAGTAACCCGGCATCGGATCCACTACCGTAATTTGCTCCACCGGGAAATTCGAAACAATTTCCACGCTGTCCTTATGGACAATCAGCATTTCCTCAATGCGTACGCCCCATTGAAACGGTTTCCCGTGCTGCGTCTCGAGGGCAAACACCATGCCCTCTTTGATCTCCATGGGATGATCGAGCGACCAGATGCGTGAAATCACCGGCTGATCGTACTGCGCCAGTCCCAGACCGTGGCCCCACAGATTCGCCGCCGCCTGATCTTCTTCTTCGTAGCCCCAGGCTTCTTTCGCCGATGGCCACTTGGACGCGATGTCGCGCGTGGTGGCGCCTACCTTCACGGCCTTGATCGAGTCATACAGCCACTTCAACGCCAGCGCGTAGTAATCTTTCTGTTCCTGATTCGGCTCGCGGCCCACCATGTACGTCCGGTAGTAGCACGATTTGTAACCGTTCCAAGTGAGGGCGGCCAAATCCATAAACACCATGTCGCCCGGCTTGATAATACGATCCGAGAAATTGCGCCAGTTGGGCCAGGTATTCAGGCCCGACGACACGATCACGTCCTCCACGTCTTCCATGCCCGGAATGTTGTAGAGGAATTCCATGATATGGGCGGTGAGCTGATTCTCGGTCAGGCCCGGCTTCAGGAATTTCATGAATTCCCAGTGCGCCGCATCGCCGATGGCGCCCACAATGCGCATGCATTCGTGTTCGTCCTGATTCTTAACGGCGCGCGCTTCCATCATGGGCGTCATGCCGTCCACCCAGTCGATTTTGGAATCCTGAAAAATCTTGATCATGTTGATGTCGATAAAATCGACACCCAATTTCATGCCGTCCACGCCGCGCTTTTTCATTTCCTGCTGGATGGCTTTGGTGAACTTGCCCACCTGTTGCGTGGAAGCCGAACCGGCCGCGCCCTTGATCCAGGCGTAGGAATAACGGATGTTGTCCTTGGGAATCCAGGGCGAATGTTTCTCGATATGCATTCCGATGTCGCCCTGCTCGAACAGCACGGGCGCATCGTCGCCACAAAGCAGCGCGTAGCGCAAGCCTGGCTTCAGGCGATTCCAACCGGGAGTCAAGGTGCTGGTGACGTAACGGACGTTCTCGTCGTACATCAGCAGCATGGCACCAAGGCCGTGCGCCTTCATGCGTTCGCGGGCGCGCTCCAGCCGGTATTTACGTAGCCGGTCCCAATTAATGCGCTCCTGCCAATCCAATCCAACCGCACCGACGTTTGCCAAAACTAATCCTCCAGTTGAGTATGAAATCTTATCGATGCGCGCACCGCCCTGTCAACGACTCGAAAGGGCTAAGGCTCGCCATCGACGCTTGTTACTGTGCTTGCTTCAGCTCGATGCGAACCAACCGGAAAGGTTTATCGCTTAGATTTTCGTCCTGATGGGCGGCATCGGGCGGAACCCAGCGGACCGTTCCGGCTTTAAAATGGCTCTCATGCGTCGAGCCGTCGGCGTGATACTGCCGCATGTCCTGATCCGACAAATAGACGACCACGGCCCCGGTAGCGGGATGTTTATGCATTTTCAGTTTCTCGTGCGGCCCTACCGTCACGCGGATGGCCCGGATCCATTCGTTTTCGACCAACACCTGATAGCGCGTCGGATCTACAACCACCGCGTCGGTGCTTTCGGTGGGAAACGGCTTCGGATTTGCCACCGGCTTGGGTTCAATTTGCAGCGCCGCGAATTCCCCGTCGTTGAGATTTTCCGATTTGTGCGTCGTAGGCGCGGACCAGATCACTTCACCGGCGTGATTTTGAAAAGTCTTGACGCTCCCGTCGAAATAGGTCAGCCGATTGTTGCGGTCGGTCTGAAAAACAATCACCGCTCCCGGTGCCGGATGCTGGTGCATAGGCATGGTTTCGTGCGGTCCCATATGTTCCTGAAAAACGCGGACCCATTGGTTCTGCAACTCTAAATGCGTATGCTGCGGATCTGCGGCCAACGGGTCGGGCGCTTGCTTCGGGGCGGGCTGCTGCGCCCAGGCGCAAGCTGTCGCGGCTGCAATCCATAAAAATCTCCGCGCATAGCCCGAAAGAGTTTTGTTATGTCGGCGTGGCATGAGAAGATTCTAGACCATGAGCACGAATGAAGGAAGTGCGCAATCAATTCGGGCTGGCGTAATTGGCTTGGGAATTATGGGCGGCGCCTTCGCCCGACATTTTACCTCGGCTGGCGTTCGCACCTCAGGCTACGATGTGCTCTCTGCAAATTTAGCGCTCTTCGCGGCGCATGGCGGTCACGCCTGTTCTTCGGCACGCGAGGTGGCCGCGCACGCAGATATCGTGATCACTTCCCTGCCCCACCCCGCCGCGCTCGATGATGCTCTGTTCGGAGCGCAGGGATTGATGTCGGCCGAGCGATCTGGTCTTTTGGTTATTGAGACCAGCACGCTGGCGCTCGAAGACAAGGAACGCGCTCGGGATCGGCTGGCCACTGCGGGCATCGGAATGTTGGACGCTCCCATCAGCGGCACAGGGCCGCAGGCCCAAGCCAAAGACATTGCGATTTTTGCGAGTGGAGATCGCGCCGAATTCGATCGCGCCCGCGATACTCTTTCCCATTTGGCACGTTCGGTTCGATATGTTGGAGCCTTCGGTGCTGGATCAAAAATGAAGTACATTGCCAATTTGCTGGTAGCGATCCATATCGTTGGAGCAGCGGAAGCGATCGTGCTGGGAGAGAAGGCCGGCTTGGACCCTGCCCTGCTAGTGGAAGTGCTGGCCGACAGCGCGGCCACGTCGCGCATGCTGGAAGTACGCGGCCCGAGCATGGCACGCGGCGACTGCTCAACGCCGATGATGAAGGCGGACGTGTTTCAAAAAGACTTGGATATTATTGGGAAATTCGCCCGGCAATCCAAATGTCCCGTGCCTCTATTCAGCGCCACCGTTCCGCTATTCGGCGCGGTGTCCGCCAGGGGGATGGGATTAGAGGATACCGGCGCGGTAGTTTCGGTTCTGCGGGCTCTGGCGGGAATGGAGACAAAATGAAGCTAATAACGATCGGTGTGTGTCTGTTCATGGCTATAGTGGCGAATGCCCAGGACAAGCCAGTGATGGCCGAGCAGGCGTTCAAAAATGTCCGCGTCTTGAAGGGCATTCCCGTGGACCAGTTCATGGCCACCATGGGATTTTTCTCGGCGTCCTTGGGAGAAACCTGCACCGATTGCCATAGCGCCGAAAGCGGAGGCAACTGGGACAAGTACGCCGACGATAATCGGCGCAAGAATACGGCCCGCGCCATGATCGGCATGATGAACGCCATCAATAAGACCTACTTCGCTGGAAGGCGCGAGATCACTTGTTACTCCTGCCATCGCGGCGTGGAGCGTCCCGACGTCACTCCCAATCTTGCGGATTTATACGGACCGCCGCCGTCCAAAGAAACCGATGAACTGCGCCAGCCGTCATCGAGCAAAGCGGCCACCGCCGATCAGATTCTCGACAAATATATTCAAGCCGTCGGCGGTGCCGAGCGTCTTGCCAAGCTCACCAGTTTTGCTGCTAAGGGAACTTTTCGGGGCTACCAGGACGAGAAGTTTCCCGTGGATGTGTTCGTAAAAGCGCCCAATCAGATCAGCACCATTGTCCACACGGCCGCCGGCGATAGCGCGACAACCTGTGACGGCCGCACCGGCTGGATCGCGGGACCAGCGACGGAACGGCCGGTTTCATTGCTCGAACTTACAGGCGGCGCTCTGACGGGCGTCAAGCTAGACGCGGCCGTCTGGTTTCCGGCACAGCTCAAGGGAGCGCTGATGCAGTGGCGCGCCGCTACCTCGGCCACCATCGAGGGCCGCGACATGCAGATGATTCAGGGAACCGCGGACGGTAAGTATCCAGTCAACTTGTATTTCGACAGCAAGACTGGTCTACTGGCGCGCGTGGTCCGTTACCAGGAATCGCCGGTTGGTCTCAATCCCGCGCAGATCGACTACACCGATTACCGTGACGTCGCCGGCGTGCGCATTCCGTATCGCGTCATCGCTACTTGGCTGGACGGAAGATCCACGACGGAGTTCAGCGACATTCAGGCGAATGTTCCCATTGACCCGGCTCGGTTCGCACACCCAACTACGAAGTAAAGCCGGAGTCCCGATCGGCCGATAAGAGAAGCGTGGCCGATCCTTCAACTTTAGTTCTCAGCTTCATCCTCGCAATCGTCGTGGGCTACTTTACGGGCAGGACTGTAGGAGTCCTGAACCGGATACGGCCCGATCGCGACGCCTAGGCCATGCGCCTAATTGCGTGATAAACCACCAAAACTAACACCGCACCGATCACTGCTACCAAGAGACTGTACACGTTAAATCCTGTGACGCCGATCGCGCCGAACCTGTTGAACAACCAGCCCCCGACGACGGCCCCCACAATTCCCAGGAGTACATCGAGCACAATCCCTTCGCCCCTGTTGTTCACCAGTTTGCTGCCGATGAAGCCCGCCAGCAATCCCAAAACGATCCAAGCAATAAACGACATGGCCGTAGCCTCCCTGTGTCCACTTGCTTCTCCTCAGCCAGCCTTCAATAACGCAGCGAGGTTTGGGTAAGTATACAGCAACAGAGCGAGAAATCGAACCCCGAGTCTTGTCTCACGCAAGATG
>PKZC01000426.1 GCA_003132905.1 Bryobacterales bacterium | reverse complement strand
ATGAACTCGATGGCCTGCTCCAGGTTCAGCAGGCGCGGCGGTACCAGACGGATGGCTTCGTCAGCGGTCGACGCGCGCATGTTAGTCAGCTTCTTTTCCTTGACGATATTCACATTGAGGTCGGCGTCGCGCGAGTTTTCGCCGACTATCATGCCTTCGTAGACTTCGGTGCCGGGCGTGACGAAAATCTCGCCGCGCTCCTGCAGGTTCCAGATGGCGTAGCCGGTGGTTTTCCCGGGCCGGTCCGACACCAGCGATCCGGTGGGCCGTGTTGCGATCTCGCCCTGCCACTCAATGTAGCCATGAAACAGCGAATTCATGATGGCCGTGCCTTTGGTATCAGTCAGCATTTCACTCCGCAGCCCGATCAATCCGCGGGACGGGATGTGAAACTCCAGACGCACGCGCCCCGAGCCGTGATTCACCATCTTCGCCATCTTGCCTTTTCTGCTTCCCAGCTTTTCGATCACCACGCCGACGAACGTTTCTGGACAATCGATCACCAGCAGTTCCACCGGTTCGTGCATCTTGCCCTTGATGGTCTTGGTCAGGATCTCAGGCTTGCCCACCATCAGTTCAAACCCTTCGCGGCGCATCATTTCGATCAGGATGGCGAGCTGCAGCTCACCGCGGCCCATCACTTTATAAGCATCCGGCCCTCCCGCTTCTTCCACACGGATGGATACGTTGGTCAGCAGTTCCTTATCCAAGCGATCACGCAGGTTACGCGATGTTACATAGTGACCCTCGCGCCCCGAAAACGGCGAGGTATTGATGGTGAACACCATGGAGATGGTCGGCTCATCAATCTGAATGTGCGGCAGCGGCTTCGGATTTTCAACGCTGGTGAGGGTCTCGCCGATAGTGATGCCTTCCACGCCGGCGATGGCCAGAATATCGCCCGGCTGCCCGATGGTCTCATCCACTCGCTTCAACCCTTCGAAGGAATACAGCTTGGTGATGCGCGTGTTGTGATAGGAACCGTCCAGCTTCGCGATGGAAACTTCGTCGCCATACTTGAGCACGCCAGCGAAGACGCGGCCAATCGCGAGGCGCCCGAGATATTCGCTGTAATCGAGATTCGCCACCAGAAGCTGGAGTGATGCATCGGAATCGCCCGCCGGCGGCGGGATGTTCTTCAAGATGGTTTCAAACAGCGGACGCAGATCGTTGGAATCGTCTTCCATCGACACCTTCGCGATCCCGGCTTTCGCATTGGTGTAAATGACCGGGAAGTCGAGTTGATCTTCCACCGCGTCAAGATCGATGAACAAGTCGTAGACTTCGTTCAGCACTTCCTGAATGCGTGCATCGGGCCGGTCGATTTTGTTGATCACCAGAATCGGCGGAAGCTTCGCTTCGAGCGCCTTCATGAGAACGTAGCGGGTCTGTGGCAGCGGGCCTTCGCTCGCGTCCACCAGCAGCATGACGCCATCGACGATCTTGAGTGCCCGCTCCACTTCGCCGCCGAAGTCGCTGTGACCGGGTGTGTCCACGATGTTGATCTTGATGCCGTGATAGCGCACGCCGGTAGTTTTGGCCAGAATGGTGATGCCGCGCTCGCGTTCCAGCTCGTTGGAATCCATCATGCGCTCGACGTGGTGCTCGTTTTCGCGGAAAAGCCCGCTCTGGTTTAGCATGGCGTCCACGAGCGTAGTCTTGCCGTGGTCGACATGCGCAATGATGGCAATATTGCGAGTAAGGCGATTATGTTGCTGCGCTTCGCTATGATCGGTAGGGTGAGTCAGGACTTCAGGTTGCATTCGATACTTATATGGTCGCACGGCAGGATAGTTTGACCGAATCCGCGCTCCCGGTGGTGGTGATCGTCGGCCGCCCAAATGTAGGTAAGTCTACTCTTTTCAATGCGATAATCGGCCAACGCCGGTCCATCGTTGGAGACGAGCCGGGCATCACCCGGGACCGGATCATGGGCGCTGCAACCTACCTGGGACGCCGTTTCGAGCTGATCGACACCGGCGGAATTATCCCCAACGACGCCGAAATGATCCCGACCGAGATTTTGAAGCAGGCGCGGGTAGCGCTGGAATCGGCCGCGCAGATCATCTTTTTGATCGACGGGCGGACTGAAATCACCGGTACCGATCGCGACCTGGCGAAAGTCCTGCGAAAACTGGGTAAGCCCGTGACGCTGGCCGTAAACAAGATTGACGCCACGGTACGGGAAGGCTTGGCGCACGAATTTCATTCGCTCGGCTTTAAGGACTTGTACCCGATTTCTTCCGAGCACCGGATCGGGTTCGACGAGTTACTGGAGCACGTAACGAGGGACTTTCAAAGCGACGACGGCCCGGACGAACCGCAGCCGGAGAAGCGCCCTATCAAAGTGGCGATCATCGGCAGGCCGAACGTGGGAAAATCCACGCTGTTGAATACGCTGGTGGGCCAGGAGCGCTCCATTGTATCCCCGGTGGCGGGCACCACGCGCGATGCGGTGGACCAAAAGCTGGTGCATGACGGCGTGGAGTATATCTTTGTGGATACCGCCGGTATCCGCCGCAAAGGCAAGACCAAGCTGATGGCCGAAAAGCTGAGCGTGGTGATGGCGCGGCGCCACATCCGCATGGCCAATGTCGTCTTGCTGGTGCTGGACGGAACTGAAAAAATCGCCGCTTTGGACGCCACCATCGCCGGCTACGCGCATGAAGAAGGACGCGCGCTGATCCTTTGCGTGAATAAGTGGGACGTTGCGGGGGACAAAGGCAAGCGGAAGTTTACCGAAGAGATTCGCGATGAGCTGAAGTTTCTGGAGTATGCGCCCATTGCGTTTGTTTCGGCGAAAACGGGCGCGGGAGTGGACCGTTTGTTCGGGATGATCAGCGCAGCTTACGAATCGGCTTCCAAACGCGTGAGTACCGGCGAATTAAACCGCTTCGTTGAAATGCTGTCGTTCGATCGCGACATCAAGATTTACTACATGACCCAGGGCTCGGTGCGGCCGCCGACCTTTGTCGTGTTCACCGATAAGGCAAAAGACCTGCACTTTTCCACCGAGCGATTTCTGATCAATCAGCTGCGGAAGCGGTTCGGTTTTGAAAGCACGCCCATCCGGATCAAAGCCAAGCGCCGCTAGCAGCGCGGCTTAGAATGCGTGAACGGAATCGATCCCGTTGGCCTGCAATACGACCTGCATTTTTTCGAGAGCCGATTTGTGGATCTGGGAGACACGGCTTTCGTTGATGCCTAAGATGCCCCCGATTTCCTTCATCGTCATCTCGTTGGTGTAGTACAGGAACACGACCTTCTGATAGCGCTCCGGAAGCGTTTTCATGGCGACGCCCAGAACCGAACGCATCTGCTCGCGCGAACACATATTGTCGGGCTGTGTTTCGGGCTTGCTGGGAAAATCGGGAGCGGGCAGGTCGTCATGCTCGGCAGTGCGGGACGATGCCGAGATCAGGCCGACGCTGCGAAGGTCCACCATCATTTGACGCCAGCGCTCGACATCCACGCCTAGCTTTTGCGCGATTTCAGATTCCGTGGGAGTGCGCTGCAGCGTGGCGACCAGTTCGCGCGTAGCCGCTTCCACCTGTTTGTGACGGCGGCGGAGATCGCGGGACGCCCAATCGAGTTGCCGCAGGCTGTCGAGGATCGCGCCCTTGATACGGTGCTTGGCGTAACTGGAAAAAGCGACCTGTTTTTCGGGATTAAATTTGCTGGCGGCATCGAAGAGACCCAGAACGCCGGCGTGAACCAGATCGTCCAGGTCCACGTGAACGGGCAGGTTTTCATGCACCCGGACTGCAATGGCTTTGACCAGCGGCAGATGCTCCAAAACAATCCGATCGCGGCGGGCGATCTTGGTGGCCGGGCTCAGCTGCGCAGTCTTTGCTTTGGTCACCGTCTCGGTCTTCGGCCCAGCCGACGTCCTGATCACGGGCGCGGTCTTGATCAGCGTGGTGGTCTTGAGCATGGGCGTCTTCATCGCGGCCGTTTTCATCATCGTGGCCCTATTCATCATCGGGGCCGTCTTCGTCATCGTTGCCGTCTTCATCATCGGGGCCGTCTTGGTCATCGTTGCCGTCTTCATGAGGAATCCTTTTGCCTTAGTTTTTGTGGTCTGGCTTGTCGTGGTTGACGCTTCTCTAAGTGCAAGCCTGTCGCCATCAGGGGACTAAGGGAAAATCGCCTCCGTTCGTAGAGGAGTCATCTGTACTCCCGTACTGTCTAAGTCCCGCGACTCAACGACATGCGACCTCACTCCAACGGTCCATCGGAACGAGATGACTCGGGGGTACTAAGGGCCTCATGGTCCATCTCAATTTCGTTCTGGAACGTACGACCTATCCGCTCATGCCGAAACGGTACGCGCGTTCCAAAATGAAACTGGAGGGACTCCAGCCTCTGCAACTCTTATCGGTCGATTTCCGCTTATCTTCAGTACTGTCGTTAAGGGATGCCTAGGACTGTTGCGCTAGGACGTTCGCTAAGACTGTCGGGCTACGGCTGTTTCAGTGTCGCGATGTAGGTCTTTAACGCCAGCCCGCCTAAGAAGATCCACACCACCCAGAGAAACTTGCCGTCTAGGGTCAGCGTGGCAAGCAGTGCGATTACCCCGTAGCAGGCCAGCGCGAGATAGAACTTTCGTCCTCGCTGGGGCCCTGGTACACGCTCGGGATCTGATTCATCGGGCCCTCGGTCAAAGGACACTTGACTTATTGCTGCGCCGATGGCGGCGGCGCGGACCGCTCCGTCAGTTCAATCCGCGTTCCCCACGGATCGGTGAGAAAGGCCACGGCGAAACCCATTTGCGGGATCTTCCGGTAGGGCGTATCCAGCTTCACGCCGTTTGACTCCAGAGTCTTCGTAAAGGCCTCCAGGTCTTTCACCTCGAAACCGATGTGATCCAGCGCCCGGCCTTTGGTGCCGGTCACGGGAGTTTCGGTGGGGCCGAACAACAAGATGACGCCAGGCAGCGTGGCCACCTTTACCTTTCCAAAAGCCGAGGGAGCAGCGCCAAAATTGGTGACATACCACTTCTGCATCGCATCGATATCCGGCGTAAAGAAATGGACTTGGTGGTTTTCTGATACCGTCGCCAGATTTTTGTCCGTCAGCAGCTCGATACGTACCTCGTCCGGACCAAGAATAAAAGCCTGATTCGGATTCTGTGTCTGAATCGTGAAATGCTGGGCCGTCACCTTATCCAAGGTGTCTTTCATGTCCCGAACCTTAAATCCCACATGATTCACGATGGAGCCTTCGGTGCCAGCCGTCGGATTGCCCTTGTCGACAATGACCAGAACCTTCGGAAGCGTGTAGCCGTCGCGATCCGGGCCCATTTTGGCCGCGGTGGCGCCCATCACATCCACCCAGAAATGCTTCTGTATTTCCGGATCCTTGGTGAACAAGTGGATATGGCTATTCGATACCCGGCCGTCGGTGGGAGCGGGGGATTGCGCCAGCCCGAAAGACGCCAATGCCGCCAAGCCAATTGCGATAGAAAAGATCTTCATTTTTCCTCGATCCTCAGCGAACTCACAGCATACAACAAAGGTATAATCTTCTGAAACTCACTCGTGACGGAGGTTGCCGTGGAAAATCAGAAGCTGGGCGTCCAGGAACAGAAGCTAAGCGTGGGCGACGGCTTGATCGGAATGCTGAACGCCTTTGTCGACCCGGTGGGCACGGCCAAACGTGTACCGGCGCCGCTCTCGTGGCTCTGGCCGATGATTATCCTGTGCATCGTCTATATCGCGGTTGGTATTCTCACCGCCCCCTATGCTATTTCGATCGCTGACGCGCAGATCGCACAGCGGGGACTTCCGGCCGATCAAGCCGAGACCGCGCGCCGGATTACTCACATCATTTCGCAAATCACACCTATCGCCACCCCGGTGTTCGTCATTCTATTTCTGGCGCTGTTTGCGTGGCTTACCGTCGTCATCGGCTCTATGGCGGGATTGCGGGCCAAGTTTCGCGATGTGTTCTCGCTGATGGCTTCCTGCGGGTTAATCGTCGCTCTGCAGTCAATCGCCACCTTGATCGTATTGCGTACTAAGGGCGATGAAATTACGTCGCAGGATCAACTGGCGCCGCCGTTCGGATTGGATATTTTTCTTCAGAACAGCCACGGGCCGTTGGTCGCGGTAGCGAATTTCTTCTCGATCTTCCAAATCTGGTACCTGGTGGTGCTCACCATAGGGCTGGCCGCGTTAGCCAAGACAACCAAGGGAAAGGCGTTCTTTGCCATCTCGCTTACCTGGGTGGTTCCGCTCCTGATTAAAATTGTGCAGGCGATGTTCCAGACCACGACGAGTTAATCATTCCGTCTCTTCTCCTGGCGGCCGCTTGTGTTTAGGTTTCTTGCGCAGCGTCTTCGGCAATATGAGCTTGGGTGATGGCGGCGCACCCACTCGTTCGCGCGCCAGTCGCCGGATCTCGGTGGGAACATCGTATTTCGGCGGCTTCTTCTTGGCCATTTCGCACTCGATCTCACCATCGTATACCCTTGCATGCGCTTGACTTCGCTGCTTCCATTTCGATAGCCTGACGGTTCTACATGTCCTCTATCGACGTTCCTTTAGAGCGCGGCGGATTCGGAAAAACGGCGCGTCGCGATGCCTGGTGGGTTTATCCGCTCCTCACATTCCTCGGATTGGGCGCATTTCTGGTCTACGCCAATTGGGCGGCTTTCCAGGGTAACCATTACAGCTACGGGCCCTACCTTTCGCCGATGTATTCGCCCCTGATTTTCGGGCATCCAGGCGAAGATTCGTGGTTTGGACCCATGCCTGCCATCTTCCCGAGCTTCGTCACCGTAGCAATGTTGATTCTGATCTTCCCCGGAGGCTTCCGCATCACTTGCTACTACTATCGCGGCGCCTACTACAAAGCCTTTTGGGCCGATCCACCCAGTTGCACCGTAGGCGAGCCTCGTAAGAAATACCTCGGTGAGCGCTACTTCCCGCTGATCATCCAAAACATCCACCGCTACTTCCTGTATGCCGCGCTTCTCTTCCTGGTCTTTCTGGCGCACGACGTATGGAAAGCGCTGTGGTTCAACGGCAAGTTTGGAATCGGCGTCGGAACGCTGGTGCTGCTGGTCAATGTCATTCTCCTCGCCAGCTACACGTTAGGCTGCCATTCGCTCCGCCACCTGACGGGTGGAATTTTCGATGTGCTCTCGCGCCGTCCCGTCCGCAAGAAAATGTACGACTGCGTGAGCTGCATGAATCGCCGCCACATGCTGTTTGCATGGATGAGCCTGTTCTGGGTCGCTTTCTCCGATCTGTACGTAAGGATGTGCTCCATGGGCATCTGGACGGATTGGAGAATCCTCTGATGGCCGCCGAATATCAAACGTTCGAACATGATGTGTTGGTGATCGGCGCGGGTGGCGCCGGGCTGCGCGCCGCCGTTGAAGCGTCGGCCGGGGGCGTCAAGGTCGGGGTGGTTAGCAAATCGCTGCTCGGTAAAGCCCACACCGTGATGGCGGAAGGCGGAGTGGCGGCCGCCATGGGCAACATAGACGACCGCGACAATTGGCGCGTCCATTTCTCAGACACGATGCGTGGCGGGCAATATCTGAATCATCCCCGCATGGCCGAGCTGCACGCCAAGGAAGCTCCCTCGCGCGTGCGCGAGCTGGAAGCCTGGGGCGCGCTCTTCGATCGCACCAAGGACGGCAAGATTCTACAGCGCAATTTCGGCGGACACCGTTACGCGCGCCTGGCGCACGTGGGTGACCGCACGGGCTTGGAGATGATCCGCACCCTGCAAGATCACGGCATCCACCAGGGCATCGATTTTCATATGGAGTGCACGGTCATTACGCTGCTGGTGAACGCCGGCCGCGTGGTGGGAGCGTTTTGCTACGACCGAGAGCGCGGCCGCTACAAGCTGTTTCATGCGAAAGCCGTCGTGCTCGCCACCGGCGGCATCGGGCGAGCCTATAGGATTACGAGCAACAGTTGGGAATACACCGGCGACGGCCACTCGCTCGCCTATGAAGCCGGCGCTACGCTCCAAGGCATGGAGTTCGTGCAGTTCCACCCCACCGGAATGATCTGGCCGCCCAGCGTGCGTGGCCTTCTGGTCACCGAAGGCGTACGCGGCGAAGGCGGCGTTCTGCTGAATAACCAGGGCAAGCGCTTCATGTTCGACGATATTCCGGCCAACTACAAGAACCAGACCGCCGACACTCCCGAAGAAGGCTGGCGCTACACGGTGGGCGACAAGAGCGCACGGCGTCCGCCCGAGCTTCTGACGCGCGACCACGTGGCGCGCTGTATCGTGCGCGAAGTGAAGGAAGGCCGCGGCAGCCCGCACGGCGGCGTGTATCTGGATATCGCCTGGATCAAGGAGAAGCTGCCGAACGCGGCCGAGCACATCAAGAAGAAGCTGCCCAGCATGTACCACCAGTTCAAGCAGCTTGGCGACATCGACATCACCAAGGACCCCATGGAAATTGGTCCGACGACGCACTATATGATGGGCGGCGTGCGCGTGGATCCCGATACGCAGATGTCGGACGTGCAAGGCTTGTTCGCGGCCGGCGAATGCGGCGCGGGATTGCACGGAGCGAACCGCCTGGGCGGAAATTCGTTGTCAGATCTGATCGTCTTCGGCAAGCGCGCGGGCGAGTCCGCCGCGAAGTTTGCGAAAGATCACACCGCCGGTTCCGTGGACATGGCGCAGGTGGATGAAGTGGCGCGCAAGTCGCTCGAAGCCTTCGAACGGCAAGGGGAAAGCCCCTATCAGGTTCAGCACGACTTGCAAGATTTGATGCAGGATCTGGTGGGCATCGTGCGCCGCGAGGATGAGATCGAGCGTGCGTTGGAAGGGATCGCGAAACTCAAACAGCGCGCGGAGAAAGTGAGCATTAGCGGCAATCGCGAATATAATCCCGGCTGGCATACCGCGCTCGATTTGAACAATCTGCTCACGGTCTCGGAAGCCATCGCGCTGGCAGCCTTGCAGCGCAAGGAAAGCCGCGGAGCCCATTTCCGCGACGACTATCCGGAGAAGGATCCGGCGTACGGTACTTTCAATTACGTGATCAGCAAGGGAACCGATGGGGCGATGCGGATCGATCGCGATCCGCTGCCCCCGATGACCGAAGAGCAGAAGCAGATTATCGAGGAGATGAAGTAAGGGAGAGATGAAATGAGTACGGCGACCTTCAGAATCTGGCGCGGCGATAAATCGGGGGGCCAGTTTCGCGATTACAGCACGGAAATCTCCGAAGGCATGGTAGTGCTGGACGCCGTTCATCACATTCAGGCGGAACACGCCAACGATATGGCGGTGCGTTGGAACTGCAAGGCGGGCAAGTGCGGTTCATGTTCAGCCGAAATAAACGGCATGCCGAAATTAATGTGCATGACGCGTCTGAACACACTTCCGCTTGATCAGCCGGTCACCATTCAGCCCATGCAAACCTTCCCGCTGATCAAAGACCTGGTCACCGACGTGTCTTGGAACTACAAGGTCAAGATGGGCATCAAGAAGCTGAAGCCCCGCAAGCCGGATGCACCTGATGGAAGTTGGCGCATGGACCAGGCCGATGTCGACCGACCGCAGGAATTTCGCAAATGCATCGAGTGCTTCCTGTGCCAGGACGTGTGCCATGTGCTGCGCGACCATCAGCTCTTCGACGAATTCATCGGGCCGCGTTTCCTGATTTACGCTGCGCAACTGGAGATGAATCCGATCGATACCGAAGACCGGGTGCCCGATTTGCGCAAGCAGCACGGCATTGGCTACTGCAACATCACCAAGTGCTGCACCAAGGTTTGTCCTGAGAACATCACCATCACCGATAACGCAATTATTCCGCTGAAGGAACGGGTGGTGGACCGCTTCTTCGATCCTCTAGGAAAGCTATTTCGGGCCTTCGGGGCAAAGTAACCTCCGGAAGGCCATATTCCACCCTGGTCTCCACTATGGTATCCTGAACCTATGCAAGCCGCACGTAAAATCACCATCGAATTGCCGGCCGAACTGCTGGAAAAGGCCCAGCAAGCCACGGGATCGGGTATCACCCAGACCGTCCGAACGGGTCTGCAGTTGGTCGCGGCCTCGCAGACCTACGCGCAGATCCGCCATCTGCGTGGCAAAGCTAAGTTCTCGCGCACCTTGGCTGAGCTGAAAGACGACCGGTGATTGCCGCGGACACCAGCACCTGGATCGCTTTCCTACAAGGCGACAACGGCGAGGACGCTCAATTGCTCGACCAGGCGCTGGCAGATCGCCAGGTCCTTATGGTCCCGGCCGTACTCACGGAATTACTGAGCGATCCAAAACTTCCATCCGTTGTCGCGGAATCACTCTCCGGCGTGCCGCCCGTCGATATCACTTCCGGGTATTGGCAGCGAGCGGGCGCGCTACGCGCTAAGGTGTTGGCGAAACGCCGCAAGGCTCGTCTCGGCGACGCCCTCATCGCCCAGAGTTGTATCGACCGTGCGATTCCCCTTATAACGCGCGACCGGGATTTTCGGGCCTTCGCCGAAGCGGCCAAGTTCGATCTGGTGATAACCGCCTAGCTAGCCCTGGAAGCTATGGTCGCCGACCATAATTGGCCCAACTGTCGGCTTCAAGGGAGTGATTATGACCTCGAGCTATGGCAAGTGTAAGTCATTGTGATGAAGAACTGGGATTCATTCGCACTTCCGCTGTTCGTGCTCTTAGTTTCCAGCTTAGCGTTGGGGTTCGGGTTGTTGTGTATCGTTGCTCCACGGCGCGCCATTCTCATGTCATCTCGGTACTCAATGCAAGTTACAGCGGAATCGGCCTTGAGCACCGCCGCGCGTTGGAAGTTCCGAATCATAGGTGTATTCCTGGTGCTTGGGGCGTTGTTCTTCATTGCGCTTACATTGGGCAATCTGTTGAAATAGCATGAAAAGCTTAGAAACTATCGTCATTTCGTCAGTTATCATTGGCCTCGGTTCAAGGTGCATTGTAACCGGCCAAAGTGCTAACCTGTTCCTCTGGCAAAGGCAACGAACCTTCTGCTTCACCGAGGCGTAGTAACGTTCTCCAGGAAGGCACCGTGGCTCGGAGCTTCACCTATTCCCAGGACGCGATGAATCGGGAGATAATGCCAGCATGCAATTTGAGCTCAAGCCGATTTCAAAAGCGGGCATCTCTGAGGCGCTGGAACGAGCGGAGCGTTACCGCCTGCTCAATGAACCATCGCTCGCCGAGAGCATTTGCCTGGACGTGCTCGAAGTTGAACCGGAAAACAAACGCGCGCTCGTAACCCTGCTGCTCGCGATCACGGATCAGTTCGGCCAAGGCGTCGCTGTGGGTAAGGCCCGCGAAATCTTACCGCGCTTGAAGAGCGAGTACGAACAGTGTTATTTCGCCGGGATCATTTGGGAGCGCGCCGCGCACGCACAGCTCCGCAAAGGCGCTCCAACCGCCGCTTTTAGCGCATACGACGGCCTGATCCAGGCCATGCGGTGCTACGAAAAGGCGATTGAACTACGCACGCAGGGCCATGATGATGCAATTCTGCGCTGGAACACCTGTGCGCGTATTTTGATGCGCAATCCAAATCTTCGGGCCAAGCCGGACGAGGCCTACGAGCCCGTGATGGGCGAGTAAATTCTCGGCCTGATATAATGAACACATCCCGATGAAGTTTGGCGTCGTCGTGTTTCCTGGCAGCAATCGAGATCACGACGCTTGGTACGCAATCTCGAAGGTTCTCGGACAAGATTGCGAAATCATCTGGCACGATGCCACGCATCTCGGCAACGTGGACGCCCTCATCCTTCCCGGCGGGTTTTCCTACGGCGACTATTTGCGCTGCGGAGCCATCGCCAAGTTTTCGCCCGTCATGCAGAGCATTCGCAAGTTTGCGGCCGATGGCGGCCTGGTGCTGGGTATTTGTAACGGCTTTCAGATCCTGGTGGAAAGCGGGCTTTTGCCGGGCGCTCTGGTACGCAATCGCGGGTTGAAATTCATTTGCAAGCACGTACCGCTTCGAGTGGAGACCACGAATTCTCCGTTCACTTCGGAAGCGCAAAAAGGCCAGCGTCTGGTAGTTCCGATCGCGCATGGCGAAGGTTGTTACATCGCGGATGATCGAACGCTCGATCAACTTGAAGCCGAAGATCGCGTCACGCTGCGGTATATAGAGAATCCGAACGGCTCCCTGCGCGACATCGCGGGCATTTTAAATGAAGGCCGCAATGTGATGGGCTTGATGCCGCACCCCGAAGATGCCACCGAGCCTCTGATGGGATCGACCGACGGCATAGTCATATTTCAATCCATGGTCGCGGCACTGGTCGCAGCGCGGTGATGACGCCACAAGTCATTTCTCACCAAGTCATCGAAGCCCACCAGCTCACCGGGCCGGAATACGACAAGATCGTCTCGCTCCTCGGACGCGAGCCCACCTACACCGAGCTGGGCATTTTCAGCGTCATGTGGAGCGAGCATTGCTCCTACAAGAGCTCACGCATTCACTTGAAGAAACTGCCGACGCGCAGCAAACTGGTCCTGCAAGGTCCCGGCGAGAACGCGGGCATCATCGACATCGGCGACGGCTATGCGATCGCGTTCAAAATCGAATCACATAACCACCCCAGCTTTATCGAGCCGTTCCAGGGAGCGGCCACAGGCGTGGGCGGCATCTTGCGCGACATCTTCACCATGGGCGCGCGGCCCATCGCAGTCATGGATGCGATACGCTTTGGCCCCCTCGACATCCCGCGCAATCGCCGTATCCTCGAAGGCGTCGTTTCGGGTATCGCGCATTATGGGAACTGCTTTGGCGTTCCTACCGTCGGCGGAGAGTGTGCGTTTGAGGATTGCTATAACGGCAATCCGCTGGTGAACGCCTTCGCGCTGGGCGTCTTCCGCAAAGACGAAGTTTTTTACGGAAAGGCCACCGGCGTCGGCAATCCGGTAATTTACGTCGGCGCGAAAACGGGCCGCGACGGCATCCACGGCGCATCGATGGCTTCCGCCGAGTTCACCGAAGAATCCAAGCAGAAGCGCCCGAACGTGCAGGTGGGCGATCCTTTTCTGGAAAAGCTTTTGCTCGAGGCCTGCCTGGAAGCGATGAAGACCGGCGCCATCGTCGGCATTCAGGACATGGGTGCGGCCGGTCTCACGTGTTCTACGTGCGAGATGGGAAGCCGAGCCGGCACCGGCGTCGAAATCGATCTGCAGTATGTCCCGCAGCGCGAGACGGGCATGACGCCGTACGAGATCATGCTCTCCGAATCCCAGGAGCGCATGCTGCTAGTGGCCGACAAAGGCCGTGAAGCGGAAGTATTCGCGGTTTTCCACAAATGGGGATTAGACGCGGTGACCGTGGGGTGCGTCACCGCGGACGGCATCCTGCGCGTGAAGGATCACGGCAAAGTCGTAGCGGAGATTCCCAACCGCGCCCTCGCCGATGAAGCTCCGATTTACGATCGGCCGTATACCAAGCCCGCGCGTATCGCTCCGCTCGAAGCCCCGCGCATTGCGGATCGTTCGGCGCCGGGAGTGCTCCGCGCCGATCTCAAAGCCTTGCTCAGTTCCGCCGATCTGTGTTCCAAGCGTTGGATCTGGGAGCAGTACGATTATCTGGTGCGAAGCAGCACCCTGGCGGGACCAACGGCGGATGCTGCCATCATCCGCATAAAAGAGACCGGAACTTCGATTGCGATGTCGCTCGATGGCAATGGGCGCTATTGCGCGCTCGATCCGCGCGAAGGCGTCAAGCTGATGGTGGCCGAATGCTGCCGCAACGTTTCCACCGCCGGCGCGCTTCCCGTGGCAGCAACCAACAATTTGAATTTCGGAAATCCGGAGCGGCCCGAGATCATGGCGCAACTCGTGGAATCGATCGAAGGCATGGCCGAAGCCTGCGAGTTTTTTGAAACGCCCATCACAGGCGGCAATGTCAGCCTCTACANNCCGACGCCGGTGATGGGCATCGTTGGATTGATGAAGACTGTGCAACCGACGCCGATCCATTTTCCCGCCGAAGGATTGGATTTGATCCTTCTGGGCGGCTTCGGAAATTGTGATGACACGCACTTCGGAGGAACTCAGTACGCTAAGGTAATTCTGGAAAGTCTCTGGGGCCTGCCACCTAGTTTGGACATGCCGTACGAAAAGCGAGTCCATCAAGCCATTCGGGAAATTGTATCCGCCGGCCTGGCGGACGCGGCGCACGATATCAGTGATGGAGGGCTTGCAATTGCCTTATGCGAAAGCTCTTTTGGGCCCGCCGGCATTGGCGCGCGCGTCGATATTCCGGCTGGCGTTCGCCCCGAGTTTCGCCTGTTTCATGAAGGCCCTTCGCGAATTATTGTTGCAACATCCCGGGCCGAAAATGTGTTGGAAATCGGGCGCAAGAATTCGGTTGAAGCCCTGCGTTTCGGTGTTACGATGAAAGAGCGGTTACGGATCGATTGCGGTTCGGAAACCTTGCTGGATTGCGACCTGACGGAGTTGAGGCAACCTTGGGAAACTTCACTCGAACGCCTGCTGCACCAGCAGTAGTAGAAATTAAAAGTGACAAGCTGCACGAGGAGTGCGGCGTCTTCGCCATCCACGGCCACACTGAGGCCGCCAACCTCACCTACCTTGGCCTCTATGCGCTGCAACATCGCGGACAGGAGAGCGCGGGCATTGCCACTAGCGATCATCGCGAGATCCGCTGCTCTAAATCGATGGGCCATGTGGCCGACATATTCACGCCGGAGCAGATCGCCTGCCTGCCCGGCGACATGGCAATCGGGCACACGCGCTATTCCACTGCGGGCGACACGGTATTGCTGAACGCGCAGCCGTTCCTGGTAGCGTGCAACAAAGGTCAAATCGCCGTGGCGCACAACGGCAACATCACTAATGCCGGCGAACTGAAGCGAGACCTGGAGCGCGAGGGATCCATCTTTCAGGCCTCAAGCGATACCGAAGTTATCTTGCACTTGGTGGCGCGATCGCGCGAACGGACGCTCGCAGGCGCGTTGCGCGAGGCCCTGTTGCAGCTCGAAGGCGCATTTTCGCTGGTGTTCTTGGCAAAAGACCGCGTCATCGTGGCGCGCGATCCGCACGGCTTCCGGCCGCTGTCGATGGGGCGGATTGCGGGCGTGAACGGCTCGCCGGATACGTTTGTGTTTGCCAGCGAGACTTGCGCGTTCGACCTGCTGCACGCGAAGTACGAGCGCGACGTGGNNCGCGCGATCCGCACGGCTTCCGTCCGCTGGCTTTTGGACGAATGCCCTCGCCCGAAGGCGGCACCGCCTACGTGTTCGCATCGGAAACCTGCGCGTTCGATTTGATCAATGCCGATTATGTAAACGACGTTGAGCCGGGCGAGATGGTGTGCGTTGGTCCGGAAGGCTTAACACGCGAGCGCTGGGCTCCGGCCTCGCCGCAAGCTCATTGCGTCTTCGAGCATGTATATTTTTCGCGGCCCGATTCCATCGTCTTCGGACGCTCGGTGGGACAATCGCGTGAGAATTTGGGACGATTGCTGGCGCGCGAATCGGCCGTGCCCGCCGACGTCGTGGTTCCTGTTCCAGATTCGGGCGTCGCGGCCGCCATCGGCTTCGCGTCAGAATCCAATATCCCTTTCCGTCAGGCTCTCATCCGCAATCATTACGTGGGCCGCACATTCATCGAGCCGTCGCAAGCCATTCGAGNNGCACCACCAGCCGCAAGATTGTTCGCATGGTCCGCAACGCGGGCGCGCGGGAAGTGCATCTGCGCATCTCGTGCCCTCCCACCATCTCACCGTGCTTCTACGGCGTAGATACGCCGTGCGAAAGTGAGCTGATCGCCGCCAACAATTCGATCGAAGAGATTCGCAAATTCGTCGAAGCCGATTCGTTGGCCTATCTTTCGCTGGACTCTCTCCGAAAAGCGGTGTCCGATACCAAAGACGAATACTGCTATGCCTGCTACACCGGCAATTACCCTACAGAACTGGTGCAGATCGAAGAATTAGTCGCCGCCAGAACCCGCCGTTAGGGCGAATCGCTTCAGCGCAAGAGTACAATCAGACATGGGCACAACCACGGCGCTGGTAACAGTCCAAGAGTTTCTCGATATGCCTGAGACCGAAGGCCTGATTGAGGAGCTCATTGGAGGCGAAGTTACCAGCATGCCCGTCTCGGGTCAGCCGCATGAGGTTACAAAGTCGAATGTCATTCGGCTTGTGACCGCCTGGTCCCTTCAGAATGCGGGCTGGCGATTGTTTTGCGAGGCAGCGTATCAACTCGATAACCGAAACTGTCTCATCCCTGACCTAAGCTTACTTGCCTCGAATCGAGTTGTACCCGGGAGCACCGGCGTGTTTCAAGGGGCTCCCGAGATCGCGATCGAAGTTGTATCTTCGGAACCGGCTGCGCGCCTTGAGAGAAAGATCCGGCTGTACCTGGCCCATGGTGGCAAGTCCGTTTGGGCCATATATCCGCAGGAGCGCATGGTTCGAATCGATTCTGCTACTGGAACGAAAAAGTTCCTGGACGACCAGCCGCTCGTCGATCCAGCCGTTCTCCCTGGCTTCAGCATTCCCACATCGGCGATCTTCGAGGGTGTCTAGCCCAAAAACAAAAATCGGTCCCGCTGTCGCCGCCTCGGCGCTCGCTGTTCCACACTCGCGTATTCGCGAACTGGCCGAAATCGCCATGTCGATGGATGGTGTGCTCAAGCTTTACTTCGGCGAATCGAACCTGCCGACTCCCGAGTTCATCAAGCGCGCAGCACAAAAAGCCATGGCCGATGGCTACACGTTCTATACCGAGAACGCAGGCCTGCCTTCGTTGCGCAAGGCGCTCGTGCGCTACTACGAGGAATTGCACGGCGTGGAAATCGACGGATCGAGCGAGATCGTCATTACCGCGTCCGGCGTACAGGCGCTGCATCTCGCCATTCGTTGCGTACTCGACCCAGGGGATGAAGCGCTGGTACTGACACCCGCCTGGCCAAACGGCGCGGCCAATGTCGCGATGGCGAACGCAGTGCCCGTTGAGATCCCACAGCCGCTCGTGGGGGATCGCTATCAAATCGACTTTTCGGCTTTGGAAGCCGCCGTCACGCCGCGAACTCGGATGCTGCTCTACACCTCCCCTTCGAATCCTTTAGGTTGGATGGCCACGGTTGACGAGCAACGCCAGCTCTTGGAATTTGCGCGACGCCACGGGTTGTGGCTCATGGCCGACGAGGTATACGAGCGTCTGAATTACACCGGTCCCAAAGCGATTACGCCTGCGCCAACCATCCTAAAGCTTGCCACTCGTGACGACGCTGTGATCGTTATACAGTCGTTTTCCAAAGCATATTGCATGACGGGTTGGCGCTTGGGCTGGCTGGTGGCGCGGAGCGATCTTGCCGCGCGAGCTACGCAGCTCAACGAGTTTGTCGTATCGCACGCACCTAGTTTCACCCAGCGCGCCGGAGAAACTGCGCTCTTATGGGGCGAGAACGCTCTGGCTGAAATGTTGCTGCGTTTGCGCGAGAATCGCGATTTTTGTCTGGCTGCACTGGCCAAGATGCCTGGCGTCACGGTTCCGAAACCGGATGGAGCATTCTATCTGTTTCCTAAGATCGCGGGCGCTGGCGACTCGTTCGATTTCTGCAAACGCCTCTTGCTCGAGACCCATGTCGGGCTTGCCCCGGGCGTTGCATTTGGCGCCGGCGGCGAAGGATCCGTACGAATTTGCTACGCCGCCGATCGTCCGATTTTGGAAGAGGCCATGGCTCGCATAGCCCTCTTCTTAAGCCGATAGTCCTAGTGCACCTGATGCGCGGCGTTATGCTTATCGCGATAGATGTTCCGGCTCAACTGATTCTGCTGGCGATTGACCTGCGCTTTTTCTTTGTTCGTCACATTGCCGCCGTTCTGCCTGTGGTCGCGCCGAATCTCGCGGTTCAGCCCGGCTTCTTTGTGCTCCAGATTAGCGGTTTCATTCGGCGTCAGTGAACCATTCGCCACCCCATTTGCAATCCGATCCTGCTGATTCTCCTTGCGCTGTTGAATCTCCTGCGCCTGCATTACAGCGCTCGTCATCATCATCCCGGTCACAGCAAGTGTTAGAAACATGCTCTTCATAACTGTTCTCCTAAGCCTATAAACGCAGCTAGGGCGCGAGACTCTCGCGGGAGCCAGTTAAAATCCGCTCACATGAAGGGATTTAACCCTGGAGAAATCGCCGAACTTCCTGCTCCAATCCCGGCGCGCAGCCGATCCCGTCTCCGACATAGATGCTGGACCCGCCATTAGCGTTGAGAAAACGCGCGCCGGCTTCTTCGAGAATTAGCTTAAGCGGCGCGAAATCCCACTCGGAGGCTTTGGGCTCTAGCCAAACTTCGGCGTGGCCCGACGCTACCATCATCGCGTCCGCCGCGCCGCCCAAGCCACGCACGGCCCAAAAGCGCGCCATCCAATCTAGCAATCGATCGCGGTAGGTCGCCTTCGACATTTTGTCGTAGCCGTTGACGCATAGAACGGATTCCTCAACAATTGTCTTGGCCGAAGCTTGAATTTTGCCAGCATTGCAATGAGCGCCTGCACCGCGGCTCGCAGTATATAGCTTCCCGAGCACTGGCAGATTCGCCACGCCAACTACCACTTCGTTTTCCGCTTCGAGCGCGATCAAGTTCGCCCACAATGGATTGCCTCGCACATAGTCCCGAGTGCCGTCGATGGGATCGATAATCCAGCGCCGTCCGCTGCGGCCTTCCGCGCTGGCGCCCTCTTCGCCCAAGATGCCATCCTCGGGAAACGCCTCGCTCAACATGTGGGCGATCATCCGCTCGCATTCGCGATCCGCCTAAGTCACCGGGGAGTTATCCGGTTTGGTTTCGGCGATGATGTTCGGCTGATACCGCAGCGCCAACTCAGCCGCCTTCTTCGCGCCTGCCATCGCAATTTCAAGCTCTCTAGCCCAAGTGCTCACCGTCGATGACCTTCAACACAATCCACACCGTAGCACGTCTACAATAGGCGAATGGGCGCTCGCACCATGTACGCTGTCCTCGAAGAAGCCGCCCGTACTTTCGGCAACACGCCGGCTCTGCATCAGCCTACGGGCAAAGGCAATTACCAGACGTACACCTGGCTTGACTACCAGCGCGCCGCGCAAGAAATTGCTTGCGGCCTCGGCCAGTTGGGAATCCGAAAGGGTGACACGGTAGCGCTGCATTCTGAGACGCGCGCGGAATTCTATCTCGCCGATTTGGGCGTACTCGCGAATGGTTCCATCGCGGCGGCACTCTACACCACCTATCCGCTCGCTGAGCAGGCCAACAACATCCGCGCCAGCCATGCTAAAGCGGTTTTCATGGAAGATCCAAAAAGCATGCGGGCGCTCATCGCTGAGGCCGGCGAGCCATTTCCCGGATTGCACTGGATCCTGCTGACGGGCGAATCCGACGGCGCACTCTCCCTGGAGCAATTGCGATCCAAAGGCCGCGCCGCGCTGCACGAAGATGCACACGCATTCGAAAAGATCCGCAGCAAGGTTCACGCCCACGATCCTGCGATTTTGTATCTCACGTCCGGCGCCACCGGCGAACCCAAAATGGGTTTGGTATCTCACGCCGCCCTCACTAGCAATATCGACATGGGTCCGCTGATTCTGCCGCTCACGCCCGCTGACGCAACCATCGCCTTTCTTCCTTCGGCGCACATTGCGCAACGCGTGGTGATCGAAATGCTTCCCATTCGCATGGGTGTGCCTGTTTGGTTTTCGGAAAGCCTCGCCAAGCTGCCGCATGAAATGAAAACCATCCGGCCTACTTTCCTATTGGCGCCGCCACGTGTATGGGAACGCATCTTCGCCAGCGTAACCGCGGAGATCAAGAAGAAGAGCGCGGTTGTTCGAAAGATTTTTCACGGCGCTGTTGGATTGGGCGCCGAAGTGAGCCGCCTCCGCGAAGAGGGCAAGCCCGTTCCGAAAGCAATGCTGGCGATGCTCAAGATCGCCGATCGACTGGTGTTCTCCAAGATCCGCGCGCGATTGGGCGGACGCATCAAAGTGGCCGCATCCGGTGCTGCGCCACTCGGCAAAGATTTGGCCCGCTTCTACGCCGCGATCGGCATGCCTCTCATAGAAGGCTACGGGCTTACCGAAGGCGGAGTAGTTTGTCTGAACCCCATCGATCGGCCGAAATCCGGAAGCATCGGAGTAAAGCTGCCGGGCGTGGAGCTCCGGCTGGCCGAAGATGGCGAGCTGCTGGTGAAGAGTCCCGCTTTGTTCTCCGGCTATCCCCATGACCCGGATGCAACCGCATCCGTACTGCGCGACGGCTGGCTGTACACCGGCGATATCGCAGAAATCGATTCCGAGGGATATGTCTATATCACGGGCCGCAAAAAAGAGCTGATCGTTTCCTCCAACGGCAAGAAGATCTATCCCTCGCGCATTGAGCTGCTTTTCAAGACGGAGCCCGTCATCAATCAGGTGGTTTTGATTGGCGATCGGTTGCCATACGTCACCGCTCTGGTCACTATCAACGCTGCCGAAGTAGCGACATCGGCCGAGGCCGAAGTGAAGAAGGCTGTCGCGCGCGTGAACCGCAAGCTTGCGCCCTTCGAACAAATTCGCAAGTTCCGCATCTTGCAGCGGGATTTCTCCATCGAAAGCGGAGAGCTAACGCCTACCATGAAGGTCCGGCGGAGTCGCGTTCTCGAAAACCATCGGGAGGTAGTTAGCGAGTTGTACATGGGGAAAGAGGAAAGCCAATAATTCCGCCTCACGGCAAAGTGGTCCCCAAGGAAATCGTGCAGCATGGCGACCGGCGTGTCGATCACTATTTCTGGCTGCGCGACCGGTCTGATCCTGACGTGATTCCGTACCTCGAGGCTGAGAATCGCTATACCGAGGATGCGATGGCGTCCACGAAGCCGCTTCAGGAACGCCTGTATCACGAGATTCTCGGCCGCATTCAGGAGACGGATTTATCGGTGCCGGTGAAGCGCGACGACTATTTTTATTACACGCGCACCGAGGAAGGCAAAGCGTATTCCATCCAGTGCCGCAAGCGCGGGAGCTTGGATGCGAGCGAAGAGATTTTGCTCGATGCCAACGCTCTTGCCGAAGGCCAAAAGTATTTCCGCTTGGGCAACTTCGCCGTTAGCCCCGATCACCGGTTACTGGCTTATTCCACCGATCTGGAAGGCGATGAATCCTACACCATCCAGGTTAAGAATTTCGCTACCGGGGAACTTTTGCCGGACCGGATCGCGAACACGTATTACACGCTTGAATGGGCGAACGACAATCGGACATTTTTCTACACGGTTCTCGACCCGGCAAAGCGTCCCTATCGCGCGTTCCGGCATGAGCTTGGCTCATCGCAAGATACGCTGGTCTACGAAGAAACCGATGGCCGTTTCACGCTGGGCTTAGGGAAAACCCGCAGCCGCCGATTCCTGTTTATCGAGCTTGCAAGCCCGCTCACGTCCGAGCTGCGGTATTTGGAAGCTGCCGAACCGCAAGGAGAATTTCGTGTCCTTTTGCCTCGCCGGCAGGGCGTTGAGTACGACGCGGCGCATCACGGCGAGTACTTTTACATTCGCACCAACGATCAAGCCAAGAACTTTCGCTTGATGCGAACTGAGGTGGCCCATCCATCGAACGAGCGCTGGCACGAAATAATTCCCGCCCGCGCCGATGTCACCATTGAAGGCGTAGACTCTTTCGACGATCACATCGCCGTCTACGAGCGCGAGCGTGGACTGGAAAAGATTTGCATCCGCGATGGCTTGGGCGCTCTTTCGCATTACATCGATTTCCCGGAGCCTGTGTATACCGTTGGCGCAACCGGGAATGCCGAATACAAGACCAATCTATTGCGTTTCAGCTACACCTCACTGGTGACGCCGACATCGGTATTCGATTACAACGTGCGTACGCGCGAGCGCGAGCTGAAGAAGCAATACGAAGTGCGCGGCGGGTACGATGCATCGCAATATCAATCGGAACGAATCTTCGCCAAAGCGCCAGATGGCGTCGAAGTTCCGATTTCGCTGGTGTATCACAAGAATTTCGAGCGCAACGGAGCCAGCCCGCTGCTGTTGTATGGCTACGGCTCATACGGCCACAGTATCGATCCACGATTTTCGTCGGACCGGCTAAGTCTGCTCGATCGCGGCTTCGTCTTCGCCATCGCGCACATTCGCGGTGGGGCGGATATGGGCGAAGAATGGCACGATCACGGTAAGCTGCTGGAGAAGAAAAACACCTTCAGCGATTTCATCGCGTCCGCGGAACATCTCATCGCGACCTGCTACACATCGAGCGAACGTCTCGCCATTATGGGCGGCAGCGCCGGCGGGCTTTTGATGGGCACGGTTCTCAACATGCGGCCGGAGTTGTTCCACGCCGCCATCGCGAAAGTGCCGTTCGTCGACACGTTAAACACCATGCTGGATCCTACACTGCCCCTAACGATTGCCGAGTACGAAGAGTGGGGCAATCCGGAAGACAAGCAATACTACGACTACATCCGAGACTATTCGCCATACGACAACGTGTCCGCGCGCGAATACCCGACGATGTTGGTAACGGCCGGCCTCAACGATCCGCGCGTTCCGTATTGGGAGCCCGCAAAATGGGTGGCGAAACTACGGATGCTGAAAACGGATTCGAATGCCTTGCTACTCAAGACCAACATGGGCAGCGGACATTTCGGACCATCGGGCCGCTATGAAGGTATCAAGGAAACGGCGTTCGACTACGCTTTCTTGCTCCAGGCCCTAGGCATTGAGTGACAACAGAGTCCGTTTCACAACAGCTTTCGTCAGCGGCACCTTGTACTTGTTCTTCGCCAGCGGATGCGCGCCCTCGACGGCGGCTTCACCGGCTTTGGCCGCTAATTCGGGCGTGATGCGCTGGCCTGTTAGCATCGCCTCCACCTTCGGAAGCCTCCACGGAATGGGAGCAACGCCGCCCAGCACAATCCGTGCGCTGCGGCAGATTTTCTGATCCATTTCCAGTACGATGGCAGCGCTGACTACGGCATGCGTCCAGGCTTCGCGATCCAGCACTTTGTGATACGTGCCGCGAACCCCGGGGCGGGCCGCCGGCAGTTGAATCGCGGTGAGTATCTCGTCTTTGCCCAAAACGTTTTCACGCGCCGCATCCACGCGCGGCAGTTGGAAAAACTCCGATGCAGGCACTACGCGTTCGCCCGACGGTCCCGCGATGTGAAATTGCGCATCCAGAGCTACCAGCGCCGGAGCCGTGTCGGAGGGATGCACGATGTAGCTGGGGCCGCCACCGAAAATGGCATGCAGCTGATTCTCTCCCGAGGAGGAAAAACAAATATTTCCACCGTTCTTCAAGCACGGAAAGCCATTGCGGAAATACCAGCACCACGGACGCTGGCACACATTGCCGGCGAGCGTCCCGGCGTTGCGAATCTGCGGCGTTCCGACTTTTTCCGCGGCTTCCGCCAACACCGTATACTCTTTGCGAATGCGCTGATCGCGGCTCAGCGTGTCCAGCGTGATCAATCCACCAATTTTCAGATTGCCGCGCTGTGTCTCAATTTGATCCATCCCCCGGATGGCTTTGAGGTTCACCAATACATCGGGCGCGACCAAATGTTCCTTCACCATGCCGAGCAGATCGCTACCGCCGCCCACGATAGATGCGGCTCGGCCTTGCTGGTGCGTTTGGCTGAGGAGCGAAACAGCTTCGTGGATGTCCTTCGGATTCGCGTTGCTAAAGGCTCTCATGCCAGCACCCCCAAAAGCTTGTCGCGAGTAATTGGAAGATCTTTGATGCGCTTGCCGGTTGCGTTGAAGATGGCGTTCGCGACGGCAGCCACCGATGGAATAATGCTCGCTTCGCCGATTGATTTGGCGCCAAACGGTCCATATTGATCTTCCGTCTCGACGAACAACACGCCGATGTCGGGCGTGTCCAAATGCGTCATCACGCGCGCGCCATAATAGCCGGCGTTCAGCGGCACGCCATGAGTGGGATCGTAGAGTAATTCTTCATGCAGCGCCATGCCAATGCCCATAGTCGATCCGCCCTTTACCTGGCTGGTGCAGGTCAGCGGATTAATGATGCGTCCGCTATCGTGCGCGGCTAAATACTTTACTACGCGAGCGTGTCCGAGCTCGGTATCCACTTCCACTTCCGCGAAATGAGCCGCGAAGGCGTAGCGAGCGGAGTCCTTAGGTTGTGCCGGATCGGGCGTCGCGCTGCCAGTGCGGATCTCGTCGCCTTGCGGCTGGCCTTTATCGGCGATCTGCTGTTTGAGATCCTTCACCGCCTGGATCACTGCGTAACCGGTGTGCGTAGTTGTCCGGCTGCCGGACTCCCCAACCGAATAGGGACACACTTCGGTGTCACCACTCACGACGCCCACCTTCGCGAGCGGCACTCCCAATTCTTCGGCTGCGATGAGCGCCATGGTTGTTTTGGCCGCCGTGCCAACATCGGTGACGCCGACATGCAGCTCGTACTGGCCTTGCGAATTCAGATGAATCACGGCGCTGCTGCGTCCCACAGCTGCCCCGAATGCACCCATCGCCATGCCAACGCCTCGCTTGATTGGGCCATCGCCTTGCCCGGGCGCATGCCAGCGCTTCTTCCATTCGAAAGCTTCCGCGCCGCGCAGGACGCAATCTTCCAGGCCGAAGCTGGTGTAGGGCAGTTCATCATGATATTTCCGCGTCATGTTTTTCACGCGGAAATCGATGGGATCCATCTTCAGCTCGTAAGCGATGTGATCCATCAGCGATTCGATGCCGAAAATTCCTTGTGGATACGCCGGGCCGCGAAAGTTCNNAAGTTCGCCGACACGGCCATATTGGTGAGTACCGGATAGACGACCTTCTCGACATTCGGACATTGATACAGCTCCACGCCCGCAATGTCGCCGGAGCTTTTGCGATACGGCCCCATGCCGCTATAGCCTCGGAACTGGATTGCTGTCAGCGTGCCATCGCGCTTGACGCCCACCTTGTAATATTGCTTGGTCGGCCAGCGGCCATGCACCGAGACGTAATCTTCTTTGCGCGTGAACTCCAGTTTCACCGGCGCGCCGGCCTTTTTCGCCAGCATGGCAGCCATCAGATCAAAATCGTGACACTGATTCTTGTTGCCGAATCCGCCGCCCATGTATTTGCAGACCACGCGGACGTTTTCGAGCGGCAGCTTCAAATCATGAGCAATCTCGATGCGGCAATTGGAAATTCCCTGGGTGGATGCGTAAACGGTGAGCTTGTCGCCTTCCCACTGCGCCAGGCTGACGCGGATTTCCAGCTGGGCATTGTTGAGATGAACCGAGCTGTAGTGATCTTCGAAGACCTGATCGGCTTCACTCAGGCCCTTTTCGACATTGCCGTGCCCGTACGTTTCCGGCTGATGCTCGCCCTTGTTGTTGGGTGAAAGATTACCGCCGGGTTGGATCTCGACCGCGCCTGGCTTCAACGCTTCCTCGGGATCGAGGACGAAGGGCAGCGTTTCGTAATCCACGTCGATCAATCGGATGGCATCTTCGGCCACATGCCGGTCCACTGCGGCAACCGCCGCTACCGCATCGCCCGCAAATCGGACCGGATTATTGAACAGAAAGCGTTTATTCTTGGTATCGCCGCTGCCCCAGACGACATCGCAATTCTCGTGCGTCAGCACAGCCTTCACGCCTGGCAGCGCCAGCGCTTTCGACGTGTCGATGCGGCGAATACGCGCGTGAGGATAAGGGCTGCGGAGCACCCGGGCATAGAGCATTCCTGTCAGATGGAGGTCGCCCGTGTAAGTGGCTTTGCCGGTGACTCGCTGCAGTGCGTCGACGCGCGCCGCGGGATGGCCAACCGTCTTTAGAGCGTTCATGCCGACCTCCCCGGCGCTGAAGCGGAAGCCGCGGCGAGTACCGATTCCACGTAGCGATTGTAGTTCGAGCAGCGGCAGATGTTGCCGGTCATGGCGGCCCGAACCTCGTCGGCGGTGGGATGCGGATTGTGATCGAGCAGCGCTTTGGCGCTCATCAACTGTCCTGAGGTGCAATAACCGCACTGCGGACCGTCGTGCTCGATGAAAGCTTCCTGCAGCGGATGCAGATGTTCGTTGCGCGCCAAGCCTTCCACGGTCTGCACCGTGCGGCCATTGGCCCAAACCGCGAGCTGGCTGCACGAATAGACGGGCTTGCCATCCAGCAGCACCGTGCACGCGCCGCATTCGCCGCGATCGCAGCCGATCTTCGTACCGGTGAGCCCCAGGTGATCGCGAAGGACTTCGACCAGCGTCCAGCGGTCCTCTACTTCGGCGCGATGTTCGGTTCCATTGACCACCAGCCGGATAGAAGTGCGAGGCGTCGATGGTGCAGCTTCTTGAGCGGACGCCTCTTGAACGATGAGGGGCACGCTTGTTGCGACAACCAGTCCGGCGCCGGTGGTTTCAACAAATTCCCGACGTGAGATTTTGCTCATTTCGCCTCCTGGCGAGCTAACACTCTCTATATTATGTCGCGCGGCGGGCTTCCATGATTTTGAGGAACGAGCGGCCGCGCAGTTCGTCGATGGTGAGTCCCGATGCGGCGGCTTCCTTCTCGGTAAAAGCGCCGCAGTTCACGCCGCGCAGCAGGAAATTGAGCAGCCCCTGGCCGGTGGCGGTATCATCAAACACGTCGCCTACCAGCGTGGCCTGCGCCGCCTTATCGACGAAGTTCTTCAGACGATTCGCGGCCGGTTCCAGGCTCTTCAGGAAGAACGCATATACCGCGGCGTAGCGCGTGGGAAGCTGGCCGGGATGCAGATCCCAGCCCTGGTAATATCCGTGCGCGAGCGAGCGCTGCACCAGATCGAAATGATGGCGCATGGCACGATGAACGATGGCACGGTTTTCGGTTTTTTGATCTTCGGATAAGGTGCCGCCCGCCGGTGCGCGATGGCGCGGGATGGGCAGCAGCGTGCTCGGCCCATCCGAAAGACTCACGCCGCGATCTGCCGCGCTTACCTGCATGACGTGACGGGCAAAATCGCACGCCGGATGATCCAGCCGCTGTTCGGCCGCCGCTATGTTGCAGCTGGCTGAGTAATCATAAGGACCGAAATGCAGGCCCCGACAGCGTCCCCGTGCGGCTTCGATTAACCTGGGAATGCCACACGACCCGCTCGAATCGATAATCACTTGCGGCGTTTCGATCATCAATTCGATCGAGATGACGCCTGATTTGAGATCGTGGCGGGCCTCCGCCTTTTCGAGCACGGTGACAAGATCGCTCACTTGATCGGGTACTGTGATTTTCGGCAGTGTGACGGCGAAATTATCGGGTAGCCGGGTGGTCTGTTCGAACAGCGCGTTCAAGAACAGATCGAGCGTACGCGCCGAGCGTGTGCGGAGCGCTTCGGTGAAAGGCTTGACGCGAATTCCGATGAAGGGGGGAAATCCCGGCTTCCCCGTCGCGCGCGCTAACAACTGCGCAGTGGAAACAGCGTGGCCGTCTTCTTCGGCTTCCGATCGATAGCCGTAGCCGTCTTCGAAATCGATCCGAAAATCTTCCACCGGTTCGCGCTCCAGCTTGGCGACAGTGCGTTCGAAGACTCGGTTCGCCAGTTCGCCGGGCAGCAATCCCAGGCATTGCGCGAAGGAAGATGCATCGGGAGTGTAGCTGCGAATCAGCTCTCGGGCGAGCGTTCCCAAGCGGGCCGGAGTCTCGGCTTTGAAAAGCTGTGCGCCGCCATAAACCGTGTGGACCGGCTGGCGGCCGGCTGAATCTAGAACCACCGGGTCATGAGCACTTTTTGCTCGGTGTAAAACATGACAGCGTCTTTACCGTGGGCGTGCAGATCGCCAAAGAAGCTATTCTTCCAGCCCGCGAACGGGAAGAAGGCCATGGGCGCGGCCACTCCGACGTTGATGCCCACCATGCCGGCTTCCACGCGCGCCGAATATTCGCGCGCCGCTTTTCCACTGCCGGTAAAAATGGAAGTGGCATTGCCAAAGGGCGAGCGGTTCACTAACTGGATGGCATCTTCCAGAGTCTTGACGCGGATTACGGAAAGCACCGGGCCGAAGATCTCATCCTTCGCGATAGTCATCTCGGGCTTCACGTCGTCAAAGATGGTTGGTCCGAGGAAAAAACCATTGCCTTTGGGCGCAGACGACCGGCCATCCAGCAGCGGCTTCGCGCCTTCGGCAACGCCCTTCTCGATATAGCCCGCTACGCGGTCCTTATGTTCCTTAGTGACCAGCGGACCCATGCCGACGCCTTCTTCGATGCCATTGCCGACGCGCATCGCATTCACTTTCTCGACCAGAAGCTTCAGCAGAGGTTCGGCTGCGTCACCCACCGGAACCAGCACGCTTCCCGCCAGGCAACGTTCGCCTGCCGCGCCGAAGGCTGAGCCGATGATGTTTTCCACAGTCTTCGGCATGTTCGCGTCGGCCATGACGACCAGATGATTCTTAGCCCCACCCAGCGCCTGCACGCGTTTTCCTTCCGCGGCGGCGGTCTTATAAATGTACTTGGCTACAGGGGTGGATCCGACGAACGAAATGGCGCGCACCAGCGGATGCTGCAGCAGCGCGTCCACAGCCACTTTATCGCCGTGAATCAAATTGAAAACTCCGGCGGGGATCCCGGCTTCATGCAGCAGCTTGGCGGCCAGGGTGGGCGTCATCGGCACTTTTTCGGACGGCTTCAAGATGAACGCATTGCCGGCGGCGATGGCGAAAGGCCACATCCACATGGGGACCATGGACGGAAAATTGAACGGCGTGATGCCGGCGCAAACGCCGAGCGGCTGACGGATGGTATGGCTGTCGATGCCGCTGGAAACGTCGTTCAACGAATCGCCCATCATCAGGCTGGGCATGCCGCACGCCACTTCCACCATCTGGATGGAGCGGCGAACTTCGGCGCGCGAATCGTCGATGGTCTTTCCGTTTTCGGTGGTGAGCGTGGACGCCAGTTCGTTGTGGTGTTTTTCGAGCAGCATCTTGTAGCGGTAGAGCGGCTGCATCCGGTCTACCACCGGCACGTCGCGCCACTTCAGATAAGCCGCGTGCGCGGCCTGCACGGTGCGATCCACATCCTCAACGGTGGCGTAGGCTACCTGCGCGATTTCAGCGCCTGTCGCGGGATTTGTTACGGGCATGAGCTTCCGGTTTCCGGCGCTCTCCCACTGGCCGTTGACGTAAAACGACACTGTTTCTACAGAAGGTTGGCTTGCGATCATTTTTGTGCTCTTCCTAGCTTACCGCCATCCATTCGGGCTGCGGCGACGGAGTGGTAGGCCGAGCGACCGCTCCTAAGTGCTTGATCGGTGGACGCATCAGGGGTGTTTTTTTGTGCGGGGTGACGATATATTTTCATATTTGGCGAAACGAACCCAAGATGGATGGCTGTGGCGGCCGAAAGGCATTCGTTTACAGTTTACGGATAGTGTCAAGGAAATCGGGGCAGGGCGGAGGGGAAGTGGAAGATTCTATTTGAGGGAAGCGCGTGAGATCGTGGCAGTATCGGATTCGAGAGCTGGTCAGAAGGACGGTTCTTGGATGCGCTCGGTACTGGAAGATGGGAGTCGATTTCGACACTATCTGCGGCGGCTGTCACCGTAGCCAGACAGTATAGCCACTACTTATCCGAGGCGAAAGCGTCTATCCTCGCAGCCCGCAGTATCCGGGTGGGCCGTCATTACAGATTGGTGTATCCACGAGTAAGCCACTACATGTCCATCTGGAAGGCTCACCAAAGCGAACCTCAAGATTGAAAGTTGTGCGGAGGAAGGAGTGGCCGGGCAGAGCACCGACGGCCTGCTCTATACTGGTCGAGATGGATGCTCTGACTCCCGCCGCATTCGAGGCCGAACTCGATAGGGCGCTCGCGAGCGGCGAGTTATCCCCCGAGGACCAGGCTGATTTGGCGGCGGCGCGCCAACGTCTCCTCGAAAATCCTTCGCTGCGCCGCGGAGATGCGCCAGACGCCTTTACCTATAGCGATGAAATCCTGGAGCGCGCCCTTTATGCGCGTCGCATAATGGACAATCCCGACCCAGAATTGCTGGAACTCGCCCGCGCCGGTCATGAATTAAGTGACAGACCAAAGGAATATGTACAGTGGCTCGGAGTTTTCTGTGCTGCATTTCGGCATCGCAATGATGAATCTTTGATTCCGTTGGCGGCCCGCCAGCCGAAATCCGGGATCACTTGGAATCGCGACAAAGTCCGCATCGCCGTGCTGGGTGATGCGGGGTTCAGGGGACAAGCTCAGGACCGCGTCCTGCAAATGATCATGAGCCGCCATAATCGAGATCTCGATTCCGCTTTCCACGCGGTCATTCATCTCGGCGATGTTTACCTCGCGGGCAGTCCCGGTCAAATGGAAACATCTTTCCTGACGCCTTTCAGGATGTTTCAACACGATCCGCCTGTACCAGTTTTCACACTGGTCGGCAATCACGACTTGTACTATGGGGGAGAAAGTTTCGTCCATGCGCTCGATGAATTGACACACCAGCCGGGACGGTTTTTCTTGATCGATACGCCCGCTTGGCGGATCATTTGTCTCGACACTTCCTATGCTGATAAATCCATCGGCCGGCTTAATGGTAGGCTCGACCCAGATCAAGTGAGATGGTTGCAGACGGCAATTAACCAGGCCGGTAGGCGTCGGATCGTCGTCATGAGCCACCACTTCTACATCTCCGCCTGGAAGAATCCTGGCGATAGTCTGCGTGAGCAGCTCGAGTATCTGTTCAAGGATAAGGTCTTCGCGTGGTATTGGGGCCACGAGCACGGCTGTGCCACTTATGATCGCGGAGGAAATGGGTTTTATGGTGCCTGTGTTGGCAACGGCTCGTTCCGCGAAGAGTGGACCCGGCCACAACTCCAAGGACCCGGTTCGCCCAGTTGGTACGCCGACGGGCGGTGCGATTGCTTCGGAAACTCGAATCACTGGCCGCACGGATTTCTTGAATTAGAGCTGCACTCCGCGAAGGTGGCAGATGGGCAGCCGTGCGCGACGTACCTGCACGAGACGTATCACCTCGAAAGCGGCACGGAAAAGGAACACGTCCGCACGCTACGCGTAGATTAAGTTTGAGGCTTTCTTCCGTGATATCATCTAGAATCTCGAAAAAGGAGGAGCCTATTGATCTGTGCCATTCTGCCCAAGGACGATGAGGCCGCGGTGGAAATTGCCTTATGGTGGGAGAACGCGAGCGATAAGCCACGATGGCAATATCTCATGCCGGATCGTGAGCGGGTGGAGCTCGGGATCGAGAATGCACGCGGCGTTTTCTACTTCGGTCACGGATCGCCGGATGCCTGGGTCTTGAACCAAGGGACCTTTCGTTTAGTCGATACCGACAATATTGGTGCCGCGAAGGGAGCGCTCGTCATCGCAATGGCCTGCTTCTCGGGACTTGAGCTTGCCCGCCCAGCCATTGATGCCGGAGTTCGCGCTTATGTGGGCTTCACTCGGAAACTTTACACTATTAAGGCTTCGCAGCAGTTCATCTCCGCCGGAGCAGGAGCTATTTCGGTTCTATTGCGCGGTGCAACTGCTCAGGATTCGCTCAGGAACTGAGCCAAGCCTTCAGCAGCATCATCGAGTTTTACAGAAACGGTGCCGGCAGGACTGTACCCAATGCCGTCCTGTATTGGGCGGCAGCGACGCGAAGTGCGAACTGCATTGTTCTTAAGGGCGATCCGACGGCAACGCTGTCATGACGGACCGATCAAGCGAATCCAGGACCTCCTCTAGTGAATAACGGTCAGCTGTCTCCGCAAACAACTCCAGCATCCCCATCCCCGTCGGGGTTCGAGAGCGAATCTCTTCCGCGATCGCTTGTGGACTGTAGCTGTTCGAACCTACCACTAATACGGCTGTGTCCCCGCATGGATGCCGGGATGCCCAGCGCTCAACCCCTGAAACGATCATTTGCTCGCGGCTCATTTGGTTTCCTTTCTTGGGCGACGGCCGCGTCCACCTATCAGACGATTGCACTTACCCAACCGATACATTGATTCTATATGCCGCGCGCCCCCGGGGGCGCGGCTGTAACGGCTAAGTAGTTGAATTCACGAGATGATCCTTGATTCTAGGAGACGGAACCGAGGAATTTTAATGTGCTGCGAAGGACGGGGAGGTGAGGGATCTGTGAAAAAGTTGGGTGAACCACACAGTGTTACGCGGTAAAAGACGCACCATGAGCGCCTTGTGCGTGAACCTCGGCATCCAGACTGGCGATTACTTCGTTAATGTCCTCGGCGGCGGATTCGAAAAGATCGCGAAGCTCCATGCCGACAGGGGAACGAGCTTTGATCTCTCTAACGATGTCAGCGGGAGAAAAACAACTCGTATTATCCAACGACAGAAGAACAGGGTCGTTAGGGCTCCCATGCCGCTTGAGCCATCGCTCTAGAGCCTGAATCAAACGGTCTTCCGTCGAATTGTCCGTCTCGTGCATCTATGTCACTTTTCGGCCGACAGACCCTATATCTTAGCGGATTCGAGCATCTAACTTGAGCCCCGACATCTATATGGTCGGCCCGTTCCCTTGATCGCAGTAGACCGGAGCCAATAAACTTCACTAAGTAGTATACCTTAAGTCCAATAGGTCTCAGGCCTCTCAGTCTTGTCTCACGCAAGATG
>PKZC01000143.1 GCA_003132905.1 Bryobacterales bacterium | reverse complement strand
ATCCTACATGGCCGGAAAGGATAGTCTTCGGCCATGTGGGAGCGACATTCCGAAATGGCCGCCAAACAGGCTTCTAAGAAGGCACAATCGCCTGGGGTTTTTGGCCAGCGACGAAAACATCCGAAAACGTTTCGCGTAGGCCTCTGTGCCCGCGTTTCCACTTTCGACCAACACACCATCCCCTTGCAGATCCGCGCCCTGCGCGAGTGCGCCGCCCGGCGAGGCTGGACTATTGCTCTGCAAGTGAAGGAGGTCGGTTCCGGCGCTGTGCAACGACAACTGCGGGAAAAGCTGCTGGACGCGGCGCGCCGCCGGGAGATCGACGTCGTGCTGGTGTGGCGATTGGATCGCTGGGGGCGGTCGGTGGCGGACCTGCTCGCAACACTTCAGGAACTGGAGCATCTCGGAGTGGGTTTCGTCTCGTTGACCGAAGCGCTCGATCTGACAACACCTGCTGGCCGGGCGATGGCCGCATTACTGGCGGTCTTCGCCGAGTTCGAACGTGAGATTCTGCGCGAACGCGTGCGCGCCGGTCTAGCCCATGCCCGGCAGAACGGCACACGTCTGGGGCGGCCGCAAACCGCGGCGCTCCAAACCAGCCAAGTACGGAAACTATACAGTGCTGGCGTTAGCAAGTCTGAGATCGCCCGTCGACTGGAAATCGGTCGCACCTCGGTGCGCCGAATCCTGGCAGCAAAGCCGTGAAAAAACCGAAGCCGTGAAGAAACCCAAGAAAGACCCGATCCGGGAAGACCGCATCCACAACCAAGCCATCGTGGACGCTTACGGGCCGGAAGAGCAAGCGATGAGCTGGTATTACTATCTCGATGACAAAATCCGATTCCCTTTCCAGGCCAAGTGCATCGCTTCCAAAGTCGTCTCGCCGCTCCGCAAGGGGGACACTGTCGAAGTGCGGCGTATGGCGCCGGAAGACGCCTGCTCCGCCGACATGCTCGTGCTGATCCGTTGGCAAGGGCGTAAGATGGCCGTGCCTCTTTCCCAACTGGCTGCCATCGATCCTGACGAATCCACTGCCGAGGCGATTGGCGACTGGCATTACTGGGTGGCGCAGGGCTACCTGTTCTGAGCTCACACCGGTAGAATCGAACAGACACATGATCCAACGTCAGTCGAAAGGGCAACCGAAATGGACCAATGTTAAGGCGAAGCTCGCGAGTTTTGATCGCGCAGGATTGCTAGGCCTGGTCCAGGATCTCTACGCTGCGCACCCGGACAACCGGACGTTTCTTCACACCCGCTTCGGCTTGGGCGAGGATATGCTTCGCCCCTACAAAGAAACGATTGATCGCTGGCTTTGGCCGGACGCCTTCAGCAGCCAGGTTCCGTCTGTTCTGAAGGCCAAGCAAGCCATTTCCAGTTACAAGAAGGCCGTTGGCGACCCCGCCGGCCTAGCCGAGTTGATGGTCTTCTATTGCGAGCAGGCCTCCGGTTTTGCGAGCGACCTCGGCTATCAAGATGAAAGCTACTTCAATGCACTGGTGCGAATGTTTGAACAGTCTGTGGCTGCCGCGAACACATTGCCAACCGAAACTCGCGACGCACTGATCGCTCGACTGGATCGGATCCGCAGCATCAGCCACAAGTGCGGTTACGGCGTCGGAGACGACATGGACTCCATCCTCACAAAGTACACGAAGCGCAAAGACCGTCCCTCCCAGCGCCGACAATCCTGATTCCAGCTCCAATATCACCCTTTCACGCACCCTTGCCGGAAACTCACCATAAAGCAGAATGTGGCGTGGCTCCTTCCCATTTGGGAGCAACTCACAGGCGACCTCGTCGTCTTCCAGTTGATAGGTGACCAGGATGGCGTTCTTCAACGCGTAGGCGAGCGACGTGATCACTTCAACCGATTGCGTGGTCTTCGGCTCAAAGATAAGGCTGTTGCGCCGGTCCTCCACGTAGGGGATGACGCGTTCGACACGGCGGGTGAGTTGATCCACGTCGTCGTCATCCGGCATCAGGTCGTTGCGTTGCCAGTAGCCTCGTTCGATATCGAGGACGAAACCATACTGGCTTTTGTCCGCGCGCCGCGTCCACCCCAGGTTGATGCGCCAGAGTGTCGCCGCATGCCCGTAGTTCAACTGACCGGAAATCGTGGATTCGCTGCGAACCAGTGCCGTCTGGTGCGACTTAAGCCCCCGGTAAACCGCGTAACGAAAGCCGCTCTGGGTTTCATAGCCCAAACGGAGTCGCTCTTCCTCGTCTGAATTGATCTTGTCCTTGCGCCGAGTTGAGACGTTCTGCAGTCGCATCATCGGCGTGAGCAGCGTGTCGAGGCTGGTTTGGCAATTCTCGCAAAGATCCGGTCCGGGCGGACTCGTAATGGGATGCAGGTAGCCGCACGCGGTGCATCGTTTGAGTTGACCGAATACCGGCCCATCCTGGCCGAGAGGCAGAATCGCTTTGTTGATGAGGTAACGCGACCCCTCGTGGTAGATCACTGCGCGCGGGCCGAATTCCGTGATGGCAAGGAACCGCGGCCGCGAAAGGAATTCGTCTCTCTGCTGAGTGCGGCGGCCTGGGATGTACGCCGAGAGCGGCAGCCGCGGGAAGTTGTACCCAGGCAGGAACCCTTCACTGGCGAAGTAGCGATAGCTATAGAAATCGGATTGGACGACGTTCTTCGTCTCGGTTAGCAGCTTGTATTGCGATTCTGCTTCCCGCCGAAGCCGCTCGGCCTGACGGCGTTCGTCAGTCGTGCGGGACATATCCATAATGATGGCGTTCTGGATCTTTTGTTGGGCCAGCGCGGCTTTGCAGAGATTGCGCCACCGCTCGCACGCCGCCTCAAAGTTGAGCTCGATTTGCTTGAACACTTCCTCGGCCCACTGCGGGGTATACCAGTCTGCGTCTTTGAGATCGTTCTCGAAAGTGGCGAGAACGCGTTTAGCCCGGACGTGCGCCGCAAGGCGTGGCTGGGGACGGCGCAGCGTATCGAGGACCGACGGAATCGTAGCCAGAGTCGGGTCATTCCCGGCGACATCCAGAAGATCGCGTAGCGAACTGCCCAAGCTCAGATTGGCTTCTGCCAGCCAAATGGCATGAAGATGCGCGCGCACCAGATCCTCGTTGGCCAGGTCGAGCCGCGGCGGTGTGACCTCGCCGGAAACCATGCGATCCGGGCGTTTGAAGAAATATTGGTCGTGTGGACTGCCTGTCGTGCAATAAGAGAAGACCAACGCCGGCTGACCGCTGCGACCTGCTCTGCCTCGACCTCGAGAAGGCCGAACGACTGCGTTTCGAGCGCCTCGACCGGAAGCTCGCTGTCCGACTGGCCGCGGCGGCCAGCGCGCTGTCTGACCCAACGCGGTTGACCGTGGCTGCGTCGCTAGCCGCTACTGACGAGCTGTGTGTCTGCGACCTCGCCTGGGTCACCGAGCGCGCCGAGAACCTGGTCTCCCACCACGCGCGGACGCTGCGCTCGCTCGGGCTCGCCACAAGCCGCCGCGACGGAAAGATGGTCCTCTACCGCCTCACCGACAGCGGGCGCGAGTTGCTCGCCGCCGTCCTCAGCGGCAGCAAGGCGATCACATGAGCACCTTCGAGCTGCCCGTCGTCCAACAGATCCCGCCAAGCCCCGGGGCCACGCCGCGCAGCACCGCGTGGCTGCGAACCGCCCGCCGCGCCAAGCTGCTTGCCTGGGCGAGCCTGGCCTGGATGAGCGTCGAGGGCTTCGTCGGCATCGTGGCGGGCGTCCAGGCACACAGCCTCGGCGTCGTCACGTGGGCGGCCAGCTCGTTCGTCGAAGCTGCCGCCTCACTGATCGTCGTCTGGCGCTTCAGCGGCCACCGCACGCTCTCGCCCACAAGCGAAGCGCGCGCGCAGAAATGGGTGGCCGCCAGCTTCTTCCTGCTCGCCCC
>PKZC01000368.1 GCA_003132905.1 Bryobacterales bacterium | reverse complement strand
GATAACAGCTTCCAGATTCTCGAGTATGCGTGTACCGAGGATAACAGCATGATTCCTCACTGGATCAGCACTTCGCGCGCCGAGCGAGCCAAGGACGCAGCCGCCGCCAAGGAACAGCATTGATGAAAATCCGGATCGCGGTGGCCATCTCTCTGGCGTTAGCGGCCGTTTTCCCCTTGAGAACGTTGGCTGCGATTTCGGATCCTGTTAAGACTAGCGATGGCAAAATATCGGGCGGCACGCTCGGTTCTGGAGTCCGCGCTTTCAAAGGCATTCCGTTTGCCGCGCCACCGATCGGCAATCTGCGCTGGAAAGAACCGCAGCCACCCGAGCCCTGGAAAGACGTGCTAAAAGCCGACAAGTTCGGCAACGTGTGCGTGCAGCCATCGCAGCCCAAGCGCGTGCCGAACAACGTCGCGGTGGATCTGCCGGATTCGCCTAAGATGAGCGAGGACTGCCTCTACCTGAACGTCTGGACATCGGCAAACCGTGCGAACGCAAATCTGCCGGTGATGTTCTGGATCTATGGCGGCGCATACTCAGAGGGCGCTGGATCGAGCCCGCACAACGATGGAGAAGCGCTCGCGCGCAAAGGCGTGGTTTTGGTCACGTTTAATTACCGGCTAGGACCTTTCGGATTTTTCTCACATCCCGAGCTGACCAAGGAATCGGGCAAGAATGCATCCGGAAACCAGGCGCTGATGGATTCCATCGCCGCGCTCGAGTGGGTGCAGCACAACATCCGCGCTTTCGGAGGCGACCCCAGTAAGGTTACGATTTTTGGCGAGTCGGCTGGCGCGGCGATGGTCGGCGGCTTGGTTGGATCCCCGGTCGCCAAAGGATTGTTTGTTCGGGCCATCGCGGAAAGTGGTCAGTGGATGGGGCTCGGCATGGGTCCGATGATTCCGCTCGCGTTGGCCGAGCATGGCCCACCGCGCTTCCGCATTGGTGGGCCGCCGGCTCAACAAACAGCCACTGAAGCGCCTCCACCCCTTCCGCCGTTGGCCGAACTGCGCGCTCGATCCGCCGAGGAAGTGTCAAAGACACTGCGTGGCTCCGGCATGATCATTGACGGCTGGATCGTGCCCGAAGATCTTTCCATCACCTTTGCGCAAGGCAAGCAGAATGCTGTCGACGTGCTGGTCGGGTCCAACAAGGACGAACACACAGCCATGGGCGGGAGGGTAGCGTTCCGCGACACGCTGATGTGGGGCGCGCGGCTGTTCGCTGAACGGCAGACCGCCATCGGGAAACACGCCTATTGGTATTTCTTCACGCACGAGCCGCCCATCGAGCCTGGAACCCGCGATCTGAAAGCCACGCACGCCTCAGAAATTCCATACGTGTTTGAAACCCTCAGCGCTCCTCGCACCGTGCCGGATTTGAGTTCGCCGCGCCTTGCCGCCGCGTCCGAGAAGGACATCGCTCTCGCGGATATGATGTCATCCTATTGGACGAATTTCGCGAAGACTGGCGATCCGAACGGCAAGGGTCTGCCCGAATGGCCTGTTTTCAAAAGCCCGGACATGCCGCCGCATATTCTTGGCGAGATCAACGATTGTCCCGGCGTCGATGTATTGAATCCGTACGACGAGCAGTACAAGACAATGCTGGCGAAACTGACTGGAACGTCAGACCAGAAGTAGGCCACTACTTCGGATACGGAATTTTCACCAGGCGATCGCCCTGGAATGCTCCCAGATAGATTGAATCGCCAACCTCAAGAGCAACAGAAACGCCGCCGATCAGCGGATCGTGGGTGGCGGAATCGAAGATGGGGCGCGCTTGCATTTTCGCCGGGTCGATCTCGGCAACTCCGAAGCCTTGAATACAGGGTCTGCCACTGCCCTCTGGACAGTCGCCGCGCGCGCCCTTCACGCCCGCCGCCAGCAGCCGGCCTTCTTTCGTCCACGTCAGATTGTCGGGCAGGAAGTCGACCTTCACCGTTCCGATTACTTTCTCATTCTTCAGATCGTATTTGTGCACTTGGCCAGCGGAGAACTCGTTCACGTACATGAAGCGGCCATCGGCGCTCACCACCACTCCGTTCGGATATCGAATCCGCGTGTTCATGATTTCGGATTCGCCCTTGCCGGGTGTCCAACGCGCGACGTAGCCGGTGACAGCTCCGCCGAAAGGCCCCGCTGTGCCTCCATTGGACAGCGCCGTCGGATAGGTGCCGACAAAGCCGCCATCCCGAAGAATGGCGACGTCATTATAGTCATGAGCCGCAACTTCGCAGCCGCGCCACACCAACGCCCAACCGCCAGCCGACGGTTTCACTTCAAACATCTCGATGGACTGCCGTCCGCCATGGTTGACCACGTACAGCGCCCAAGCGCCGTTGCGCCGTTTGCCGAGAGACTCGCCATGGGAAACGAGGGCGTCGCCAATCGGACCTGGGCAGGCGGGATCACCCCAGGCTTTGTCGGGTTCATTGGTTACGGCCATTTTGTTGAAGGTCTTCTTCGCAAGATCGTATAGCGCCATGCCCGCGCCTGCAGTACCGCTGCGACCCAGATTGACAAACTCGGTCGCGATTAAATACTTGCTATCCGGAGTGAGTTCGAGGTCCTCCGGAGACCGCGCGCCGCACAAGACTTCAATGTCGCCATGGACGCCGCACGCCATCAGCGCTGGTGCAGGAGGCTGAGCGCCGGGCTGCTGGGCCGACGCCGTGTGCGCCAGTGCGAGCGCAATGAAAAGGCAAAAGGATGTTCGGATTCGCATGGATCGTACGGGCGATTCTATCGCAAACACAATTGCGGCACACTACGATACAATCGCCTTGGAAATTTCGCCTATAAACTTACCCGTTGGAGGTTTTTCCGATGATCCGCAAATCAGCGCCGAGTTTGATGCTCATGATGTTCCTCTGGGTGTGCGGATCGAAGCTCCAGGCCGCCGAGCGGTCTTTCGGCACCTGGAGCCAATACCTGGGCGGCGCGGATTCTTCGCAGTACTCATCCCTCAAGCAGATCAACAAATCAAACGTCAAAGAGATCGAGGTTGCCTGGACCTACGAAACTGGACCGGGAACATATACCTTCAATCCTGTTGTCGTGGACGGGGTGATGTACGTGTTGGCGCAAAGTAATTCCGTGGTCGCGCTGGACGCCGCTACTGGAAAGCAGTTGTGGGCTCACCCCAACATGGGCGCTGTGGGCGCACGGGGGATGAACTATTGGGAAAGCAAAGACAGGTCTGACCGGCGCCTTTTCTTTATCAACGCCGGATTCCTCACTGCCATCGACGCGCGCACGGGCCAGACGATAAATAGTTTCGGCGATAACGGCCGCACGGATCTACGCATCGGTCTCGACCGCGATCCAGGCCGCGCGCTTCAAACCAGCAATCCCGGCCGCATCTTCGAAAACCTGATCATCACGCCGCTGCCTGCCGGTAACGCCACTTACGATTCGACGCCCGCTGATATTCACGCCTACGATGTCGTCACCGGCAAGCTGGTGTGGACGTTCCATGTGGTTCCGCATCCCGGCGAGTTTGGCTACGACACGTGGCCGCCGGATGCCTGGAAAACAGTGGGCGGCGTTCACAACTGGAATGAGATGACCATCGATGAGAAGCGCGGCATCGCTTACTTCCCGCTGGGTACGGCTCGCTACGATTTTTACNNGGGAATCGCAAGGGTGACGACCTGTTCGGGAATTCGCTGCTCGCGCTGGACGCGCGTACGGGAAAGCGGCTGTGGCACTTTCAGTTGGTCCACCATGATCTGTGGGATTATGATCTTCCGGTTGCGCCGAAGCTGCTCACCGTCAAGCACAATGGAAAGAATGTGGACGCGGTGGCGCAGGCCACCAAGTTTGGTTTCCTGTTTGTCTTCGATCGGGTGACAGGTGAACCATTGTGGCCCATTGAGGAACGCCCCGTGCCGCAATCCGACGTTCCCGGGGAATGGAGTTCGCCCACACAACCTTTCCCGACCAAACCTCCGGCATTTGCTCGTCAATCGTTCACTGAAAAGGACATCAATCCCCTGGCAACGGAAGCCGAGCAGGCGGCGATCCGCGAAGTGCTGATGAATTCGCGCAACGAAGGGCTGTTCACGCCGCCTAGCTTTCGCGGCTCGATTTCAGCGCCTGGTCACAATGGCGGTGCGAACTGGGGCATGGTCGCCGTGAATCCAGCCAAGGGATTCTTGTACGTCATCACGAAGGAACATCCGACGATCGATAAATTGGTGCTGCCGGGGCAGGGCCGCGCGGGAAGAGGGGGAGAGCAAGGCGCACCGCCTGCCGCACCGGCGGCGGACGGATTCACTCGATATACCTCCCCAGTGAACTTCATCACCCAGAGCGGCGGCCTTTCCGCAATGGGCCCGCCATGGTCAAACCTCACCGCCTACGATCTCAATTCGGGAACGATCCGATGGCAGGTTCCAAATGGAGGAGTTTTGGCGCTGGAGAAAGAGGGTCACAACGGCACTGGCGCACGCGCTCCTCGCGGAGGACCCGTGGTGACGGCGGGCGGTCTGATCTTTGCGGCCACAGCGTCCGATCACAAGGTCCGAGCGTATGACGAGGACACAGGCAAGGTTCTTTGGGAGTATGAACTGCCGACTGGTTCGGATGGCGTTCCGGCGGTCTACGAGGTTGGCGGGCGCGAGTATGTAGCGTTTTGTGTGGCGGCTGGAGATGGTCTTAACCTGGGAGGTAAGCGAGAGACCCCGAGCTCTCCACCGCCAAATGCATACGTGGTTTTCACGCTGCCGAAGAAATGAGACGGGTTCTGCATGTGCCATCGTGGTGGGTTCCGGTGTATCGGCAAGGAACGCGACGCCGAGACAGTCCTCGATTTCTTCGGCGCCAGCTACCTCTCTGGCTCTCAGGAAAGATTCCAGATCCATGCGCTCTAATCCGATTCTCGCAGTCGCCGTTGTTCTGCTGGCTGGGGCCACACACCAAATCTATGCCGCCGATGCCGGCCCTCAAGGCGTTAGCTTCTGCGAGCTTGTCAGCAATCCCAGCCAATTCAGCAGTCGCACTATCCGTGTCCGCGCGATATTTGCCCAGGGCGCAGAGCAGTTCGTCCTGTACGATTCTGCCTGTGCGAGCGGCAAGACACCTATAGCGGTCGAATTTGCTCAGCATTATAAAGGGGCGAGGAGACGGCTTGATCGAATAGTGGCAAAGGACAGGCGAGCGTGGGTGGTTGTTGACGGAACGTTTTACGGCCCCGAGGTAGCAAAGGTTGATCCTAAGCTTCCAGACTGGCTCAAGAATGAGTTGCAGGGCACACCCAAACGGTACGGACACTTAGGTGCCTTCGATTCGATGTTTCGCATATTGGCCGTAGTGAGCGCTGCCCCCGTGCCCCCCGATGTTCCGCAGTGATTGCCCTACTCAGCGACACGCGTCCTTGTGATGGAGGACCCTTGGTATCGCCTTGCGGGAAGCGCTGTTGCGATGGCAGGACGTAAGGAACTCGATGGGATTTCGCCGAGGCCTGGGAAGCGGACCCGATAGTCGTGCCACGCCACAATCGGTGATGAAGAGGAACCTTGGTTCCCGTATTGGAACCACTTGAAAACGGGGTCTTTCGCGTTCGGCGGTTCCCATACAGGGACCTGTTGATTCATCAGCGGTAGGCTTGGGAACGATGGCGGACGCCGAAGATGCGCATGGCGTCGTCTTCGAGAGTGAACAGAACACGGTAATCTCCGAGCCTGAGCCGGAACGCGCCGGCCATATCGCCGTGCAGCGCATTCACGTCGCCGGAGCCAGTGCGGGCGAAGCGGAGAATCCCTTCAAACAGGCGCATTGCGGTAGTCTGATCTACCGCTCGAACGTCAGTCTTAGCTTCATCGAGCCACTCGATCCGATACGATGGCATCTACTTATCGAGGTGAAAATCCTCGGACTTCAGCCCGAACTCGGCGAGGACGTCCTCCATCGGAATACCGTTGCCGCGCTGTGCAAAGCGGGCCTGCCCGTCGCGAAAGCGCTGGCGGTCTTGCTCGGTTACCGGTTCATCGTCGGGAGGCGCCGTAGCCAGGGCGCGCTGGACGGGATCGAGCAGCATGAACTCCAGGAAGCGAACGGCAGTCGCGATCTGTGAATCCGGCAGCCGTTCGATGAGCTCGTGCGCGTGATCTTTCTCTGAGACTCCATCCATAGTCTTCATTTTAGCCGCTCGGCCATAACCCCACTTGACGGGTTTTCAAGCCAGGCGGCTCAGTACTACTGCTTCGATTCAAACAGCTCGATATTCAGACCATTCGGATCTTCGACAAAGATATTTCGAATAGTCGGACTGAACTGAACCACTTCGCCGTCCTTCGAGGTCACGGGGACACCGGCGGCGCGCATGCGCTTCAAAAGTCCATCCAGATCCTGCACGCGCAGGGCAACAGCCGGAGCGCCGGGATCGGGAACGCGCAAGTGAAACGGCTTTCGCGCGACGCCCTTGTAATCGTAAAAAGCCCATACGGATTTCGTGCCGGGAATGGTCGCCACCATTTCGCGGGATTGAACGTGAGGCGCGCCAACCATGTCCGCGATTACGGGATCGTTCGAGAAGTCGGGCTGGCCCTTGAGATCGAATCCCAGCAGATCGTGATAGAACTTCAGAGTTTTCTCCCGGTCGGCGATGGTCAAACCAATGGAGACATCGTAAACGTTCCCGTCGGACGTAACGCTTGCGGGCGGCGCGGATTGGGCCACCTCGACGAAGTAACCGTCCGGATCCTGCACCAGCATCGAATGAATTTCGCCGCGCGGAGTTGCGATGGTAACCGGCGCGCCCGAAGTTGTGACAATCGGGTCGTTTCTCTTTCTAAGCGCGGCTAGCACCGGCGTCATGTCTTTCACACGCAGAGCGAGTAAGCCAGCGCCGGGATCGGTGTGTTTGGCGCGGCCCGGATGACGATCGATGCCCGAGAATTGCGTGAGTTCGAAGCCGAAGCTGGCGTTCGGCAGTTTCAAAACAGCAAGGCGCAACGAGACGCCGGGCGAATTCGTCAACGCCGGAACACCGGGATTCGGAAAAGGCCGCGGCGCGCCTTTCAGCCCGAATACATCGTTGTAAAAAGCGAGCGTTGTATCCAGGTTATCCACGGCGTGGATATAGTTCAAAATGCCGAGCACCGGGCCGGCGGAGGGGGCCGTGGTATCGGTCTGCGCCAAACAAACAGCAGCGAACAGGGCGACGGCGAAAAGCCGTCTCACTTTTGATCCGCCTGCCCTGCCTTCGCTGCTTCGTGGCGTTCCTCAGCGCGGGCGGCGCTCAGGCGATTGTGCATGGCATGGTTACCCTCATGGCAGGCGTATTCAAAAATCTGATAGCCGGGCTCGTGCCGAATCGGAAATGCCACCGTCCAAGGCGCCGTGAAGGTCTTGGGATCGGTGATGGTGATCTGATAGTCGATGGTGTCGGCGGAGACACGCGTGAAGCGCTCCACCAGCTTCAAATCTTCGCTATACGGAACGCCACCGACATCCACCTTGCCCCCGATGAAATTGGTGGTTTCCACCACCAGCGTGTTGCCCTCAAAATGCCCGCGCGGATCGCCCATATAGGAGCGCAATCCAGCGCTTGCATGCGGGCGTCCGTCGAGCGGAATCAGCCGCGTCTCGTGGATCATTTCGTAGCGGATGGCGACCATTCCTGGCATCTGGAAAATCTGCGATCCGTTGCCGTAAATCGACGGGAAGAACGATCCGGTAACGCCGCGCGTGATGCAGCGGTCATAGGAGCTCAAATCTTCCCAGGAGGTCGGCCGCATATTGTAATACTGGGGCTGTGCGGCGCGGCGCTTTTGGCCGTCGGGAGTGAGCGCGGGAATGCTGCCATCGGGAGGATCCACCACGAGCGACGTCAATCGCGAGGCGTGCTTGGCGTACTCGATCCACTGCGCAGGAGCCGCAGCCGCATCCACACCAGCATCCTTAACGCGAGACCAGAATCCGGTGGTGGGTCGGATGCCCGTATCGATCGTGGATTTCTCCGAGTTCACATCCTTGGCGCGCTCGGCGAACTCTTGCTCCGTCAAGAACCGGCGCGTGCCGTACTTGGCGGGACGCTCCATGGGAACACCGTTGAGATCGTCCGTGGTGTAGACGCCTTGCAAATCCGGATCGCCCCACGCCGTCTTGGGAGGGTTGTAGTTGGACTGAGTATTCGCGGGATTTTGGCCAAACGCCAACCAGCCAACAGCCAGACCTGACGCGAGAAACAGCTGAACTCTCATCGGAATCTCCTACTTGGTCTTCTTGCGCACGTCGCCGTAAAGCAACTCTTCGGCGAAGGGGACGCATTTGAATTCGGTCAACTGGGCGTTCTTTTCAACGTGCCGGTACAGGGTGAGATTAATCTTCCAGGCACGCGTGAACACTTGCGGATCCTCGAGTGTGGCCTCGTAATTCATGTGGTCGGCATCCGCCAAAGTGAAGCGCTCCACGACATGCAGTTGGTCGCTGTGAAAATCGCCAGCGCGGTCAAACCAGCTCTCATCGTTGAAGCCGGTGTTATCCACCACCAGGGTATCGCCTTCCCAGTGGCCATTGGCGGTGCCCATCCAGGTATCGACCGACGCCTCCATCTGCTTCTTTTCCATATTGATCACGCGGTTTGAGCTGGCGTATTCGTAATCCATCAAAATGGCTCGTGGCGTTTGGACGATTTGAAAGGGATAAGGCATGTAATTCGAACGCGGGATGCCCCCCATATAGCACTTCACTTCCGGATCGAGCTTCCAGCGATTGTTAAAATTCTCCTGCTTCTGTTTCAGGGCTTCCGGTTTGTAGGGAATTTCGCCGCCTTCTACCACCCCCTGGCCGGATGGAATCGCGCCGACTGCCCCAAGTTGAAAGAAGGGTCCGGGCGCGGCGGGATGATCCTGCAGGTCCCAATTGGCCGTGCTCATGGTTTGCCAAATACCGCTGAGATCGGGATGGCCATCGAAGGTCCGGCCCTTGGAGACGGCGGGGGATGCGGCGAAAAGACTGCCGTTAACTACAACGGAAATCGTAAACGCGGCTGAGTACAACTTGGTTCTCATGATTCGGCTCATTTTACCGCAAGGGTGCAATGATCAGTTGCCCAGGGTGCAATGATCAGTTGGAATGATATGCGACATCAAGATCGCCTATCGACTTGCATGCAAGCGAACAGATACAATTAAAGTGATTTAGGGAAGAGGGCCAGCGTTTGCGATTCCGAATTGGCTACCTGCTGTTATATGCCGCAATTGTAGCTTATACGCCGTCTAGCGCTTTCGCCCAGCCGAATCCTCCCACCGCCCCGGCAGCGCTGCTGAATAAATACTGCGTCAGCTGTCATAACGCGAAGCTGCGAACCGGCGGACTCTCTTTGCAGGACGCGAATCTCGCGAACGTTCCTGCTGAGGCCGAGACCTGGGAAAAGGTGATTCGCAAGCTCCGCGCGGGCGCAATGCCTCCCATGGGCGCGGCTCGTCCAGATGCGTCGTCCATCAGTGACTTAGCCGGTATTCTCGAGAATGCCGTCGATCGGGCTGCAGCGGCGAAACCCAATCCGGGACGCGCGGCCATGCATCGGCTGAATCGTGCCGAATATGCGAATGCCATCCATGATTTGTTGGCGCTGGACGTCGATGCCGGCGCGCTGCTGCCGCCGGACGATGAAAGCAGCGGTTTCGACAATATCGCCGACGTTCTTCGGATGTCGCCCTCGCTGATGGAGCGCTACCTTTCTGCGTCCTGGAACATCAGCCGCCAGGCCGTCGGCAACATGAACATCGCGGCGGAGACGGCCACCTATCGCGTTCGTCCCGATCTTTCCCAAGACCAGCACATCGAAGGGTTACCGCTCGGAACCCGTGGCGGCATTCTCGTGCACCACTACTTTCCGCTGGACGCCGAATACGTGATCAAGCTCCGCCTGTGGCGCAATACTTTCGATCTGATGCGCGGTATGGAAGATCAGCACCAGATCGAGATCAGCGTGGATGGAAACCAGGTGCGGTTGGTAACCGCGGGCGGCCACGACGAATTTCTTAGGATGACAGCCAATCCAGGCACATTCGGCGCCGAGCTCGACAAGCAGCTCACGGTTCGCCTTCCACTGAAGGCCGGCCCGCATGTCGTCAGCGCCTCCACCGTTCTGAGAAGCCACGCCGAGAAAGACGATTTGATTAAGCCATTTCTCCGAACGACGGTCGACGGATTGGACATCATGGGCGATCCTTCGGTCGATCGGCTCACGGTAGAGGGACCCCTCAATCCGACGGGTTCCGGCCAGACGCCGTCACGCGCAAAGATATTCGTCTGCACTCCCCAGAGCCAGAAGGAAGAGCTGCCGTGCGCGCGCAAAATCATCACGGCTCTGCTTCGCCAGGGATATCGACGGCCCATCCAGGATGCGGATCTGGAAACGCCCCTGAGTTTTTATCAGCGGCGGCGCAATGGCAACGGCAGTTTCGACGCTGGAATCGAATCGGCGCTCCAGTTCATCTTGGCGAGCCCTGAGTTCCTGTTCCGTTTCGAGCCGGATCCCAGCGGGGTTGCCGCGGATGCGCCCTATCAGCTCGGCGATATCGCCCTCGCCTCGCGCCTGTCGTTTTTCCTGTNNGGCCGACGGCCGCGCCGACGCGTTGGTGGACAACTTCGCCGAGCAATGGCTGTTCCTGCGAAATCTCAAGAACTCGTCGCCCGATCCACAGATCTTCCCCGATTACGACGACAATCTGCGCCAGGCCATGCGGGAAGAAACCAAGCTCTTCTTCCAGAGCATCGTGCGCGAAGACCGCAGTGTGATGGATCTTTTGAATGCGGATTACACCTTCGTAAACGAGCGGTTGGCGCGCCATTACGGCATCCCGAATATTTACGGAAGCCAGTTCCGTCGCGTGACGCTGACATCGGACGATCGACGCGGTTTGCTGGGGCAGGGAAGTATTCTGACCGTGACGTCGTACCCCAATCGCACGTCGCCGGTACAGCGTGGGAAGTGGATCCTGACGAACCTGCTTGGGATTCCGCCCACTCCCCCACCGCCCAATGTTCCGGCGCTCAAAGAAAACGGAGACGGAAAGCCGCTGTCGCTACGCGAACGAATGGAACAGCACCGCGCCGATCCGGTTTGCGCGGGCTGTCATAAGGTGATGGATCCGATCGGATTCGCCCTCGAAAACTTCGACGCCGTCGGACAGTGGCGCACTAAGGACGACGGTTCGCCAATCGATCCCTCCGGCACGCTCTACAACGGAGTGAAAGTAGACGGGCCTGTGGCGCTGCGCCAAATGCTGGCTAGCCATCAAGATGTGTTTGTGGGCGTGATGACCGAAAAGCTTGTGACATACGCTCTGGGCCGAGGTCTTCAGTATTACGATATGCCCGCCGTTCGAAAGATCGTACACGATGCGAGCGCACACGACCTTCGATTTTCGTCTTTGGTATTGGGCGTGGTTGAGAGTGTTCCCTTTGAAATGAAAATCAAGACGGCCAACTCGCCGCCAGACAGTTCCCGATAAGGAGACTTCAGCATGAAGTTCATCACCAAGAAGCACATGTCGCGCAGAACCGTCTTGCGGGGATTGGGTACGGCGCTGTCTCTTCCGCTGCTGGATTCCATGGTGCCGGCGCAGACGCCGCTGGCGAAGACCGCAGCCAATCCTGAAATCCGGTTGGGACTGTGCTTCATTCCGCACGGCGCCGTGATGGCCAATTGGACTCCGGCGGGGGAGGGTACGGACCTCCAGCTGTCGCGGACGCTCACACCGGTCGAGCCGTTCAAGAACCAGATCGTCGTGGTGACAAATCTCGCGCATAAGATGGCGGCGCCTGGCGGCCCGGGAGACAATGGCGGCGATCATACACGATCCCCCGCGGTCTTTTTGAACGGCGTTCATCCCAAGCGCACCGATGGCGCGGATATTCAGGCGGGCGTGACTATCGATCAAATCGCAGCGCAGAAAATCGGACAACAAACGCCGCTGCCTTCGCTTGAATTGGCCACCGAAGATTTCAGCGGACTGGTTGGTTCTTGCGACGTCGGCTTTAGTTGCGCGTATATGAACACGATTTCCTGGCGCACTCCTACCACGCCGCTGCCGATGGAGATCAATCCGCGAGTGGTCTTTACCCGCCTGTTCGGCGACGGCGCTAACGCCGGAGAACGCCTGCAGCGGATTGATGAACAGCGCAGCATTCTGGACGCCGTGATGGGGCAGGTTCGCCATCTGGAAGGCAATCTCGGACCCTCGGATCGCAATCGCGTCGCTGAATACCTGGATACCGTTCGCGAGATCGAGCGGCGCATTCAACTGGCTGAAAAACAAAACGCCAACTCCACGCTTGCGGTGCCTACCTCGCCCACTGGAATTCCCGACGATCATCAGGAACATTCCAAGCTGATGTTCGACCTGATGACCCTGGCTTATCAGGCCAACATCACCCGCGTCTCCACCTTCATGATGGCCCGCGAGGTGAGCTATCGCACGTTCCCGATGCTCGGAATTTCGGAGGGTTTTCACCCAGCTTCGCACCATCAAAACAATCCCGAGCGCCTGGAGAATCTGACCAAGATCAACACCTATCACGTCAGCTTGATGGCGTACTTCTTGGGCAAATTGAAGGCGACACCGGATGGCGACGGTAACCTGCTGGATCATTCGCTGATCCTTTATGGCAGCGGTATGAGCAACAGCAACGTTCATAATCACGCGCCGCTGCCCGTGTTTGTGGCCGGCGGAGCTGCCGGAAAAATGAAGGGCGGCCGTCATTTGAAGTATCCCGACGGCACCCCGATGGCGAATCTGCTTCTGACGATTTTGGATAAAGCCGGTGTGCCACAGGATCACGTGGGAGACAGCACCGGAATGTTGACCGAGCTGTAATCGGAGGGTTGTGATGGTCGGAGAATTGTAAATGAGAAGACGGACGATGAAGACACTTTGCATTCTGTTGTTGTCGGGTTTGGCGGCGTTCGCCGCGAGCAGCCCGGTGGCCGACGCGGTACAGAACCGAGATGCGTCCGCTCTGCAGGCGCTGCTGAAACAGCACGCCTCCGTCAATGCCGCGCAGCCCGACGGAACATCGGCTCTGCATTGGGCGGCGCACTGGAACGATTCCGCCACCGTGGGCTTGCTGCTCCAGGCGGGCGCGGATGCTAAGGCGGTCAACCACTATGGGGCAACGCCGCTTTCCGAAGCCGCGTCGCTGGGCAACGCTGCCATCATCGAACAATTGTTGAAAGCCGGCGCCGACCCGAACACGCGCACCACCGCGGACGGCGAAACTGTTCTGATGACGTCGGCGCGCGCCGGGAACCAGGACGCCGTAAAAGTTCTGCTCGAACACGGTGCGGACGTGAACGCTAAGGAGGCGTATCGCGGTCAAACCGCTTTAATGTGGGCCGCCGCCGAACGCCATGCCGACGTTGTGAAGCTACTGTTGCAGCACGGCGCCGACTGGAAGGTTCAATCGTCGTTCCGCGAAACGAAGATTCCCAAACTGAGCACCGCCTCCTCCATCTCTCCCATCTCCCGTGGCGGTTTGACGGCCTTTCTGTTTGCGGCGCGCGAAGGCGATATCGCAACCGCAAAGGCGATGCTCGATCAGGGAGTGGATATCAATCAAACCGACGTTGACGGCACCAGCGGGCTGGTGGTCTCGATCATGAACAAGCAGTACACATTCGCCAAGTTCCTGCTGGATCGCGGGGCAGATCCGAACGTAATGGATGTCAAGGGACGCGGCGCGCTCTATGCAGCCGTCGATATGCGCAATGAAGACTGGTCGGCTCTGCCCATGCGCAAGGAAATGGACCCGCTGCCGAGTTCCGAGCTGATTCAAGCGATTCTTGCGCGCCACGCGAATGTGAACGCGAAGCTGACCCACAATCTCCCCGGCCGGAGTGGAATGGACTACGGTGATGTGGCGCTGGACGAAGGTACGACGCCGTTCATGCGCGCCGCTCGCTCCGGCGACACCGCCACCATGCGAGTGTTACTGGAAGCCGGAGCCGATCCTAAGTTGGTCACCAAGGATGGCAACAACGCGCTGCTCTTCGCCGCCGGCGTCGGTTATCGCGACAAACAAACGCAAGGCACGGAAGCTGAAGCCCTGCAGGCGCTCCAGTTGTGCATCGATCAGGGGCTGGACCTCAGTCAGGCGAACGCTAAGGGTGAAACCGCTCTGCACGGCGCGGCCAATCGAGGGTCCGATCTTCTAGTGCAGTTCTTGGTGGCGCACGGCGCGAAGCTGGACGTGAAATCCAAGCAAGGATTCACGCCCTTGGATATCGCCATGGGCAAGGATAGCTTCAGTCTGCCGGTGCCCCATGACAGCACCGTGGCCCTGCTCCGGCGACTGCAGGACGGCCAATAAATCACGAAGCGGCTACTTGCCGACTAAGTGCTCCACATCCCGATTGTTTTCCTGACAGATATATTCCATCAGTTCGCCTTTCAGCATAATCGGATGAGTGGTGAATGACCACGGCTTGGTGTACGCCTTAGGATCGTCGACGGTGTTTTCAACTTCCAGATGCCCGAGATCGGGACGGCGGAAGCGCTCAATGACGTGCAAAGATTCCGTGGTGGGCAAGCCCGCCTCATCAAGCCAAGCCTTGCCGTTAAACCCAATCGTGTCGATTACAAAAGTATCGCCTTCCCAATGGCCGATCGATTCACCGAGCCAGGAGGGATTCGGATCTTCAGAATGCGGACGCCCATCGGTGAAGATCTGACGCCACACATGCGCTCCGCCTTCATACACGATCATCGTCAAGCCCGGTGTCTGGACAATACGAAACGGATAGGGCGTGGTGGTCATGCGTGGCACGCCAGGAGGAAGACAGCGCGCTTCGGGATCGTCCCTCGAGATGTTGTCTTTATGTTGCTGGTACACTTTCTCGGCCCAGGGCTGGAAAGGAACCTGGACTCCGGTGCCTACCAAGTCCACGTTTTGACGAATCGCGTTCGGTGCCCAAGCGCCGGAAAGATCTGGTTTGCCATCCGCGGTGCGGGGCGTCGGGCCGGAAGGCGGCCAAGCGGCCTTCGCCGCTCCCGTTTTCGATTCTGACCCGGAAGGATAAGCTTGTGAGCCTGCGGGAGCCGTTAGGGTGTTCGCGTTCGGTGTTTGCGCGTTAATCGGCAGACACAGCGCGAGCCCGAGCAGGCAGGTGATTGGGACGACAGTCTTACAGATGATATAATGCATGCATTTCCCAAAAGCGGTTTTAGTATATATTCTTGTGTGATCGCTTGTCAACGCAGAGCCGCTTTAGATGCAATGGCTCGACGCGGTCGGCTTGCATGCAGATAGTCGATTGAATGCATGCATCAAATAGTACGAATATACTCATGGGAAGGTGCAGGCAATGGAAAAAATGAAGCCGGCTGCAAAAACGCCCGGAATTGAAGCGAAAGCTTCGTCTCAAACGGCGCGCGCAGTCCTCTCGCTGCGCGAGATGTTATTACAGGGCCGCTTCCGGCCGGGCGAGCGCATTCGGGAAGTGCCATTGGCCGCGGAGCTCAAGGTCTCCCGTATTCCGTTGCATCTCGCTCTCGAGCGTTTGGCGCATGAAGGCTTTCTTGAGGTCCGCCCCACCCGTGGATTCGTAGTTCAACGATTTTCGACGGAGGACATCTACGATGCCATTGAACTCCGTGGTTTGCTGGAAGGCGCAGCAGCCAGACTTGTGGCCGAGAGATTCAAACAGCCCAGCGAGCTTGCTCCCCTGCAGTCCACCAGCTACGAAATCCTCAGTTTGGTGCGGCGCACCAAGAAACTGTCGATGGAGACGTTCAACCTATATATCGATCTGAATGCGCGTTTTCATGCCGGTTTGCTCGATTTATCGCGCAGCCGGATGTTGCGCCGCGCCATCCAGCAGGCCTGTTCACTGCCGTTTGCCTCTCCCAGCGCGTTCTTGAAGCGACAGTACATTTCAAGCGATCTGCGCGAGCTTTTCTTGATTTCAGCGGATCAGCATTGCGGCATCGTGGACGCCATCCTGAATCGCGAAGGTATGCGTGCGGAAATCCTCACGCGCGAACACGCACGCGTTGCGCGGCGCAATCTCGAAGACGCTCTGAGGAACTCGGAGGTCCCAGCCGACTTGCCTGGCGCCAAGTTGATACAGCTGTAAACTGCCGCAAACGTAGTGCTTATCAGGAACAGTGATTCGCACTATCAGCCTTAGCCTCTCGACTAACGCAGTCACCACATATATACTCGCCCGGTATGCATGCAAACGCCGCGCGATAGGGGTCGCGGTGCGTGCTGTTTTTTGGGGTCGCGTAAAAAAAGGGGAGATTAGGAAAATGGCACATCTAAAACCACGTCGTAACAAGTGCGTTTTCACTGCAATGGTTTTCGGCCTGCTGCTTGCATTGCTCGCGCTGCCGAACCTGGTGAACGGACAGGGAGCAAACGCGACGCTGTTAGGCACCGTCACGGATGTATCGGGGGCGGTTGTGCCCGGCGCGTCGGTGCAAGTTACAAATGTGGAGACAGGCGTCAGGCAGACGGTGAAAACCGATTCGCAGGGCCGCTACACGGTGGTGGATTTGATCGTGGGCAACTATGAAGTGCAGGCATCGGCCATGGGATTTCAGACCGTAGTCCGCAAGGGCATAACGCCCACTGTCGGCAGCCAGTTGGTCGTGGACGTTGCGCTTTCGCCCGGCCAGCAGCAGCAAACGGTAACCGTCGAAGGACAGGCTTCTCAGGTGGACGTTGTTTCGTCTACTCTTTCCTCGGTAGTGGAACAGAAACAAATTGCGGACCTGCCGTTGAACGGCCGCAATTTTACCGACCTCATCGCGCTGGCGCCAGGAATCACAACGGGAAACGGAGTCGGAGCCCCAGCCGGGGGCGCGAACTTGCTGTACGGGCTAGAGGCTAACTTCAGCGTTTCTGGCGCAAGGTCGGAAGGCCAGGCGTATCTTCTGGACGACGTCGACATTCAAGGCTTCTGGGCCCACGGGTCGGGTTCGGGCGTGTTGGGCACTACGCTCGGCATTGAGGCCATCGCCGAATTCTCGGTACTCACCAACACGTACAGCGCTCAATTCGGCGGCAATGGCGCGGTGGTGAATACGGCCAGCAAATCCGGCACCAACAGTTTTCACGGCTCCGCGTACGAATTCTTTCGCAACAGCGACTTGGACGCGCGCAACTTCTTTGACGGTTCGTCCGTACCTGCTTTTAACCAAAATCAGTTTGGCGGCAGCATTGGCGGGCCCATCAAGAAGGACAAGTTGTTTTTCTTTTTCAACGACGAGGAGTTGAGGAAGTCACAGGGCTCAACCATGCCCGCGTTTATCCCCGACGCCAATATGCTTAAGGGGCTGGTGCCGTGCGCCCTGGCTCCAAATCTTGCATGCGCGGGCGGATTGGCAAACGTCGGAGTGAGCGCAGCGGCGGCGCCCGTGTTAGCTCTTTATCCCCAGACAACGGCAGTATCACCGAATGGCATTCTGGAGGTGCCGGAGGTTGCCAGCCAGACCGGCGACGAAAATTACCTTTTGACGCGTATCGATTACACGATGGACGACAAGAATTCGTTCTTTGTGCGCTACGTCCACGACGGCGCCAGCACCGTTTTGCCGTTCCTTGGTTCGCCGCTACCGCCCACCTGGCCGGAACAGGGCATAACGGCCAACCACTTCGCAACAGTGGAGTGGCGGCGGTTGATTTCCTCGAACTTGGTGAACCTGGCGCGCTTCAGCTTCACGCGAACCAAAGAGGCCGACAATCAAGTTAATCTAAATCCAACGCCCGCGCTCAATTTCTACAGCGACCACCAAAACGGCGGAGTCGCCATCACGGGCCTTACCGCGATCGGCACCAGCATCTTCGCTCCGCTGAGCCAAGTGCAAAACAAATTCCCCGTGGCCGACGACGTGATCTGGAACAAGGGGTCTCACAGCTTCAAGTTTGGCGGATTATTCAGCCGGGTGCAGAGCAACTTCACGCAAGACGGATGGTGGGGCGGCTCCTACACGTTTACCAGCATCCCTAATTTTCTCGAAGGGAACCCGTTCCTCTTTATTGGACCCATCCCCCCCTATACGGACTCCACTCGCGACTTCCGCGAAATTGAGGTCGACGGATACGCTCAGGATGAGTGGAAGGCGACTTCCAGGTTGACGGTCAACTTCGGTGTCCGGTATGAGTTCGTCACCAATCCCGTTACGAACTTGCAACCACTGAATAACATAATCAATCCTCCGTTTGGAACCTTCGTTCCTGTCACGCACGTTTTCGCGTCAAACCCCTCTACCAGGAACTGGGACCCGCGAATCGGCTTGGCGTTTGACCCATTTAAAGATCACAAGACCTCGATTCGCGTAGGCGCCGGAATTTTCTACGATCCCATTCGCGCCCGCACCTACGCTTCCGGTTATTACTTCAACAAGCCCTACGAGCTGGCCTTCGAGATATTTCCCCCGTTCCCGAACGCGTTCTCGAAGGGCTACTCGATTCCATCCGAGATCGTTGGTATGGATTACAACGTCCACGATACGCCGCATATGTACCAGTGGAATATCAACATCCAGCGCGAATTGTTTGAAAACACTACTTTGACGGTGGGCTACGTTGGCTCGCGAGGCCTGCACTTGTATGAAGGCCGCGACATCAATCCCGTGGAGCCTAACTACGTGAACGGCGTCCCATATTTTGGCTCTTTGTCGCCATCTGGTGCGATCGTTAGTAACCCGCGTGAGAATCCCGCTCTGGGCGCTCTCAGCAGCGAGGCGCCAGTGGGAGACTCGCATTATAACTCTCTGCAGGTGGGCCTGAACCGGCGCTTCTCGCACAACATACAAGGCCAGCTTTCCTACACCTGGTCCAAATGCATAGACAACACCTCCGGCACCTCCGGCCTCGAGGGCGGTGCCCCCTTTACTGATGCGCTGAGCGGCTCCTACGACGAAGGCCGCTGCCAGTTTGACCGGTCGCAATTTGTGAAGTACAGCAGCGTCTACTCATTTCCCTTTAAAGGCAACGCGCTGGTAAGCGGGTGGCAACTGAGCGGCAACTTTACGTACTCGAGCGGTGCGCCGTGGAACGTACTGCTTGGGTTTGATCAAGCCGGAAACGGAAATAGCGGCGAAGAGCGGCCCAACATCGTATCGGGCGTCAACCCCATTATCGGCAGCGTCAACGGTTACGCCAACGTGAATGCCTTCACGGTGCCAGCGGTTGGTACGCTCGGCAATCTTCAGAGAGACTATCTGTCGGGCCCCGGTCTGGTAGATCTGGACATGGCGTTGCTGAAGGACACTCGGATTCACGAACAGGTCCGCCTTCAGTTCCGCGCCGAGTTCTTCAACATTGCCAACCATCCAAGTTTCGGGTTGCCTAACCCCACTGCCTTCTCACAGGGTCCGGGCGGTACCGGCATCCCCAACTCGACGTTCGGGCAGATCACCTACACCACAACTTCTTCGCGGCAGATCCAGTTTGCCCTGAAGCTGTTGTTCTAAGAAGTTGATTTTCAAGATTGTCAGGGAACGCGCCAGGATTGGGGATCCAGACTCATCCCCAGTGCTGGCGCGAACCGGTCTGAGGAACTGACGTGCGCATGTCTTTCAGAGCGATATACTCCTCGTAGCAAGGCCCACACTGCAGGGCATGCTTCCAGCGAGGATCTGTTTGCAGGTCTCGGCGCAGTACAATGCGCTCAGCCAGGTCTCGCAAAGCCTCCCTGCCGGGGCAATCTTTTCGTCCTGGATTGGGGTACTCGGCGCAGACCGCTCGACGGAATTCACGAAGCAGCCGGTTCCAACGTTGCTCGGAGATACTAGACATCCTGGTCGGCGGTTTGCTCGGGCTTGCCGCGGTTACCGGCTGCGAGTTTCGGTCTTGCGCCATGGTTGATTCGAGCCTGTCAGTGGAGTCAGCCCCAAGCTCTTTGGAGATTTCGACTATACTTTTTGAGCGGTTCGCCAACCCTCGGCGTAGGTGGTACGAACCACCTCTGAGTAAGGAGCGGGACTTACCACCGCCCGGATTTTTGTTTGCTTGTGGCGTTCCACGGTCGTCTTGCCGGACCCGCCGCCCTCTTCGCCCCAGACCAGCGTGACCTCGTGACCGATCTCGATATCGGGGTCGGCAATTCCAAGCGACAACATGGTCCGCTCATTGAAACTGTAACCGCTGAACATCGACAGGCCCACCATTTTTCCGCCGTGCATCACCTTGTCATAGGTCGCCGATGTATAGTTCGGGTTCGGTAAATCGATATATTTGGAGTTGTCGCGGCTCAGTCCGGAAGCTAACGCCTGGCCGAAATCGGCCTCATTCCAGGCGTACGTTACCTTCCTGCGGTGCGGTTGGCCGGCGATCTTCTTCAGAGCGTCGCTCCCGATGAAGTCGTGATCGAATTTTACGAATGACCCGTAACCCAACTCGTACGGAGTTACGTAGTAGTCTTCAATATTGTTCGAGTAGAAGCTTCCTCCCAGGGACCCGCCCTTGCCTTCATAGCTCGTGGCCGGCAGCCATTCCCGGTACGCCTTCATCTTGTCGCCGGTGTACACGGCCGGAAGAGGAGACGGAATCCATCCGGATTCGAGCGCATTGGTTGAGTACGCTCTGGCTCCAACCTGCGCGAGGCCAAAGTCCTTGCCGGCCTCGAGAATCGCGGCTCGAATCTCGTCGCCTTCCTCGTACGGTCCCCAGACTTCCAATCCGGGTGCGCCCGCCATGCCGTGTCGCAACGCGGCCACCTTGCGTCCCGCGATGTTGATGACTCCCACGTTGAAGAACTTGATCTCCGGGGCCGGTCCGCCGTTTAATTTGTCGATCACCTGCTGCGCGTTCGGCCCTTGAATCTGATAGCGGTAGTGTTTCCGGATCACCGGTTTTCCGCTGGGACGCGAGGGCGATCGATCGTCTTTGGATGTCGTGACATTGTACCCGCCGGTTTCGGCGTGAAATTGAATCCAATTCGCGGTTGGAGCGCGTCCGACAAAAGTGAACTTATTCTCCTCGAGGCGAAACAGAATGCCGTCGCCGATCACGTAGCCGTAGTAGCTGCAGGGAACGAATTGCTTGGCTCTGCTGGTGGGGAAGTTGACAAAACTGTTGAACGCCAGATGCGAGAGCAGCTTGAACGCATCAGGCCCCTCCACATATTGCTCCACCATATGGTGAGACTGATCGAAAAGAACGCAGGTCTCCCGCCAGGCTCGTTGCTCATCGCGCCAGTTCGTGAACTCTGGGGGCACCACCGGATATATGTAGGCTCCGATTTTTGAATTTCGGAGCATATCCGCCGCGTTCCCCGCGGCCTGCAGGAGGTGCTGCAAAGATTCGTTACCCACTCTAATTTCTCCAGTTAAAGTTGCAATAGCCGAGGATTGATTCATGATTGAGGATTGATTCATGATAGACGTCCGGGAAGTAGCTCAACGGAATAGGGGGATGCGCAACACATCCCTGCAAGAATACCCCGTAGCGCGGTTTAAGTCGATAATGTCCGGTTGACCCACCATATCAATCCTAATGATTTTGCCCGTTGCTCGCAGCTGCTATGCCCGGGTCGGTATCGCCTGAAGAGAGGCCCTTCTCGCGGAACAGGTCTGCAATCACGGCGCGAAGCCACTTGCTGGCCGGATCGTGTGTATAGCGCTCGTGCCAATGTTGCATCACATAGTAGGGCGGGAGGGCGAATGGAAGCGGCAGAAGCTTGATGCGCCCGGCGCTGGCGATCAGCCGTCCCAGTTGTTCTGGAACGACGGCCAGGCAATCGGCGCCGGTGATCATACTGGAAATTCCGAAGCATCCCGGAAGGCGCAAACGCACTTTGCGGGAGATGCGATTCGTCTCCAGCGCCTTCTCGACCACTTCGATACCGCTGCCGGGCATAGTGAGCACCACGTGAGGCTCGCTCTCGAATTGCTCCAAACTGAGGGTATCGCTGATGCGCGAGTGATTCGCCCGCACGGCGCAAACGAACCGGTCTTTTACCAGCCTCTGCTGACAGAAGCCCGAGCCGGCCGACGGCAGGAATCCTACAGCTAAGTCCAAGCGTCCGCCATGCAGAAGTCGAGGAGTCCCGTCGGATATATCCTGAAGTTCAATGCCGACGCTTCGGGCTGTCGCCTGCAAGCGTTTCATGAGCGCCGGCAGTATGGTAACCCGCGTGATATCGGTAGCCCCGAGGCGGAACAATCTCTCCGATGTGGCGGGGTTAAACGCGACGCGATGTACCAGCGCCGTCTCAAGCAANNAGCAAGCCTTCCGCCTTCTCTAGCAGCTCGATCAGCTCACTCATCTGTGGCGTCGGTTCCATGCCGTCGGGGGTTCGAACGAAGAGCGGATCTTTAAAATGCTTCCGCAGCCTGGCAAGACTCATGCTGACTGCTGACTGGCTTAGCTCCAGATTTTCGGCCGCTTGAGAGACGCTGCGGGTCTTGTTTAGTTCGTTCACGATCGTGAGGAGTCTAAGATCGATATTCGTCATGGTCCGCCGCTTCATCGAGCCTGTCACAGTGCATGCATTTTACAACTTGATTGCATGCACGCGAACAGTCTATCTCTTGAGAGCCAGCACTGTCAAATGGCGTCTGGTGTTCCGCTTTGTGGCAAAGCGTGGCGGACATTTCATGAAATACGGCTGACGGCGGGTAGTGGAGATAGTACCGGAGTGCATGCATTGCGGGCGATTCGCACACCGCTGGCTAGTCTGACGGTTCAGGTTTTAATCAAATGGCGGGGTTACGGCTGGCTTACGCCCTTACATACGTCGGTGATGCAGATCGATGTGCCGGTGGGCGGAGGAACTGGAATGCCGCGTTCCTCCATCAGCTTCTTCAAAAGCGCTTCGGCTTCTGGATGAGAGATCGCGGACTGTACGCCCACCCGAACTAAGCCGCGCGCGTAATCCACCGGCATCCAGGTGTGTCCTTCCATCGCGCCAGTGAAGGTATCGCGGCTGCCTTTATCGCGGGCGTCCAATTTTGCACCATGATCGACGAGCAAACGAATCACGTCGTTCCGACCCTTGTGGGCCGCGCCATGCAGGGCCGTTCGCCCATCGCCATCGGCGATGTTTGGATCGACTCCGAGATCCAGGCACATCTTCACCGCCTCCAGATTCTCGGCTTCCGACCATTCGAACGTCACACCGTCCACCCAGCCAATGCCGGCTGCAACCATGAGCGCCGTGTCGCCATTCACGGTAGCCAACTTAGGATCCGCTCCGTGCGCCAGAAGCAGCTTCATTACTGTCACGTCGCCGGACTGGGCAGCCCGCAGAAACGGCGTTGCGCCATCTTCATAGAGCCACTGCATGGTGAAAATGGTTCGTGTTTCGGTGCTGTCGCCTTTGCATCGTTTGGGTTTGGACTCCACGCCGCAGATTCGAGCGTTGACGTTGGCGCCGTGGTTGAGCAGCAGCTTAATAAAGTCCAGGTGGTCCATGTCGGGCTCACGTACCGGATAATCGCCTCCCTCAATATTGCGATTGTCGATGGCGATGTACAGCGGCGTCCAACCACCATTGTTCGCAATGTTCGGATCGGCTCCCCGGTCCAACAGCCAAGCGGCCAGTCGATAGTGCCGGTTTTGAACGGCGGTCAACAACGGCGTCCACCCGTATCGAGTGGTTTGGTTCACGGCGGCGTGAGCCGCTACCAAAATCCGCGCACATTCGATGCAATCTTCACGCGCCGCCAGTGTGAGCGGGGTCAATCCGCCGCCCTTGGTATTCGCTGCGACGCCGAACGCTGCGGCGGCCGCGGCTGCATCCGAAGCGGCAAGGTCCTTGGCCGGATCCTTAGCTGCTTCTTTAGCCGCAAGCGTCCTCCGCTGACGGATGAACTGCTCTTGCTGCTCTCGCTGCTCGATCGTAGGTGCGAGGTAGGCCGTGCCGCCCTTGGAATCCGGGCTTGATGCAACGTTAACAGCAGCGCCATGCTCGATCAGCAGTTTTACCGCGTCGGTATGTTTCTGTTCCACGGCCCACATCAGAGCTGTGGTGCCGCGCAGCGCTTCCTTTGCATTGACGTCGGCGCCGCGTTTGAGCAGGAGAAGGAGTGCGTCAAGATTGCCGTTCCGGGCTGCGAACATGAGCGGCGTCTCACCATTTACTCCGCGCTCGTTCACCAGCGCGTCTGCGTTCAGCAGTTTTTCAATCATTGCAGCGCTCCCATGCAATGAGGCTAGCTGCAGGGCAGTGGCGCCCTCACGATTTGGAATTCTCGGGTTCGCGCCGGATGCAATCAACAGGCCGGCAATTTTCAGATCGTCGCGATAAGCCGCCCATTCAAGAGCTGTTGCGCCGTCGGTCTGCGCGGCATTGACGTCGGCCTTCTTCTGCAACAAGAGTTCCACCGTTGCGCGATCTCCATTCATCGCAGCGTCGGCGACGGCACTGTCCATTGAGAATGCAAGCTGGTAAAAGCCTGCCCACAGGATCATGGCAAGGCCGCAGAGGGTACAACGCATCATAATCAGCAATCACCACAACTTCTTACTGGCCAGCCGCGCGCCTTCCACCAAGCTCTCGAATTTCGCCCACATTACCGTGGGGTGCACGCGCTGAATGGCATCAGACTGGGCAAATCCGCAGTCGCTGCCTGCGATCACGTTTTCGCGTCCCACCAAGCCCGCGTAGCGGACAATCCGATCCGCCACCAATTGGGGATGTTCCACGGTGACCGTGTGGTGCGTGATCACCCCGGGAATTAGAATCTTGCCCGCCGGCAGCTTCTTGTTTTCCCAGATGCGCCACTCATGCTCGTGCCTGACATTCGCCGCTTCGATGGAATAAGCGCCCGCTCGCACCTTGAGAATCAAATCGACGATATCTTCCAGCGGCGCATCGGCGACGTGCGGCACATGCCAGCTGCCAAAGCAGACGTGATATCGAATGCGATCCTCCGGGATACCGGTGAGCGCATGGTTCAGCGCTTCAACCCGAAGATTGGCCCACTCGCGATATTTCTCGGGACTCTGCTGAACCAGATGATCGTACATGTTGGCCAGCACTGCATCATCCACCTGGAGCAGCAGCCCGGCATCGTAAATGGCGCGATACTCTTCGCGGAGAGCCTCGGCGATCGCGTAAACGTAGTCGTGCTCGTTGGGATAATACTCGTTGACTCCGTCGTACGCGGTGCTGGCCGGCGCTACGGCGGTGAAGAAGGCTTCTTCCACCTTGACTTGCTTTAGCGCCGCTTTGAAGTTCGTCAGCGCGCGATCGACCGGGGCATGATCCAAATAGCGGATCGGCCCCACGCACGCCTCGGTGATCGTCCCCGCTGCAAGCCGGGGGAACTCCTGAAAAATGGCTTCTGCAAACCGCTCGCGGTCGCGGCCGAGCCAGATTACCGGACGCAATTGGTTGGGGCGAATTTCAAAGCCACTGATCCGCTTTAGAATGTAATTCGACCAGCTTTGCTTCCCATATTCGCCATCGCTAACGATGTCGATTCCGACTTCCGCCTGCTTGCGGACCACTTCCAACGTCTGCTGGCACAGCACGGCGTTGTACTGTTCCAAGTCGGTTGGCTCTTGCCCAGAGGGAGCCAGATCGCGTAGTTCTTTGGGACGCACGAGGCTTCCTACGTGCGTGGTGAGTGTCCGATGTTCGCTGCGCTTCATGAATGTTGAGAGGGATCGATCGAAATGGGTCCACCTAAAGAATACCGTCCATGGTCGAGGGCGGTCGATAGCGAACTCCGGATCGTCCCTATCACGTTTGGTGATGGAGCAACTGAGGTTATAAAACTATAAGTTGCGAATGTGGCCAATTCACCAAGCCTGGATGGTATCAAGAGGCATGAAAGCCAATATCCGTTCAAGGCCATTGACGCTGTTAGAAGGCCCCCCTAACATGAGGCGTGCTCAGGAGCGCTGCCTCGCCGCGAACGCCTTTGGAGGATGATCTCACGCGCCTGTTGGAGTCTCACGTTCCTAGCGCGCGGGATTGCCAATTGGTGCGGCGTGTTCTGGGCTGGGATGGCCAGCGAGGATGCGGTCTAAAAGATGCGGGAGACGAGCTTGGAATCACACGCGAGCGCGCCAGACAAGTTTATGACCGGGCGGTCGAACGGATTCGAGATTCCAATCCGAGCCCAGCGCTCGATGCGGCGCTCTCTCTGGTGAATCGCACGTGCAATCGAGAAGACGAAGACGTTGAGGCAGAACTGCAGCAGCGAGGTTTAACGAGATACCGGTTCCCGATACGATCGCTGCTGAAGACGGCTCAAATATTTGGGCGCGTCCCGGAATTTACTGTGGAGCAAGCCGGCGGCAAAATGTTTGTCGTCGCTCGCGCAGGTGCGGTGCAGTCGATTATCAAAGCCGCATTGCGATCCAGTGCATGCCGCGGCATCCAAAGTGTCTCGGCGCTCCGCTCCAGTCTCCCCCCCATTCACCGGCGTCGCAGCGGCTGTGCCTTTATCAGGCAAGTATTGAACACACGCCGCGATATCCGCTGGTTAGACGACAGCGAAACAACATTTTGGCTGGCGTCGGTGCCGCGGAATCCAGTGGTCCGGTGCTTGAAGAAGGTGATGTGCTACGCCAGTCCGGTGGATCTTTCGGATATCCACCGGGCGATCGGGCGGCTGCCAGCGAAGCAGAGAGGGACCCTCAGTCGCGGGCTCTTGACTAAGTTTTGCGAGCAGGTACCCTTTTGTCGCGTGGTCAACGGCTCTGTGGAACGCGTCGGGCCGCTGTCCGCAGGCAAGTTAATCAGCGATGCGGAAAACATTGTTTGTGGGATGCTCCGGCGGAATGGCAATCAGCTGCCGGTCCGACGCCTGCAAAGCTTGTGCGCCTCGATGGGAGTGCAGAAGCCGAATTTGTGGCGGATCATGCTTCACTCGCCGCTGATTTTCCGGCCCGCGCCGCGCACTTACAGCGTGATTACGGCCAGCGCGAATAGCATGGAAACAATCCAGCGCCGGCCTGCGGAGAGGGCTACTTCACGTAGTGCTGAAGATCGCGTTCGCCTTCATTGCACTCAAACTCCATGATGTCGCTTCCCGCTTTTTGCGCGCGAATTGAGAATTTCATGGTCCAAGGCCTGGTGTAAACCTTAGGGTCGTCGAGAGTGGCTTCGTACTCGATGGTCTTGGGATTGATCAGGGTATAGCGCTCGACGACGTGCAGCTGGTCGCTATGGAAATTGGCGGCCATGTCNNGTGTCGATCACCAGCGTGTCGCCTTCCCAGTGGCCCACCGAGTCGCCCATCCAAGTGTTCAGGACATCGCGCCCTTCCGGGTGCTTATGCGATCCGTCGGTGTGGATGATGCGAATGGCGTGCGGGTACTCATACAAGAAGACCACCAGGCCCGGCTTCTGTACGACTTCCCAAGGAAAAGGCGTGTAGACGGCGCGAGGGATTCCGGGCAGGTGACAATGCGCTTGCGGATCGTTAGAGGCGTCCTTGAACAGTTCAGTGCGCTTCGCCAAAGCCCAGGGCTGATAAGGGATTTTGCGGTCGCCGCCAACTACGACGCCTTTGCCGGCGGGAATACCATAGACCGCCTCATGGTCTTCCACGTCAAACGGCGCGAGCGTGTCAGCCAGCCACAGGCCACTCAGGTCAGGCTTGCCGTCCTGCGCACGCTTAAAAGGTCCGGGCTTATCGTCTTTGGGCCCATTTCCGAATTGCGCGGGCGCTAATTGCGGGACCGCACACAGCCCCGCAACCAGCCATAGAACATTGGCGAACGTGAACGTTCTCACCAGCCAGCCTTATGCTCGCACCGGTCGAAGCGTTTCGGGAGCATGAATCGGTTCCAACTGCGCTAGCATTTCTTGCGTGCGGTGCTCCCACCAGGGCGGCAGATGGAGCTTCCCACCCAGATGTTCTTCGTCCTCGTCGCGGTAGAAGCCGGCGCCCTGGCTGCAGGCGCATTCAACCAGAATGCCTCCAGGGGAGCGGGTGTACATCGAATAGAAGTAATACCGGTCCTTGATGTCGGAAGCGTCGGTAAATCCAAGCTCTTCGTAAATAGCCTTCTGCTCTGCCAGTTCTTCATGGCTGTTCACGGCCAAGGCGACGTGGTGCACCGTGCCCGCGCCGAACCCCCAGCTTCCGGCTGCGCGATCGGGATCATGCTCAAAAATCAAAGTCTTTCCTGGACCGCCGGTACCCACTTCGAAACGGTGGAACTTGCCTTCGTGGCCGGTCTTGCGGAAGCCCAGAGCTTCGGTGAAGAAGCGCTCGCTTTCGGCCACTTCCCGCATGCAAAGTACAGTGCCGTAGAATCCGCGGACGGACTCATTGGCGGTGATGTCATCCGTTAACCAACCCTGCCGGTTGTCGTTTGCGTCTTCCAGGATTTCAAAAGCCAAACCCGCAGGGTGCTGGAAGCGGATGAACTTTTGCCCGAACCGTTCCTGAATACCACCGTGCTGAATTTTGTGCTTGTCGAAGCGCTCCTTCCAGAAGGGCAGCGATCCTTTCGGCGCCGAGTACGCGGTAGCGGAAATCTGGCCCGAGCCTTGACGCCCGGTTTTCTGGCCATAGGGGAAGGTGGTCATCACGGAGCCCGGCTCCGCTTTCGCATTCGCGTAGTACAGGTGGTAGACCGGAATGGTGCCGTCCATGAGAACGGTTTGCTTCACCATCCGCAAGCCCACAACCTGCGTGAAAAAATCGATGTCCTGTTGGGCCCCACCAGCGCACGCCGTGATGTGATGGATGCCTGATACGTTATACTTCATCGTTCGTCTCCAGTCGTTCTAAATCCCTCCAGAAGCATGACCGCTGCCTCCGGGAAAGTCGATAGTGCCAGCCTGATACTTGTCATCAATTTGAGTGATTCGCCGGGGCGGCCTGTTTGGCCTGGGTCTGGACGCGCCTGGAGCAAACAACCTTGCCGGAGCGCGCATACAACTCGTGATTTCGCTCCAGATCCGCGACATCGTAAACATAATTTGCCATCAGCCCAGCGGACTGTTTCATACCGGTTGCCGACGTGTCGGCAAGCCAATTGATTCTATCCAGCCGCGCGCCGTTCTTCAAATGGAAGCGAGCCACTGGATCCAGCGGCTCCCGACCGCGTTTTTCGTTCACCAGATAGTGGGCGCATAGCGGGACCAGACGCCGCCTCATTTGTATGTCCATCTTGCCGATATCGACGGTTGCATGACTTGCGCCCGCCAGCCACTTTCGAAAACCGGGGATCGGCGAGAGCGTCGAGAAGGTACGTATTCGCGGCAGGTTCTTCGTCAGATCCTCAACCACTTGCTTGATCAACAGATTACCAAATGGCACTCCACGCAGTCCTTCTTGGCAATTGGTGATGGAGTAAAAAATGGCGCTATCGGCTGCTTGGGGGTCGCTCACGGCCGAGTCAGGATCGATCAATGGCTGCACGTGATCGCTCATTCCCCGAGTCAGCGCTACTTCGATGAAGATCAGAGGTTCTTCTGGCAAAGCAGAATGAAAAAACGCATAACACCGCCGGTCCGCTTCCAGGCGGCGGCGAAGATCGGGCCAGCCCTGGATCTGATGCACTGCCTCGTACTCGATCAACTTCTGGAGAACTGCCGCTGAAGACCGCCAGTCGATCCGTTGCAGCGTCAGAAAGCCGCGGTTAAACCAGGAAGTCAACAAATGGCCGAGATCCGCAGCGAGAGTCTGCAGTGGCGCGCCGGCATCGATTTCGCGCAACACTTGGCTGCGCATCTGGACCAACGCTCGCGTTCCCTCCGGAGCCAGATTCAAGCGGCGAAATAATTCCTGCCGGGGGGGTTCCACTACACGCTGTAAGTGGAGGAGGTTGTCCGAGGAGGGATCTTTGCGGTAGGCGTTTGCGGCGCTGCCGACCTCGTCCGGGTTGGGAGAAAAGTCGCGGTTCAGAATATCCAGAAAAGCTCGCCGGCCGGGCTGGTCGAGCGATTGATATATTCCCAGAATTTCCTCTGCCAAATGAGCGCCCGCAACTCCGCCGCGTTCCGACAACAGGGTGTGACAAAGAGAAGAAAGTTTGCGAACGGAACGGCTGTTTGACGGCGCGGGAGTACCGGACCGTGTCCTCAGCCCCAGAATTCGCGCCAGTCCCACTTCCGTTACTTTTGATCTGGAGTGCTACTGGGCGTGCCGGCAAACACCCGTCGTCCATCTGGCAGTTTTACGTTCCGCGCGGCAGCGGTATGCGATCCGTCCTTCGCCAAAAAGGCATCCAGCGTGACCATGTCCCCGACTTTGAGATCATCCTTCCGCCAGCCCTGGCGGTAAAGCACGTTGGGCGCGCCGGTTTCGATCGCCCAGTTGATCACCGCGCCATCGTCGCCTTTGACATCCACATATAGGTACGCGTGGGGATTGACCCAATCCACTTTCGTTACGACGCCATTCAGTGTTACCTTTTTGTTTCCGTCAAATTCGGCCGCGAAGGAATGGTGGGCGAAAACAGGAACGGCGGGTACCAGAAGTCCAAAAGCAACCGCTATGCCGGCTAGAATTTTGATGTTCACTGCGATTCTCCGAGGGGCCAGCCCTCTAAGAAACATTGTTACGCGGTTAACGCAGATTTGTAGCATTATCACAGCAAGTGATTTTACACATCTGATTTCGAGGTTGGACCGCCAGGGCCGCGAAAAATGCGGCAAACTCAATATTCCGTAGGAGAAAACTTTATCTATGAAGCTTAGTACCGATCGCATCCTGACTACCCACGTCGGCAGCTTGCCCCGTCCGCAGGAGGTGGTCGATTATCTTTTCGCGCAGGATCGGGGGGAGAATTACGATCCGGCGAAATTTGACCAGGCGATCCGTTCGGGAGTCCTGAACGCGCTCCAGAAGCAGGCGGAGTGCGGTATGGATATCGTCAGCGACGGTGAAATGGGCAAGATCAGCTATGCCACGTACATCCGGCATCGGCTGACCGGATTCTCGGGCGATTCAGCACGGCCGACCCCGCAGGATCTGGAAGATTTCCCGGGCTATCGCGATCAGTTGGTTTCCGCAGGCGCTTCAGCCAAATACCAGCGCCCTGTTTGCAAAGGTCCCATCGCCGTGAAGGATATGGAACCGCTGAAGAACGACATCGCTCGAATGAAAGATGGCTTAGCGCAGGTGAAAGCCACCGAAGGCTTTATGAACGCCGTTTCGCCGGGAACCATCGCCGTCTTCCAGCCGAACGAATATTATCCGACGCACGCCGCGTACATGCAGGCGCTGGCGGACGCCATGCAATCGGAGTATGAAACCATCGTCAATTCGGGACTGCTGTTGCAAGTGGACTGTCCGGATCTGGCCATGGGGCGGCACAGCAGATTTCGCGACATGACCGACGATGAGTTCTTACGGGCCGCAGCCGTGCAAGTGGAAGCGCTCAATCACGCGTTGGCCAATGTTCCGGCAGACCGGGTGCGCATGCACGTCTGCTGGGGTAACTACCAAGGTCCCCACACTCACGATTTACCGCTGGAGAAAATTCTCCCCGTGGTGCTCAAAGCAAAACCCCAGGCGTTGTTACTAGAAGGAGCGAATCCCCGTCACGATCATGAATGGCAGATATGGTCCTCTCAGAAGCTGCCTGACGACAAGATCCTCATTCCGGGCGTGATCGCATCCAGTTCCAACTTTGTGGAGCATCCGGAACTGGTGGCTCAGCGACTCCTGAGGTATGCCGGCCTGGTGGGGCGTGAGCGCGTCATTGCCGGCACCGATTGCGGGTTTGGCACCTTCGCTGGTTTTGGCCCGGTGCATCCGGAGTTCTGTTGGCTAAAGCTTCGCGCCTTGTCTGACGGCGCCAAGCTGGCTTCACAAAAACTGTGGGGCACTCTCAGTTCCGCCGCCTAACAAGAACCTGCGCGCGCTTTATTCCCCGCTGCTAACGATCCGAACATTCCACTGACAACCATTGGGATGCAATATCAGTCTGGCTGATCGCGGGTATCACCACATCAATCTAGTCATTATTGGCGAACTGATGTATGTTTCATTAGCGTCGGCTATAAAAGCGTTTCAAGGGTTAACTACAAAAGAGGGAATAACAATGAGAAGTCGTCGGAACCGTGCAGTTCTGCTTGTTAGTAGTGTGTTTTGCCTCTGGGTTCTTCTAGCGCCCGCGTTTCTATTCGGACAGGTAGGGGGCACCGCCACCATAGCGGGACGCGTCACCGACCCTTCGAACGCTGCTGTTCCAGCGGCGACACTTACAATTAAAAACACAGCGACAGCGGCCACCCAAACCGTCCAGACCGACGAGCAGGGCCGGTATACTGTCTCGGACCTGCCCATCGGACCTTACCAACTAACCGTTTCCAAAGCAGGCTTTCAGAATGCCGTTCGCAACGGACTTACGCTGACGGTCGGGAGCGCCCCTGTAATCGATTTTCAAATGACGGTCGGCCAGGCCAGTGAATCGGTCACCATCTCAGCTGAAGTCTCGCAGGTGGAGACCACCACCTCTGCCGTTTCTTCGCTCGTGAATCAGACTCAGATGCGCGAGCTGCCTCTGAACGGCCGCGATTGGGAGCAGTTGATTCTGCTCGCGCCTGGCGTTGTGAGTTATGCGCAGGGCGGATCGAGCGCGCTGACTTCGGTGGCCAATGCTTACTCCATCTCGGGCACGCGTCCGGAGGGATACGCCAATACGCTGGACGGCGAAGACATGCTGAACTGGTGGCAGCGGAACGCCGGCGGCGACGTGACCGGCACCACGCTCGGTATCGACGCCATCGCAGAGTTTCAGACGCTGACCGGCACTTACGGTGCGCAGTATGCGGGCAACGGCGGCGCCATCATCGGCGTCACCAAATCGGGCACGAACGAATTTCACGGCTCGGCTTACGAGTTCTTCCGCAACAGCGCCCTTGATAGCCGCGGCTTTTTCGATGGCCCTTCCGTGCCTGAGTTCCGCAGAAACCAATACGGGGGCACCATTGGCGGACCGATCAAAAAGAACAAGGTGTTCTTCTTCGCCAACTATGAGGGAATTCGGCAGTTTCTGGCAACAACCTATGTGAATTACGTGCCGACCGCAAGCTTTGTCAAGGACAACTGCAGCGGCTCGTGTGTTCCAAATCCAGCGTCGCTCGCGATGCTGGCACTTTACCCGGCGCCCAACGGAGGATTGTTTAATGGCAATCCCGATGTCGGCATCTATAACTTCGTAGGCTCGCAAACAACACCCGAGGATTTCGGCGTCACCCGCGTCGATTGGAATATTTCCGACAAAGACGCAATGTTCGGACGCTACGAGGCCGATTTCGGCAACCGCATCACGAATGGCGGCCTCGGTCTTTGGCCGCTCTATGACACCACCCACAACCAGTTTCTGACTCTGGGTGAACGTCATATCTTCTCGCCGAATGTGATCAACCAGTTCACCGCGTCTTACTCGCGGCCCTGGACATCGGAAAGCCAGCCGGCTGAACATTCAGCCCTGCAGATATTTAGTCCCGCGCGAGAGGACGCTTACGTGGCCGTTCCGAACCTCGCCCCGCTGGGGGCAGGTTTCGTGAATCCCTTCAAGTACCTTCAGAACAAGTTCACCGAAAAGGATGACTTGACCTGGACCAAGGGTTCCCACACGCTGCACATCGGCGGCATGTTCCAGCGGCAACAGCTCAATCCTTTTGTCCTGGTCTTCTGGAATGGATTCTACATATTTCAGGGCGGCGATCAAAGTTTCCTAACGGGCAATCCATTCCTGTTTGAGGGCGCGCCGAACGGTGGAACGAACAGCTATCGGGCCGAGCGTTATGATGCGGTCCAGCCCTACTTTCAGGACGACTGGAAGGTTTCGAGCAGGCTGACCATCAATTTTGGCCTGCGCTACGATTGGGAAACCAACCCGATCGAGATTCACAACCTTTTCTCCAACGTGGTGGGGCCGCCCTTCGCACCCAATTTCGTGAACGTCCCGCACGCTTACGCCAACAACCCTTCCAACAAGAACTTCGACCCGCGGGTCGGCCTGGCATGGGATGTCTTCGGCGACCACAAGACTGCCGTGCGCGCCGGTTTCGGGATTTTCCACGATCCGTATACGACATACGCTTTCTCGTCCGCCTACGTGTCCAGCCCGCCGTATGACACGCAGATTCAAATCTTTCCCTCTGGCTGGCCGACGCCCTTTGTCGGCGGCGGGATTCCGTCATACAGCCAGACAACCGGCACGTATTACGGAACGAACACCACTCCGTATTCGCTTGAATACACTCTCAGCATCCAGCGTGAACTTCCCTGGAATAACCTGCTCACGGTCGGCTATCAGGGGACGCGCGGCGTTCACCTGCTCGCGTTCCACGATTTCAATGCGCCGATTCCCACGGTGATCGATGGTGTGGACTACTTCGCGACGACCTCCAGCGGCGGCCCGTGCACCACCCTCGGAGCGGCCTGCAACGGAAATCCGAGGGCCGTTCCCGCCTTAGGCTCGCAGGATTTGACCGACCCCAGCAGCTATTCCTCTTACAACGCGCTGCAGGTCGGGCTTACGCACAGGGCGTCCGCGAATCTGGTCTACCAGTTCTCGTACACCTATTCGCACTGCATTGACAGCGCATACACGTATGGCGGTCTCGGTTTCAATAACGTGACCTCCGCCATCACCAACCCCTATAACTGGAATGCGGACAAAGGCAATTGCAGCTTCGATATTCGCCACAACATTTCGTTCAACAGCGTTTACATGCTCCCCTTCAAAGGCAACCGATGGAAGGAAGGCTGGCAGGTGAGCGGAGTTACGTCGTGGCACACCGGCGTCAATTACTCGCTGGGCGAAGGCGACCAGGCCGATCTGGGGAACACCTTCGATAGCGAGCGCCCGAACTTCACGCCCAACGCACCCGGATGTAATAACAATGTCTATGCGAATCAGAGCGTAAATCAGTGGTTCAACTTAAACTGCTTCGCGCCCTCGACGTACGGCTCGGTCGGCAATCTGGGAAGGAACAACCTTATCGGGCCCGGGTATGCGGAGACCGATATCGGCGTAACCAAGAACACCAGGATCACGGAACGGGTTAGCCTCCAGTTCAGGGCGGAGATTTTTAACATCTTCAACCATCCCAACTTTTCGGTCCCAGGTGGGTCGGGCGCGGGCCCGACGATCATCAACCCAGGCACGAACTGTGGCCCCACCAGTACCCCTGCCAACAGCGCGGGTTGCTTCGCTCCCTCAGGCGCTTCGATCACCTCGCTGGTAGGAAGCGGCGGCCTCCCCGATGTGGCCCGTCAAACGCAGTTCAGTCTGAAGCTGCAGTTCTGATCTGTTTTGAAGTAAATCGGAAGGCTCAGAGGGTAACGCCTCTGGGCCTTTTTTGTTGGGCGGGGAATGGCTTCGTGAGGACGGGCAGATACCGCCAACATCAGTCTGGCTGATCTGCGGTATCACCTCACCGAATCAATCTAGTCAATGCTGGCGAACTGGTGTATGGTTCATTAGCACCAGCCATTAAAGCGTTTCAAGGGTCAACAACCTAGAGTCTCACTTGGTCGGAACTGCGCGAAGGATAGTTCTTGTCGACCCTCAATGTCGTCGGCTTGGGCTTCTTACCGCCGGACTTCTTCGGAAAACTTTTGAAGACCGTTATAATACGTTCCACTTTAAGTTCATCTCCTGGGTTCTCGGGAATCAGATTCGCCTGCAGGTCGCCGCTCGGATGTCCTTGGAGGGCCTCGTTTACCATCTCACGGATGATAGGAGCCCCAACCCATGCCTCCCAGCTATTGAAGAGAAGTGGATCTTGTTTATCGGGCGTGAGCGCAACTTCCCAGGCGATGCTGCCGAGGACCAGGATTGTGGGCTTCGATTTGTCCCCGCTCGGCATAATAAATTCCATTTCCATCATACTCGAAAAATAAACCTCGAGACGAAACTTGAAAAGACTCAAACGCCTCGAATTCATGCGCAACTGCACCTGCGAAGAACACCAAGGTGTTTGCGAGCCACCCGGACAGAAATTCCGCATCCCGCACCGAAGTGCCAAGGAGGATCACTCCCGGCAAGTCGGCATCGCGTCGGCCATGAGGTAGAGTTCGTGTCCGCACGATGAGCGGAACACAGCGCGCTTCTCATTACCTTCTGGCCACACATCCGCCACGGTCTTGAAGCGTCAGGATAACTTCGCCGTGGCGCGTGCCAGGCACACCCCATGGGATCAAGTACACTGGGCAGCGCCGAGGCACCGTCGAGAGCGTGAATCCCAAGTTCCATCGCTACGCTGTTCTAGTGGCGATCAGCGCGCTGATCCTGATCGCGATTGGCGCCTACATCACCAGTCAGGCCACAGGTCGCCAACGGGCGTCGCGAGGGATACTCGATGGCGTAATTCACAAGGACGTGGCTTTTGCCGTGGGTATTTTGGCGCTCGGGCTCGCGTTTTGGCAGTCACTCGATCAGGAGGTACCCGTTCTGGTTTGGATCGCCCTTGGCTGCTTGGCGCTTGAGGGTTGGGTTGGCTGGTTGGGAGGAGCATTCCTCCATGCAAGCTTCGCCCCGGTGGCGTTCGCGATCTTGGTTGCAATCGGGGTAGTCACATCGTCCGGCTGGAATGAAGCACCCAAATTGGTGGAAGACCCCCCGCCTCGATTGCGGCTCTTTGCGATTGCCACTCTGCCGCTGATACTGCTGCAAATTATGCTCGGCGCGGCCTATCGACATAAGCTGACAGGTTTGCTGCCTCACCTGGGCGGCGCGCTGATCGTTACGCTCGCGATCCTAGCGTTGGCCATGCTGATTCTCCAGCGGCATCCCGAGCATCGGAAGCTATGCGCGGCCGCGAAATGGTTGATAGCTCTCTTGGTGGCGCAAGTGTTGCTCGGATTCACGGCGTTAATCGTGCCTCAGCTGGAGTTAAGCCCGATTGCGGAAATAGCCGCCACGGCGTTGCACGTAGTGGTGGGATCTTTGACTCTGGCTGCTAACGTGGTGCTGGCGATGCAGCTTCAACGCAATACCGTGGGCAACTTTCCTATAAAATAGCTTTGTTCCGCATCCATTTATGGACGACACCCGTATTTATGAGAACGCGTCCGTGCTTTTCATCGACATTGTGGGGTATTCTCTCCAAACGGTTGCAACAAGCCAGCTCGATTTCATTACTCCAGGCGGCTGTGGAGCAAAGCGACGAGTATCGGCGTGCGAACTCAAATGCCGGGAGATTGATCTCACGGCGCGTAATGGACTTCAGCGACGCCGGGCACCTATTGCTATCAGGCAACACGGCGGAGGACTTGCGACGGCTGTCGGACGAATGGGGCACGACGGAGTTGCCGGAGAAACTACGGTCGATGCGAGCCGGGGCGGGCGGGCGTAAACCGGTGACGCGGCCAATATTGCGGATCTTCGTTTCGTCGACGGCGATTGACCTGGGCGCTTATCGCGATGAGGTGCGAAAGGCGGTGCTGAGCCTGGACAACCTTCCGATTGCGATGGAAACGTTCTCGGCAAAAGGCGGCGAGCCTGCCGGAGAGTGCAGACGCATGGCGGCGGAGGCCGATGCGGTGATCTGCGTGGTGGCGCATCGATACGGATATGTGCCCCCGGTGGAATTGGGCGGGGACGGTGAGCGGTCCATGACATGGCTCGAAGTGGATGCTGCAAAGCGGGCGGGTAAGCCGGTCTTTGCGTTCCTGGTGGATCCAAAAGCGCCGTGGACTGAGGTGAAAGAGCAGGACCGGTTGATGGCGGAGCCGCCGGAGAAGGAAGCCGAGATTCTCAAGAGCGTGCGCGGGTTGCAAAAGTTCAAGGCGTACCTGGAGAGCGGGACAACGCGGCAGTTGTTCACAAATCCAGATGATCTGGCGAAGCATGTTGCGATCACGCTGGCGAATTTCGCGCCGAAGATCGGACATGCGGCGGAATCGGTTGCGCGGGTTTGGAAGCCGCTATTTTGCCATGCGCTGCAACCGGCTCAGCATTTCCGCGGGCGCGAGGCGAAACTGCAAGAGCTGAGGAATTGGTTGGAATCGCCGGTGAACCCGGACCGCGTGGTTTCGCTGGTGGCAGCAGGCGGGACGGGGAAAACGGCGCTTGCGAATCAGGCCTTGCATGAAGCGAAGCTGTCGGATCGCGCGGGTGTGTTTGTTTGGTCCTTCTATGAAGATCCCCAAACGGATAAGTTCTTGCGCGCCGCATACGAATACTTCACAGGCGAGAAAGACGCTCCCTCGGGCGGGATGCTGGAGCGGCTGCAACTGGCGCTTTCGGGAGACTTGCCGCACATCCTGGTTTTGGATGGCCTGGAGCGCGTGCAAAGCGAGGGCATATCACGGAAGCGCGGCGAGTTGGAAGACTCGCAACTCAAGCGGCTGTTGCGCGGGCTGGCGGGAGGCATGGGGAGCGCGCGGGCGCTGGTGACTTCGCGATTTCCGCTGGTGGATCTGGAACTGTGGACCGGCGCCGGGCACCGCCCGATCGCGTTGGACGATCTGGAACGGCCCGTTGCGCTGGAAGTAATCCGCGCGTGGGGCGTGAAGGGCGATCAGGATCGTCTGGCGAGGCTCATTGACCCGTTGAATATCGGCGGCGTGTACCACGCGCTTTCGATAGCGGTGCTGGGATCGTATTTCGGCAATTTCCCGGAGGCGCGCGAGTTCTCCATAGAGGTTGCCGGGGAAAACGATCCAAAAGCCCAGAAGCTGGCCCGAATTTTGGAGCAATACGCGAAGGCGCTCTCGGCTGTGGAGCGCGATCTGCTGGCCAGGCTTTCGCTGTTTCCGCGCGGCGTAAGGGTGGAGCTGTTGGGGTGGATTGTGCAGTCAGGCGGTGAGGTGGCGGGCGCCCTGGTTGGTCTGCGGGATCAACAATTGGTGAGCTGTTTGGAACGGCTCAAGACATTGGGACTGGTGTTCTTCAACGATGGGCAGGCGGTTTATTCAGCTCATCCGTTCTTGCGTCAATTTTTCCGGGAACGTCTGGGGACGAAGGCAGAATCAGTCCATGAGTCAGTACGTGCGAAGCTAGCTCCGAGTCTGGAAGCGAAGCCGAAGACGAAGCCGAGAGACACGAAGATCCTAGATCAATATGAGTTGCTGATCGAAGAGACGCTGCTGGCGGGGCGGGCAAAGGAAGCGCTCGATCTGTATGAGTATGGGTTGGGTGGCTACGACAACCTCGGCCATCACCTGGGAGAAAATTCGCGAGGTCTTCCGATTCTGGAGGGCTTCGTGCCTCGCGACGATTTCTCGCGAATCGCCACTGAGCTATCACGGGATGGTCAGAGTCACCTCGTTNNACGTTAACGCCCTTGGCCTGTTCGCTAAGGACTTAGGAGATATTAGCCGGGCACGGGCGGCCTTCGCACATGCGCTGTCGTTAACCCCGAATACGACCATCGCCCGAAACGCTACTTGGATCGAACTTTTTGCCGGGCATTTTCGCCAAGCTCTCGATTATTCAGAGATTGCGGTTTCGACGATTGGCGAGAATGATGTGGGTTGGAGGGCCGCGGCGTCTTTCGCTTATCGAGCAATCGCGCATTTCGCGCTCGGGAACGTGGATGCCGCTGCGGCGGATTTCCAGGCCGCTACCGAGCGATCCGGAGAGCCTCTGTATAGCGTCGTGGGCATACAGGAAGCGGAGTGCAAATTCCTTTGCGGCGATCAGGCGGGAGCACGAAGCCAGACGGAGGCCAACCTAGAAATCGCGGCGCAGAACGATTGGAATGACGATCGTTGTCGGTGCGACGCGCTACTCGCCCGGCTGTTGCTGCCGGACGAAGAGGCTCGATCCGGGCAACACCTGCAAGACGCTCGCGCGTTCGCGAATCGCTCCGGCAACGTGGAATATCAGCTCCGCTGCTTCCTCGCGGCCTGCGAGGTGCAACGCGCGCTCGGCGATTTGCAGCAATCGGTGATCGAAGGCGAGGCGGGCGTGCTGCTGGCGGACACCTGCGGATTTGGAAGATGGTCCATCGAAATCCGCATCGCGCTGGCCGAAACCTGTCTCGCGGCAGGCGACACTCACAAAGCTCTCCAGCACGCGCGCAAAGCGCTCGATCTTTCAGAAGCGCCCGATTGTCAATACGCCTGGGGGAAGGCCGATGGGTTGCACTTTTGCGGAGTCGCGCATCTGCGATTAGGTGAGCGCGAACTGGCGCGCCAGCGGCTCACAGCGGCGCTTGAAATTCGCGAGCGGCTGCGACACGGACGGATCGACGAGACGCGGCGGGCTCTAGCGCAGTTGCCGGTTCAAGGCGCCGCTGCCATTTGAAGAATAAGCGATGGCCTGGTTTGGATGCCTCCCGCTGAAACCTGTAACGGTTGAGCTCCAGCCGACAAGTCCGACGGCACCACGATCCGCACCAGATACAGACCGGGTGATGTCAGCCCGGCAAATATAACGTTTGCCGGTTCGCCGCCAACGCTGGCCGTAACAGACGCGCTTAGCGGAAACGCACCGGCGAATACTTGGTCCGTGATGAATTTCGATGGATCGAGCGTCGAGCCCAAGCCGATCATATAAAGGTCCACCGTATCGCCCGGATACACCGGCCGAACTACCCGAGGGTCCGTGGCACTGTTACCTACCAAAGTCGCGGTGGCCGCCAATGCCGCAGTCACGAAGAAACTGCTGCCGTTCGCGTTTGGCGGTGCGTAAACCGCGGGGTGGACAGGCTGCGCGGTTATCGTAAATGGACCGCTGTTCACTCCATTCACTTGCGCCACTACCTGAACCGCACCAGCAGCCACACTTGCAGGAACGAGCGCATTGATTTGCGTGGGGCTCACGTAGAGCAGCGCGGCAGGCGCGCCATTGAACGTGACCGTTGTATCGCCGAGTGCGAGCGGCAGCTCTTGAACGCCATCCAGATTCCAGGTCTGCGGCGGACCCGCCAGATTCGTACCGCCGATCGTCACCCACAAGCCCGGCGCAATGCCTGCGGTGTATCCCCAGGAGTCGACGATCGCTTGAATGGTGGGAACTGGTCCGGTGGCGACCCCAGTGCCGGAAAGACTGACGGCTGACGTGCCGGCGCTTATGTTGCCTGCGATGTAGAGTGATGCCGTCCGGATTCCAACTGCCGCCGGAACGAAAGTTACCTGGATCGTGCAACCTTCCCCGGCCGCAACCGTCGTGCCGCAGTTATTCGTCCCGGCGAAATCGCCGTTGCTCAATCCTCCAACCGTTATAGACAATAAGTCCAGTGCGGTTGTGCCGGTGTTGGTCAATTGCACGGGTTGCGCGCTTCCGGAGGAACCGATCGCCCGGCTGCCAAAGTTCACACTCGTTGCCGACAACGCAGGAGCCTGCACTGCGGACGAGTTCGAAACGCCAGTCTGAGTTACGGTGAACGCATAGTTCCCGATGCCGATCGTCGCCTGCCGCTGGGGACCGTAGTCACTCTGAACCATGTAGGTAACTGTGCCGTTGCCGGAACCCGCCGCCGGGTTGAGCGACATCCAGGGCTGGTCCGATGAGACCGGCCAGGTACATCCGGCGTGTGTGGCGATCTGAATAGTTCCATTGGCGCCCGCGGAAGGAGCCGAGATTGACGCGGCAGGGCTCAGCGAAATCGCGCACGATCCTGATGCGGTGGAATCCACCGCCAGCGTCAGGTTCAGAACCTCGCCGAAATCGCCGACGCCAGCGATTCTCATTCGTCCGCTCAATATCAGCGCGCTCTGTCCCATCGTGAAGGAGAACGGCCCGATTGCGGTCCGCTGGAGCGAAGGCAACGATGCCGGCAGGGCAAGATCGCCTACGCTCGTGTGCAGAATAACGCCCCCGCTGGATGCCGACCCTGCGAGCCACTGCGCTTCGCCCGTGTTCACCAGCGTCGGTGTCACCTGGCAGATCGCGCCGGAAGGAATCGTAAGGCTTGATCCGTTCTCCACCGTCACATCCATGCTAGGGCACACGATGTGCATGCCCGCGAATTCGGCATTCGCAAATTTCAGCGGCCCGGTGCCCGCGTATGGCACGTTGCCAACCTGGATCACAGGCATCGTCGACGTATCGGATGCCGTGCCCTGATCGGCGAGCACCACAGATTGTCCCGCTTGTCGGGCCTGGACATAGAGGTTCTGATAATTCTGGAAGAGGCCGTACGAGCCGCGGGCGTCGGCATCCCGGTCGGCGGTCAAAGTCGTAGCAGGTTCGGACATCAGATCGGGTGGCGCGGCCGCGAAGGTGGCGTTCCATTGCGCGAGCGTGTTGGCACAGGGGCGCGGATTGTCGCCCGGATCGACGATGCCGAAATCAGTGCCGTCGAGTGGGCCGTAGCCGCCCGGCCACCNNCGCCACCACCAGACCGAGGCGCCGTTGGACCCATCGTCCATCACGTCGCGCATCATGGTGTCGCAGACGGCCGCCTGGGCCGCTTGTGAAGCCGGAGTGCCGCCGTTCGCACCGATGTCCGCGCCGTATTCGGCCCACACCACTGGCTTGCCGCCGGTCCGGTAGTGGCTGTAAGAAGTGACCAGGCCGGAAGCGCGGCTATCGGGCCACAGAAGCGGCGAATATCGTTCCGGCGAGAAGTAATCCAAGTGAGCGGCGCCCGATCCGATGTCGTAACCGGTCTGCTCGTTGTCTACCATCCCCATTGTGGTCCAGTTGCGATAAGTGAGAAGCGTGTCGGGATCACTACGCCGGAGCCGTCGAGCGATGGCGCCGAGATTGCGGCCTAAATAGTCATCCAGGAAGCGGCGATAGGCCGCAACCATGATCCGCCACGGCCCATCGTTCTCGATCTGATCGTCGAGCGGATTGGTGAGTTGCCCGCTCGCGTCCACAGGCGCTGTAACGCTCCACGCTTGTTGGGCATTGGCTAACGATCCGTATTGGTCGTTCACCCAGGCGCGCCAGTCCGGGTCCAGAACCATGCGGCCAGTGTTGTCGACGATGCCTCCATTCACGATCCGTCCCTGGCCTCCCATGTCGTGTGTGCCGACCATCGGTTCCCAGAGCAGTTCGTAGGCGAGGACGCGATCGTTGCCCGGAAGGTACGCGGCCTGAAGATACGATTCAACCGTAGGCGAAGCCTGCCCGGCATAGGCTGCATTCGTAAGGGTGGTCCGAAGGGCAACCTGAACCCAGATGCCGTGGCTCCGGCAGCGCTCCAGAAAATCGATGAGCGCGCGACCCTCCTGTGCCCAGTATCCTGGGTAGTCGCTGTATTGAATGTTGACCAGGTTGAAATGGAGAGCGGCGATTTCGGTGAGATCGGCCTCGATCACATCCGGATCGTATTGGCCGGCTTCAAGCCAGCTCTGTCCGTTGAAATCTCCGGGGGTCATTCCGGCAACGAAGCGCGGCCAGTAGTTGACTCCTCGCAGGAAGACATGTTGACCGTTGGCTACGAAGGCCCCATTCACGACGTGGATCTTCTGATCCGGCTGGCGCGACAAGGTCGGATCTAGCACGCGGACTGGGCTATCGATGCTATCCACTTGCTGACTTCCGATCATGAGGCGAAAGTTCACCGTGTAGTCTCCGTTCGGCAGACTGGCGCCGTTCAGTGGGATGTTGAATGGGACTTGGCGCAGTTCATCGGCCGCGAGCGCCAGGTCAACCGCGGGCTGCTGAGTGACGCCGGATGGTCCGGTAATCGACCACTGCAGAGTTGCTTGCACGGGAGCGGCGGCCCCGTTCTGGATACTGGCAGCGCCGGTGATCGGTTCGCCCGGCAGCCACACGATTTGATCCGCGCCGGCGGTCGTGAAAAACAGACGGTTGGGCGCTGCCTGCAGAGCGCTGATGAGTTGCGCGCGCAAGGGATCGGAGATTTGCGGCCAGGGCAGCCACACCACGAACGATTGTCCGCCGGAAAGGGTTTGTGAAGGCGAAAAGGAGAAAGTGTTATTTACATAAATCGTAGCGGTGGGCGCCGATAGGTCTCCGATGACAATGTAGCGCCCCGACGAGGACGCAGCGGAGAAAAGCCCCCGGCCTCGCGGGACCGGAATACGGATTCCGGAACTAGCGGTGTATTGCTCGGAGGAAGGGGAGACCGTTGGGATGTACGGAGGAGTGAAGGGTCCCTGCGGCGGAGACGATCCAACGGCCTGAAGATAGGCCGCTGAGTCGAGCCATTGGCCGTTGGGCGTGAGATACAGAGCGTCGCGAAACGGCTCTCCGCCACTCGCCATCAGGCTGCCACCCGCGTTTACATGCGCGGCAATCGCCGTGAAGGCGTCGAACGGCAGGCTCTCGAGCGAAGGAACCGCAACCAGGATGTCCGGGCTGGTGAGAGCGGAAGACAGTGCAGCGGGAGAAACAATCGTTACGGAATAACCCGCATCGCTGAGGAGCCCGCTGAATTGCGCAACGGTGAATGCCCACTGCGCAGTGCTCCAAGGCCCGGCACCGTCAGTCAGGATGGCACGCGGCTGCGCGCAGAGCGGCGTGGCGCATAGAGCAGCGAGAAGGCACGCCAGAGGGACCCCTCTCGCGCTCGACTGTCGAAAAGCGGACAACAAATATCAGACTATCATTCGTCCCGCCTCGCAGATATCTCAGTTCCGTCGCTCCGGTATCCGATATCTCTACTATTTTTGAATCTATCCGAGTCGGATCGGGAAGGGAAGCCGGTATTGCCACTTGAATAAGTCGGTATCGCAATTGAATAAGACGTTCCCGGCCACTGGCGTCCGGTTATAA
>PKZC01000265.1 GCA_003132905.1 Bryobacterales bacterium | reverse complement strand
CCGTGTTTGATGTAGGTTCCAAGCGTGCCATTCAGGATGAATCTCGGCCCGGGCGAGCAGGCGAGCATCGTGGCTCGCAGCAGTACCGACAGCTTTGGGTAGCGCAGCATGATATCGAAGGCATCGTCGACCACCGCATCCTCTCGCTCGATGCGCACATCTGCGGCGATTGCCTGCGGCATGCCGAAAAGCACCAGCGTTTGATCCACCAGGTGCGGTCCGATATCGAACAGCACGCCGCTGCCCGGGCCCGTGGTTTCGCGCCATTGGTTCGGACGGCGCGCCAGGCGATAGCGATCGTAATGCGATTCAAACAGCGCCAAGCGCCCGAGCGTTCCTGAGCCGATCAGTTTCCGTACGGTTAGAAAATCGCCATCCCATCGCCGGTTCTGAAAAACAGAGAGCACGCGACCTTCGGAGCGAGCCAGTTGGTCGAGCTCGTGCGCTTCGCTCGAAGTATTGGTAAACGGCTTGTCGACCACCACATCGCGGCCCGCCACGAGACATTGACGTGCGAACTCGAAGTGTGAGGCATTGGGTGTCGCGATCACTACCAACCGAATGGTTTCGTCGGCAAGCAGTTCATCAATATTCCGGACCACGCGTACGTCCGGATACTTTTCGTGCGCGGAATCGCCCGTGCGTTGCACGATGCAGCTTAAGTGGAGGCCAGGAACAGCCCGGATCACGGGCGCGTGGAAGGTGCGTCCAGCGATGCCGAATCCAACCAATCCGACTGGAATGATGTCAGCGGCCAAACGTCTCCTATATTAGCGTCAAGAAGGTCTACCATAGCAATGTGAGATACACGCTTCTGCTGCTGACTTCTGGCCTTCTGTTCGGGCAATCTTCAAAACCCGACGCGCCGATGACGGCCCTGCCTTATAGCCCGACCCTCGACACTACATCGATGGATCGCTCCGTCGACCCCTGCACGGATTTCTATCACTACACCTGCGGCGAGTGGATCAAGAAGAACCCGATCCCACCCGATCAATCGAGCTGGGATGTTTATGGCAAGCTCGCAGAAGACAACCGGCGCTTTCTGTGGGGCATTTTGGAGGAGGCTTCGAAGCCCTCGCCGAATCGCAGCGCAGTGGAAACCGAAATCGGCGATTATTTCCACGCGTGCATGGATGAGGCTGCGGTGGAAAAAGCTGGAGCCGCGCCATTGAAGCCGGAGTTGGATGAGATCGCCGCGCTCAAATCACTGGCCGACCTTCCTGCGCTTTTGGCGCGCCAACATCTCTCCGGTGAAAATGTGCTGTTCGGCTTTGGCTCCAATCAGGATTACGCGGATTCGACGCGCGTCATTGCATTCGCAACCGCCGGCGGGCTGGGCCTTCCCGATCGCGACTACTACGTGAAAACCGACGCGAAGTCCGTAGAGACGCGCGCCAAATATCTGGAACACGTCGCGAAAATGCTGGAGCTAAGTGGCGAGTTGCCGCAGAAAGCGAAGGCGGACGCGCGAACAGTGATGGCCATTGAGACCGCGCTGGCCAAGGCGTCCTTGACACGCGTGGAGCAGCGCGATCCCTACAAGCTGTTCCACAAGATGGCGCCCGCGGAGTTACAAGCACTGACGCCATCGTTCCGTTGGGACACGTATTTTACAACCGCCCAAGTTCCCGATACAGCGGTGGTCAACGTCACCGAGCCCGCGTTTTACAAGGAGATTCAAACTGAGCTGAAGTCGCATAGCGTGGCGGATTGGAAAACTTATCTGCGCTGGCGCCTGCTGGATGACAAGGCTCCCTATCTTTCTTCGCCGTTCGTGCAGGCCAATTTTGATTTCAACAGCAAATATCTGCGCGGCTTGAAGGAGATGCCCCCGCGCTGGAAGCGATGTGTTGGACGTGTGGATCGCGACCTGGGTGAGGCGCTGGGCCAGGTATTCGTCCAGAAGACTTTCGCTGCGGATACCAAGCAGCGGACCCAGGCGATGACCACTGAAATTGAAACAGCGATGGGAAACGAAATCCGGCAGCTACCGTGGATGGGCGAGCAGACTAAACAAAAGGCGCTCGAGAAGCTGCACGCAGTGGTCAACAAAATTGGATATCCGGACAAATGGCGTGACTACAGTTCGATAAAAATATCGCGCGACGATTATGCCGGTAACGTAGAGCGTGCCACGATATTCGAATCGCGCAGGCAGTTAAACAAAATCGGCAAGCCGGTGGATCGCACCGAATGGGGAATGACGCCGCCTACCGTCAACGCTTATTACGACGGGCAGATGAACGACATCAATTTCCCGGCGGGCGTGTTGCAGCCTCCGCTGTTCGATCCGAAGCTGGACGATGCACCGAACTATGGAGACACCGGCGCCACCATCGGTCACGAATTGACGCACGGGTTCGACGATGAAGGCCGCCAGTTCGATGCCAAGGGCGACCTGAAAGACTGGTGGTCTAAGAGCGACGCCGACGAATTTGAGAAGCGCGCCAAGTGCGTGTCCGACCAATATTCGCAATACACCGTGATTGACGACATCAAAATCAACGGCAAGCTGACGCTAGGCGAGGATCTTGCGGATCTGGGCGGCACGTGGCTGGCATATCTTGCGTCGAAGAACGATACGAAGGGGCAGGATCTGCAGCCGATGGACGGCTTCACGCCCGATCAGCGCTTCTTCATCGGCATGGCGCAATGGGCCTGCGGCGACGAACGCCCGGAGAACAAACGGATGGGCGCCATCACGAATGAACACTCGCCGGATGAGTACCGCATCAACGGCGTTGTGTCCAACATGCCGGAGTTCGGGAAAGCTTTTGCGTGCCGGCTGGGGCAGCCAATGGTGCACGCGCAGCCTTGCCGGGTTTGGTAGAGGTAGAATGCGGAGTGGCGATGCTTCCGTTTTTTGCTTTGTTGCAAGGCGCTGCCCCGCAGACTGACGCGCTCACCCGATTGCTGCACCAGCAGCAGCTCACTCCGTGGATGATCGCGACGGCTATCGGCATCGCGTTTGTATTGGGCGCCGCGCATGCATTAACTCCGGGCCACGGCAAGACCATCGTGGCGGCTTACCTGGTTGGTTCGCGGGGCACTCTCAAGCACGCGGCGTTCTTAGGCGCCATGGTGACGTTTACGCATACTGTGTCAGTTTTCTTACTGGGGCTCGCCACGCTGTTCTTGTTCCAATACGTCGTGCCGCAAAAGGTGACGCAAGTGTTAGGCGCGATCTCGGGGATATCGATCATCCTGATCGGGGGCTGGATGCTCTTGAAGCGCTTGCGCGGGACACATCACGGGCATTCTCATACTCATGACCATGAGCATTCTCACGTTCATCACGAGCATTCGCATGGGCATGATCACGTTCACGAACACGTTCATGAACACCACGAGCATTCCCACGGCCCCGGAGGCCACACGCACATGCCTGACGAAATCTCGTGGTCCGGCTTGGTCGCTCTTGGCGCCAGCGGCGGATTGGTCCCCTGCGAGTCGGCTTTAGTCTTATTACTCACCGCGATTGCACTTCGCCGCGTCGGCCTCGGCCTGCTGCTGCTGGTCTCGTTCAGCTTAGGGCTGGCGCTGGTGTTGATGGCCATCGGGGTTCTCGTGATTTATGCGAAAAATCTGCTGCCGGCAAGCAGCGGCGGTAACCCGTTCTTTCGTTGGATGCCGGTTGCATCGGCTGCCATAGTGATGGGTCTTGGCATCCTGATGACGGGCGTTTCCTTGGGCTGGATTCGGCCGCAGTGGATGGCTGGATAAGGCCAACCGGAAACAACTTCCAGCTCCGGGCAGAATTTGCGGTAGGCGTGGCGCGGTTCTTCAAATCCGTCGGCTGAAATAATCATCGTCGTTTCAAGGTGTTAACATTGAATTTCGACCTCCTAGTCTGCGGCCACTTAGTTGCAACAGGAACGCCGATAACGGATGGCTTCTGCCGTGTCCTCCTCAAGCGAGACCTCTTGGACCAAACGCCTTGCGGCGTTGCGCAATGTGCCGCCTGTGCTGCGCCTGATATGGGACGCCGCGCCCAAAGTGGTTGCCAGCGGCATCGCACTACGGCTGGTCAGCGCGCTAATTCCACTGGCGATTCTCGGCGTCACGCAGATGATCCTAGATCTGATTGGCGCCAAGCATACGGCCACCATGCCGCCGCTGATGTGGTGGCTGCTCGCCGCTGAATTTGCGCTGGCTGCCATGAACCAGTTGTTGGGCCGCACCATCGATTACACAGACGCTCGCTTGGCTGACGAGTTTACGCGCGAGGTGAGCCTGCGCCTGATCAAGCACTCCACGCGCCTGGATCTAGCATCGTTCGAAGACCCAGCTTTCCATGACGTCCTGGAACGCGCGCGCCAGCAAGCCACCGATCGCATTGGGATGCTGAACGCGATGGGCCGGCTGTTATTGCAATCCATCACGCTGATTTCTCTTTCCGCCGCCGTCATTTTCTATTCTCCCTGGCTGTTCCTTTTGCTGGTCATTTGTACGGCGCCGGCGTTCATGGGCGAAAGCCATTTCGCATTTCTCGGCTACTCGCTCGCGCATGAGATCACTCCCGTGCGCCGCGAACTGGACTACCTGCGCATCATCGGCACCAGCAAGGAAAACGCCAAGGAAGTGAAGCTGTTTGGCTTGGGTGGCCATCTGCACGACAGGTATGCGTCGCTAACCGGCGGCATCATTCGCAAAAACATCGGCCTGACGCGCCGGCGCTTGCTGTGGGGATCGATATTCGCGGTCTTTGGATCCGTTGGCTACTACGGCAGCTATGTATTTCTGGTCTGGCAGGCGCTGCAGGGGCATATCACGATTGGAAAGCTGGTTCTTCTTACCGGCGCCGTCGCCGGTTCCAGCACCCAGTTACAGGGCGTCTTTTCGTTGTTCTCTCACATTGCCGATCAGGCGCTGCATTTGACCGATTTAGTGGATTTCCTCAAAGTACAGCCCAGCATTCGCTCGAAGCCCAACGCTTTATCGATTCCCCGGCCGATCCGCGCGGGCTTCGAATTCAAGGACGTCTGCTTCCATTATCCAGGGACCTCGCGTCTGATTCTCAACAATCTGAATTTTCGCCTGCAGCCTGGCGAGCATGTCGCGCTGGTGGGTGAAAACGGGCAGGGAAAAACCACGCTGGTGAAGTTGCTCGCGCGGCTTTACGATCCCACCAGTGGCGTCATCCTACTGGATGGAACCGACCTCCGCGAATATAGCGTCGAGGAACTGCACAAAGAGATCGGCGTCATCTTTCAGGATTTTGTGCGCTACGACATGCCGGCGCGCATGAATATTGGCGTGGGCCGGATCGATCACGTCGACGACGACGACGCGCTTTGGGCTGCTGCCGAGAAAAGCCGCGCCGATCGTTTGCTCACCCGTTTCGCCGGCGGCCTGGATCAGATGTTGGGCCGGCGGTTCGAAGGCGGCGTGGATCTCTCGGGCGGCGAGTGGCNNCTGGATGCGGTGGCGGAGTCTGAAGTGTTCGCTAGATTCGACGATCTGTCGCGAGACAAAATGGCTCTGCTGATTTCTCACCGATTTTCCACGGTGCGCAAGTCAGACCGGATTGTTGTTTTGGAGGATGGGCAAATTTACGAAGAAGGGACCCACGATCAGCTGGTGGCCCGGCATGGGCGCTATGCGAACCTTTTTGAATTGCAGGCAGCGAGTTACCGATGAGTTCTCCAACACAGACTTTCGTAAACGCTCCGACGTTGCCCCCGCCCCAGGTTGCCGGGGAATTTCAGGTTGCCGAACGCCTGCGTGAGTGCGCGTCGAAATTGCGCGAGCATTTGCGCGGTCCCGCGGTGTCGCACTGGTTAAAAGAGAATCATTCGCTGCTGCAAACTCAGATTGCAGACCTGCGGCAAACGCTGCGTCCGGCTTTCTTGCACAAACTGCATCAGACCAGCGACGGTCAGCCGCGCATTTATCGCATCGTTACCGGGTGGCTGGCGAATGAGCCGGGGGTAATCGATAACGATGTGCTGTTGCCCTTCGCCCAAACCTTAAGAGAGACGGAATCTCTGAACATCGAGGAGCTGTGGGCCTTTGCGCCGATGCTCAAGTTCGCCATCGTCGAACGGCTGTGCGCGAATTTGGAGAGCGAGCGGCTGGTAGCCGGATGCGTTCGCACCTTGTGGGCGCTCGAAGCGATTTCCTGGAAAACCTTCGTGGAAACAGCCTCCCGGACCGAAGCCGCCTTGCGGAAGGATCCGGCGGGCGTGTACCGGCGCATGGACCTTGCCACGCGCGATCGATACCGCCTGGAGCTGAACAGGATTGCAAAACGGGTCAAGCTGACCGAAGAGGAAGTGGCGAACGCTGCTCTCGAACGCGCCGAGCAGGCGCGCGACGCCGGTAATAGCGATAAACGTACATTCCATGTCGGCTACTACCTGGTGGGCCCCGGCTTGAAGGAATTCCGGCGTAGCGTGGGATACAAACTCACGTTTACTTCTTTTGTGTCAGACCTGACGTCACGCTTTCCGAACGCGTTTTACGCTGCCGGGGCAGTGCTTACGATGGCCGTGCTCATGGGCGCGTTCGCCTGGATGGTTGGTTCGATTGCCTGGTGGATGCTGGCCCTGCTGATTATTCCCGCCAGCCAAGCGGCGCTCGAAATTACAAATGGATTGTTCAGCCGGTTGCTCAGTCCGCGCTTCATTCCCAGCATGGACTTCCTGGGCTCGATTCCCGACGACGCGAAGACGATGGTGGTAGTTCCGACGCTGCTCTTCTCGGAGGCCAATTGCGCAAAGCTTCTGCGGGACCTGGAGATTCGGTACCTGGCCAATCGCGAACCCAACCTCTTCTTCGCTTTGCTGACCGATTTTGCCGACGCCGACAAGCCGGAAACAGACGGCGATACCGTTCTCAACTCCTGCGCGAATGGCATCCACCATTTAAATGAGCGCTATGGTTCGGGCGAGCGCGGACCGTTTTACCTTTTGCATCGAGCGCGCCGCTGGAATCCGCAAGAGCGCAAATGGATGGGGTACGAGCGCAAGCGCGGCAAATTGAACGACCTGAATAAGCTGCTGCTGGGTCGCGGGAATTGGTTCGATACCATCGTCGGNNGATTCGGTACGTCATCACGCTCGATACCGATACGCAGCTTCCTCGCGACACCGCCGCAAAGATGGTGGGCGCGATGGCTCATCCATTGAACAGGCCGGTTGTGGATCCCGAGACCAACGCCGTAACTGAAGGTCACGCTCTTTTGCGTCCGCAGGTGGCGATTAGCGTGGATTCGGCGCAGCGCTCCTGGATCGCCCGAATCTTCAGCGGACAGCCGGGCTTTGATCCCTACTCGGCATCGGTCTCAGATGTCTATCATGACCTGCATGGCGTGGCTAGCTTCACGGGGAAGGGCATTTACGACGTGTCCGCCTTCGATGCGGCCGTCGGCGAGCGTTTTCCGGAGAACGCAATTCTCAGCCACGATCTAATCGAAGGCGAGCACGCACGCACGGGCCTGATCAGCGTGGAATTGGTGGAGGACTACCCGGCCACTTACGGTGCGTTTTCGAAACGCAAACATCGCTGGGTGCGCGGCGATTGGCAATTGCTGCCGTGGTTGTTCCCGCATCCTCCCATGTTTGGCGGCCGGGCTGAGAAGAATCCGCTGTCGGCTCTTTCGCGTTGGAAGATAGTGGATAACCTGCGCCGCAGCCTGCTTGAGATCTCGCTTCTGTTTCTGTTGCTGACCGGTTGGCTCGCCACTACGCACCAAGCTCGCTGGACTATCGCGGTATTGTTGCTGCTGCAAGTTCCAGCCTATGTGGACATGCTGCTCAATATCATTCGTGCGCCGGAGCGGCGCTTCTGGAAGGCGTTCAGCAAAGTGCTGGGAGGGCGTTTCGTTGAATCGCACCGCGACACACTGCTGAACCTGGTCTTCTTTCCCCATCAAGCATGCCTGATGGCGGACGCTATTGTAAGGACGCTATGGCGGAGATATGTCAGCCATGCGAACTTGCTCGAATGGGAAACCACGGCGCAATCGGAGATCGCCGCTGGTCCGCGCTTCACACTCTTCGATCAGTATCTCTACGTTTCATCGCTGCTCTGGCTTCCATTTCTATTTCTCGCGGGTCCGCTTCCGATCATCGTCCTGTTGGTTTGCGCTCTGTGGATCACAGCGCCCCTGGTGGCTGGATGGCTGAATGAACCGTTGCCTAAATCGGCGGCCATTACGCCGAAGGATCGCGACTTCCTGCGGGAAGCGGCGCTGCGCACCTGGCGGTACTTTGCGGATCATTCCTGGGAGGAGCATCACTGGCTGGTTCCCGACAACATTCAGGAAAATCCGTCGCTAGTGACGCATCACATTTCGCCCACGAATCTGGGGCTGTCTCTGACCGCGCAATTAGCGGCCCATGACTTCGGGTATTTGAATCTGGACGAAATGTCGCATCGCACCCAGCGGATACTGCATTCTCTGGAAGAAATGCCGCGCTACCGTGGGCATTTCTTTAACTGGTATCACACCAATACGCGCCTTCCGCTGACGCCGCAATATGTCTCCAGTGTCGATAGCGGAAATCTGGCCGCTTCGCTTGCGTCGCTCCGCCAAGGCTGTTTGTTGTTGCTGAAGCAACCGATCCTCGATCAAGACACGCTGGACGGCCTTCGGGACCACGTTTTGCGGCTGCGCGACGAAGTGCCCTATGAATCGCGAACGTTCTCGCGGATGAAGCTTTTTGGCAACCTGCTTCGGCAGCTGGAATGCCAGCCCAAGGATCTCTTCTTCTGGGAAGCGGTGCTCACCGAATCGCGCGACCTGATTGATCGCATCAAGGCCCAGCTGGTTCCGGTACACGCTCGCGTCAAGTCTGACGAGCTGCGCTACTGGGAGGGCCTGCTTACCGAGCGTATGAATGCCGCGCTCGACCAACTCTATCGCCTGGCGCCGTGGCTCGCACCCGCGCTCGAGCCTGAGCTTCGCGTTTGTATGCGCGACGATACATTCACTCCGTTGATGGCGGAATTGAGCAAAGTGCCGATGCTTGGCGAATTGCCGGAAGCTTACGAGCGTATTCGGGAACGATGCCGTGAGCGCCTGTCGAGTTCGCGCCCGCTTTATCCCATGGTGCGCGACGTCTTGGAACAATTGCTCCGGCAGCTCCCAGTTGCTCGGGGCGTGGCGCTCGATCTGGCAAAGCGTTTCCACAGCATCGCGCGGTTGTCGCAGCGTTATTTCGACGACATGGACTTTGGGTTCCTTTTCGACGAAAACCGCCAGCTTCTTCGCATCGGCTACAACGTGGACGCCGACCGGGGCGATCAATCTTACTACGACCTTCTGGCATCCGAAGCCCGAACCGCGGTTTTTCTGGCCATCGCCAAAGGCGACATTCCGCGCGAGACGTGGCTACGGTTGGGACGGAAACTCACTGCTTATCGCGACCAGGTGACGCTGCTCGCCTGGAGCGGCACCATGTTTGAATACCTCATGCCGCAGCTTCATCTGCGTTCCTACTCGGGTACGCTGCTGGATCGTTCGCTCAAAGCCGCCGTGCGCGTCCAGCAGGCCTATGCGCAGGAGCGCGGTGTGCCCTGGGGGATTTCGGAAGCCGCGCATTCCGAACGCGATCAGCGCGGTCAATATCAATACTACGCGTTCGGAGTTCCGCCTTTAGCCGCAAGCGGCGAAGATGCTCATCGGCTAGTGATTGCCCCGTATGCCAGCATGCTTGCTCTCATGATCGATCCGGCACGCGCCGCTATGAATCTGCGTGCGATGGCGGCCAAGGGCTGGTGGACCCGGCATGGCTTTTTTGAGTCCATCGACTATTCGCGGTCAGGCCCGGGTGGAACTCCCGAAGTGGTCCGTTGCTTCATGGCGCATCACCAAGGGATGGCGCTGCTGGCCATTGACAATGCACTCTTAGGGAATCGGATGCAAGAACGGTTTCATCACGACCCGTTGGTGCAATCCACCGAATTTCTGCTCGAAGAGCGGATGCCCACGCTGGTGGACGTTAGGCCTGTGCCCGAGGCAGCGTAGGTTTCACGGTTCGCTTTGCGCCGGTAGACGTGGATCGCGCCCGCTTCTTGGGAGCAGCCTTCTTTACTTCCTTGACCGGAGCTTCTTTGCCTGGCGCAGCGCTAAACCCGATCAAATCCATGGCGTGCGATGCCGGCTGGTTGGCCATAAACCAATGCCAAACGTTGCCCGTCAGCAGGTTCTCCGCGCTGAGCATTGTGATGCCGACGTCGATGCCGACAACATCGGTGTCAAACCAATCGAGCGTCGGATTATAGCCGTCCACGTAGCCATAGCGGCCGAAAACGCGATCGCCGAAATGCTGCCGGATGGCCTTGAGCGCTGGAATGGAGATGTCCGGCGTAAACATCAGCGATCCCCCGGCGGCGGCGGGAGCCACAGTTCCATCCACGGGATCGAACGCTTTGATCTCTCCGTAGATGCGATAGCCCTTGGGACCGTCCGAAGCCGTAATCCCCCAGATGTCTTTGCCGAACGTATTGGGCAGATCCAGGTTAAAGCTGTATTGCTGATTGGCGCGCGTGGCATTCACCGAGTTCAGGAAGAAATCCACGAAGCCCCGATCGCGGCGGTTGCGGAAATCGATCCAGGCCTGGGAATACTGATGCGTGAACAGCGGACCACCGCTGACGAACTCGTAATTTCCGTATTGGTAAAAGGGGCGCTGCCAGGCATACCAGGAGTCCGGCGAAATCGGATGGGTGGGTGAGCCGATGGCCAGCACATACAGCAGGCCGAGTTCGCAATACGTGTCCCACTTGTTCTTGAGAAAGCCCTTCCCGTTGCGCCAGCCGTGGGAGAGCAGCAACGGATCGCCATCCAGCATCCATTGGAAGTCCACACGGTTATAGATCTCGGTGGCAAGCTTGGGAATTTCGGGATCGTCGGAGAAGTATTGCCCGGCCGTTAGGACGCCCGCCAGCAGAAAGGCCGTGTCGACGGAGGATGTCTCGCTGTCCCATTTGCGATCACCTGTGGAAACGTCCATCCAGTGATAGAACCAGCCATGCTCCTGGTTGGCTTTATTGGCGAAGAAATCGAGCGTAGCCCGGACGCGGTCGGCTGCCTCTTTCCTGGTGATCCATCCATGCTCGACGCCGATGCAGATGGCAGTGAGCCCGAAACCGGTAGCGGCGGCGCTGGCGATATCGCGGCTGGGACCTTTGGCGCGTCCGCCATCCACTCGCGCGCGATCGAGCACCAGGCCGGTACCACGGTCGGCCTGCTCCCAGAAATATGCAAAACTGCGGTGCTCCAAATCTTCCACCAGCGCACGGTCCGCCGCCGAAATGGGCGCCACGAGATCGCTATTGGGGGCCGGGGGAGGCGCAGGCTGATCCACGGTAGCCGCCGGGACCACGCCAGGAGCGAGCAGGAGCGCACTGATTAGGATTGCCGTGGCGTGACAGAGCATAGGGTCAGCGAGGCCGCACTTCTATTAGAGCCAGTCCATGAGCTGGGAGCATAAAGCTGGACGTGCTATCCAGCTTCTGGGTTACCGTGCTAGCCCTCTTTAACCGTTCATATTGATCGGGAGTGGGACTAGCCGGGCTACCCATCGTCTGCCATGTGGCCAAGGCCGACCCATGATCCGGATCCAGGAGTTCCACGTGGTACCGCTGAGTACCAGCGCGCCCACTGATGGCCACGTGAACCTTCCGTGCGGTTCCGGTAGTACCCGGGTCCGCATAGTTCCATACCGCGACTGCGAGCGTGCCATCCGCGCGTTTGGTGACCAAGGCATTGGCAAGGTCCGGCTGCGAGCGTTGGGCACCTAGCCGGTGCAGCATCGCAAAGGCATTAAAGGCCGCTTTTGGAACCCCGCCTTCGGCGATCACCCCATATCCCCCGTAGAACGGCGTTTTAATCACGCCTTGCTCCTCGAAGACGTCGGAAAAAGTCCAGTAGGACATCATCGTCGTCATGCCATCGCACAACCGAATATTATTGGCTAACCATGGCCCCATGAAGGCCGCATCGGTAACGTCGATTTCGTTCTTATAACTGGCGTTGTATTCGCTCCAGATGATCGGCAAATCGGGGCGGCTGGATGCTTTCACTTGCTTGTAGACATTCTCGACGGCACGGCTCACCATCACGGACCGATCTATGGTTTCATCGGTTCCAAAGACGTCTTTCGATAGGTCGTTTCCATATACGTGAGTGGACACGAAATCGAGCGGAATTTGTCCGTCCACTGCGTGGGTAATCATATCTGGGATCCAGGCCGCTTGCGCGGTGGCCGGACCACCCACGCGCAACCGTGAGTCGGCGCGTTTGATGGCCCGCGCGGCGTGATCGTATAACTCAAAATAGGTCGCCTGCTTCGGTTCCCCGGTCCAAAAGTCGATGTTCGGTTCATTCCAGACTTCGAAATACCATTGCGATACTTCATTCGCGCCGTAGCGTGTCACTAAGTGTTTTGCAAACGCATAAACCAGTTCTTCCCACTTGGCATAGTCCTTAGGAGGCGAAGGTAAGGGATGGTACCAAAATACGTGCGGAATGATCGATGCGGCCAACGCACGTGGCATAAAGCTCATTTCGACGAACGGGCGAACTCCGTTTTCGAGCAGCCCATCGTAGATTTGATCGACATAGGACCAGTTGTAAACCGGCTGGCCCTGGCTGTCTTCGGCATACATTCCCACTTCGTCGTCAAAGATCGCGTGAAAGCGAACATAGCGGATGTCGGTGGCTGTTTTCATGGTCCGCAGATCGCGCCGGTAACTGTCGCGCAACGAAAGAATAGCGCTGCCTGAGCCGAACATCTGCTCCCAATAATGTGGAAACGGGCGCGAGGCTGCGCGCGTGTCGATAGTGATCTCCTCTGTAGGCGGCGTTTCCTGGCTCGATACCAGCGTGGCGGCTAGCAGGAGGCAACTTGTGAGGATCAGAGAACGAGGCATGACCTATTGGTGGGACTCCCGGTTCCGAGGCAAGTTACTTGTTACTTGACGTAGCTTACTTGACGTAACGGGGCGTGCCCTTCATCCATGGATTGTAAGTTTCCGCGAAGGTAAGTCTATCTGATGTCGAAGGATGCGAGAAGAGCCAGAATTCGATGAAACGGTTTGGATTCGGCTCGTCCAGGCCGATCTCGCCCATTACTTGAAACGAATGCGCTGCGGCGGTTGCCGAATCGGGTACGACGCCATGTGTTACCTCAAGGCCGTAGATGTCCGCCTGGTGCTCCTGCCAGCGGCTGTAACTGTTTATAACCGGTTCGGTGACGAAGCTAAAGACCGCGACAATCAACAACAACAGAGGGACCGACGCCCAATCTCCCGTATCCCGAATGCGCCATTTGCTGCCCCAACGCGCGATCGTCCAGCGCATGATGTGCGAGCCGATCCATAGCAGGATGAGCAGCAGCACCGATAGCCAGAGCAGGGAATTGCGAATGTGGCCCAGTACGTAGTGCCCCATCTCGTGGCCGAAAACAAACAGGGTTTCGGGCGTGCTGAGGTGCTGAAGCGTGGTGTCCCAAACTACCACGCGCTTCGATCCGCCGAATCCACTGACGTAGGCATTCAGCGAGTTGAGTTTTTCGCTGGCTTTCATTTCGAACATGCGGTCGGGCGGGATGGCGAGCCCACCGCGGGCGATCAGGTGTTCGAGCTGGTTCACCAGATCGGGATGGGTCTGGGCCAGTGGCTCAAAGCGATAGAAAAGCGGTTCGATGACCATTGGCTCCAGATACATCACGGTGACGATTAGAGGCAGCGTCGCAAGCCAGAAGTATAGCCACCAGCGGCGCGGGCTGCGGCGAATCACGGCGTACAGCAGCCAGGCGAGCGGCACACCGCACGCCAGCAGAATCAGTTCGCTTTTTGTCCAATCCCAGAACCAGGAGGGCCAGCTTTGGATGGACTGATCGAATTTCAGCTCCAGGTGCTGGCCGAAAAGATTTGCTGGAAGGTAGAGCAGGTCGTTGGTTACTAATAGCAGGGGGATGAAGACTAAAGCCTGGACGAATCGGCGCTTGGATGCGGCCTCGGCCCAGTCGCGAAACTTCGCCGAGAGTCCCGTGGCGACAATCGCTACAAGAATGACAATGGCGTAGATCTCGCTGGTAAAGTGCAGCCAGTAGCCGGCATGCGCATACTCGATGGCGCGTTGCAGCTTGTCCGGGGGTAGGGAATACTGCACTCCTAGATCTTCGCGGCAAAGGCGTCAAAAAAGCAACGCCCGAGGTGGCAGGCGATCGGCCTGCTGCCCCGGGCATGAAAATCACGGCCTATCGCCGTCGTTATTTACTTCGCAACGGGTTTGGCGTTGGTGCTGTTCACAGCGGTAGCTTTCTTGCTGTGATGCTTCTTGCTGGTCTTGGCCTTCGCGGTGGTCTTGGTGCTGGCCGCTGGTGCGGACGTAGCCGGCGCCTGCGCCGCCAGGATGGCACCCACGCTCAACAGAGAGGCGAAAATTAGTTTGTTCACTTTGGTTCTCCTTTTGCGAGGGGCTCATTTCCGCCTCGCATAACCATCTTGCAGCCGGAAACGAAAATCACCGATAGCCCGGGTAGGGGAGTTCCCGACACCAAAATGCGGGGCTAGGGGCGCGGGAATCTTAATGAATGAAAATTTACTTCTCTGATACGCTGAAGCTGAATATCTTGCGATATGTCGCGGCGGGGGGAGGCTGGAGGCCAACGTGGAAGCGGGTAAGATCACCTTCACGCCGAAGTCGATTGTGGTTCGCGGCATCGCGGAGAGCATGGCGGATTTCGCACTCGGTCGCTTCTTTGGCCCGTTCAAGACCAGCAAAGAGCTCATCGGCTCGCTGCACCGGGAAAGCGCAAAGATTCGTTCGAAAGCAAAGGCTAAACGCAAGGCCGGGAAATGACGACGGGCTTTCGAAACGGTTCCTCTACCCATTTTGGGCGCTCAAAATAGCCTGCCTGGGCGATTCATGCGCTGGCCCGTCTGAGCGATCCTAGAGATGGCGTGTATTCCGATCCAGTTACGTACCGCAAGATCCTGCGGGTTCTTGTTATCGGCTTCTCGGCTGTGATCGTGTTATTGATGGCGGCCGGTTCCATCGGCTTGAAAAGCGCGCAATTGATTCAGGAAAATTCGGCCGACATCGTTCACAACGGTCTGGTGACGACACGATTAATCGACGAGTTGCAGCGCGAGCAGGATACCCTGAACGCCGCGTTCTACAAACTTGCGCGCGGCACCGAGCTATCCGAACGCGAACGCCTGCTGGCCCAGTTGGACGACGCCGATCAGGCGGTGGAGCGGATCGTAACCGAAGCCGCCGGCACCTCGCAAGAGGAACTGTGGCGCCAGCTCAGCACGGCGGTGCGCGGCTTTTCCAGCGAAGCCCGGCGGTTACTGGTCCGCAAGAACGTGCCGACGTACACCTCGCGGGATCTGCTGCGCCACCACGAAGAAGTGACCGCGATTGTGGCTAAGATGATCGCGAACAACGCCAGCCGGACCTTGGCCGCCCAAACGCGGATCGATCAGCGCTCGTCGCAACTGGTGAAGGAATCGCTCGGACTGCTGAGCGGATGCCTTCTGCTGGCTCTGGTGTGCGCGATCTTCACCGTGCGCATTACCACCCAGCTCTTCCGCAGGATGGAGCAACAATCGTCCGACTTGGCGCGCGTTACCTGGCACATGCTGGAGAGTCAAGAGACCGCGGCGCGGCGTTTCTCGCATGAACTGCATGACGAACTTGGCCAGTCGCTTACCGCGATCAAAGCCAATGTAACCGCGCTCGATCCATCCGCGCCGCCCGATCCTGCGCGCCTGGACGACTGCCGCCGGCTGATCGATGAGGCGATACAAAACGTGCGTGAGCTTTCGCACCTGTTGCGTCCCACTATCCTGGATGACTTCGGGCTCGACGCCGGCATTCGATGGTTGGCTGAGCGGTTTGGCCAACGGACCGGTATCGATGTCGACTACAAGTCCAGTTTCGACGGCCGCTTGGCCGATGAGACCGAAACGCATTTGTTCCGTATCGTTCAAGAAGCGCTAACCAACGTTGCCCGGCATTCAGGCGCCACGCGAGTGAACATTGAGCTGGCTCGCACTGGCGACCGCGNNTCTTCACACCGAATGGTTCCGCGGGCCTGGGTTTAGTCGGCATGCGGGCGCGCGCGCAGAGTGTCGGTGGCGAGCTCAAAATTAATTCCAAGGACGGTGTCGTTGTCGATCTCTGGGCTCCCGTGCAGAGTGCTACAACCTAACCATGCTGCGAATTCTGCTGGCCGACGATCACGCCATGGTGCGCAAAGGTTTTCGCCTGATCCTGGAAACGCAGCCCGACATGCAGATCGTGGGTGAAGCCGGCAATGGCCGCGAAGCTGTGGAACTGGCGGAACAGCTACATCCCGACGTCGTCGTGATGGATGTGGCCATGCCGGAGTTGAACGGNNTGAGCATGCACAAGGATTCCGTCTACGTTCGCGAAATTCTGCGCGCCGGAGCTCGCGGCTACTTACTGAAGGATTCCATCGATAGTGATCTGGTGAATGCCGTACGCGCTGTGGCGAAGGGTGAGGGCTACTTGAGCCCGGGTGTTTCAGACGCGGTGTTGAGCGACTATCGCAAACACGTCACCGATCCGTTGGACTTGCTCACCAGCCGCGAGCGCGAGGTGCTGCAGATGAT
>PKZC01000398.1 GCA_003132905.1 Bryobacterales bacterium | reverse complement strand
CACGGGAGTCGATACAGTCGCGAGCGCCGCGATGGTGAGTTCGCAATAAACTACACCATTCTGCGTCACTTGCATGATGATTGAATCGCTGGAGGGCGCGTCCTGCACAATAGCGTAGACGTCTCGCACCGAACAGGACGTTTCCACCAGCAGTGGCGGTGCAGCATTGGTCTGAATCGCGAGCGGACCTTCCACCTGAATCGTCAACTGTCCTCCCAAAAGGGTCCGTAGGCCGAGATCAGTCGTGCTCGTAAATGATTCGGCGGCTACGCTACTGTTACCGCGAGAATTCGTCATGAAAAGTTCACCAGCCGCAATCCGGACGTCGGGCATCGTGATTGGAAACGCGTAGCTTCCGCTCGCCGGGCTGCCGAAGAAGTCTGGTGCGAACGGCAGGATGAAAATCTTCTTCGCCAGCAGATACACCCCGGTCGGAGGGACCGCGCTATGACTAGCCGCAGCGGTGCCATGAGACGCGCGTAGAACGGGAACCGTGGTGCTGCTAGTCAGGGCCGCTTGGACAACCATGACCTCTGCATCAATCTGGACCAGATCGCCGATCGATGCCGATACTGCCGTAGCAACAGTAAATGAAGTATCCGTCGTGCCCATTGCCGCGCTGAGCAGGATCGTCGAAGGCCCCTGCAGTTCGTCCCAATAAGCCAACGTCAAGGTGCCCGCGCTGATCGATCGCGTGTTGGTCAGGTCAGTGAACGCGATTCCCAGGACCTCAATGCTGCCGGCCCCGATCGGATAAAGTCCAAAAATTGGCTGGCCCGGAACATCAATGTCGAGAGCGGTGCCCGTCGCACCCAAGATCGTCCAACGGGTAAGCGGCGACAATTCGTAGGCGCATTCTTCATCCACCACATTCGCCGCGCGCCCGGAAATATGAACGGTCACCCCTTCGCGATTCGGCACCGCAAACGAAACCGGCGATGCATTGCTCGAAGCTCCGAATTCCCAAGTGGAGCCGGCGATAAGGAAGAAACTCGTCGTATCAGGCTGGATGCTCCATTGCGTGGCGACAGTGAGCGTGCTCGCGGTGTTTGAGGCGACTGTCCGTTCCTGACCTGCTCCGGTTCCCGTGCTGATGCGAACAGTCGCGCCATTGTAGAGATTCACCACCATATTCAACGTGCTGTTGCCCACCGTCGTCGCTGCAAAGATGTTCACAGCTTCGGGGGGTTGCAGCTCTAAGCGCCAATAGAAATTCGCGTGATCGTAGTTGGGATCCGGCGGACCCTGCAGCGATGCGGTTGATCCCGAATCGACAAACTGAGTGGCTATCGCGGCCGCGCTTGCGATCCTCAATATCTGCGTCGGATTCGGACCCCGGTAAACATTGAAGGAAACGGCAGCCGGCGAAAAGCTGAGGCTCACCAAAGTAATTTGGTTGGTGTTCGTACCAGCCGGCACAGTCGCCATGGCAACGAAAGAAAGTCCGCTCTCGGCGCCGTTGGCATCCACTGCACTGATCCCGTAATATAGTGCCTGGCCGCCTGCCAATGTTCCCCCGGTATTGCTCACCTGGGGATTAAGCCCCATCAACGGTATGGCCGCTGAACTTGCCGTTGGCCTGGCGGGAGCGACAAAGGAAACCGACAGGTTCGTGGTGACGCTGCCATCCGTGCTGGCCGTCTCACTTTCGGTAATTCCGAACTGCTCCACTCCGCTGCCGTCGAGAACCGTGCCCACCAGCGGTCTGGGTAATCCAACTTCGAAGCCGCCTTGGCGGCCTGGACCCGCCCCATCCGAGTTCACCACTGTGTACCAAGCGTCGTCATGGATTTGCGCTGTAATAACAGCCGTCATGAAATTGACGCCCGGAGAAAGCTTTGTAATTCGGAATGGCTGCCTACTGAAACCTTCCCGTGCATAAGTCAGCGTGATGATGTCGCCTGGCTTTAAGCCCGCCGCTTTCACACTAGTTTCGTACTGAACATAAGTGTTGCCGTTTACCGACTTGTACAACTGAAGAGCGGCAGCCCGGTTCGCTTGATCGAAATTTGGCAGGCCAAGCGCCGTTAGGGTACTGCTGACGTCTTGACCCGTTGCCAGGAAATCGTCGATATCCACCAGCGAAAGACTATCTTGCTGATAGTCGTTGAACTCATCTTGAAACTCAATCGTATAGTGATTTGGACTGTTTGCGATGCTCTGCGAAGTCATGGTGAGAGAAGATGCACCGTTTGCGCTGCGCAGTATTCCCGAAAAAGAGTCATCGCCAAACTCGTAAGCTGGCCATCCGCCGTTTAATGCTTCGGTGCTATTGCTATTGGCCGGCTGCGTTGGCTGCTGGTTCGCCAGTGTGTCTTCTGCGTTCAGCTGGATCAGCCCATTGGAATCGAAACTGAGATACATCGCGGACGCGTTCCGAATACCGCGGACAATGTCACCCGCACTTCGACGTCCGGTCAATAGAAGATTGCACTGATAACGCGGAATGGTAGTGCTATTTCCATTTACATCCACCGTCGGGATCAGGGCGTTGCATCTTTGCGCGACAGCAAAAAACGTGGGAACGTCTAATTGCGCGAGGCTCCAGCCAGTGCGCCGAAGAGCGTCTAGCAATACCCAAGCGGGATTGTTGGTAAACGCATTGCTGACATAGGTGCCACCGGAATCATATTGCGCAAGCTGCAACCCTTGGATCAGCACGTTCACTTGGGGGAATGAGCTTCCATTCGAAATCCAATTGGGCACCACCAGCGACAGGAACGCCATGCTGCCGTACGGATCGCCCAATGGCTGCCCCGAAGAATTGCTGAAGTCCGGATTGAAGCTGCCGTTCCTGCCTCCAAAACTGATGACGTTGTACCAACCGGTTGCCGTCATGTTTGTCCCACTCACTCCGGCAGGGATCTGCGTATTATTAACGATGACGGTAGGCACGCTACTAATTGGCCCAACTCCCAGCAGCACTTCGAAGTGCGTAAGATTTCCGTCGTTTCTCGCAAACACGATCGGCGGCTGATACCAACCCGTGCCGTAAATTAGCGGAACGAAATCATTGTAGAGTGCTTGATTTGGCAGCGGCGTCGACAATTGCGAAGTCTTTGACCCATAGCTGCGCACCAGAATCGATGCCGGGACAAATTCCACACCGCCAAACCTGCGCGTCACATTACTGGAAGTATCCTGATCGAACATGCCCCGCTGTTGACATTGCAAGCGCGAATAATCGCAGGATGTGTACGGAGCGCTGCCGTTCATATTTCCCACGCCGCCACTTTGGTCCGGCGAATATCCACAGCGGTAGAAAGGTGAAAACGCCCCCTCCGTTCCGCCGGTGACAGCCTCCAGGCGCTGCGCAGCCGTACTCGGAAAATTCCAAAAGCACAGTTTTTGAATATGGATTTCCGGAAGGAAGACTCGCTGCAAGTTCAACGTGTTGGTGAAACTGAGCCGCAACGTCGACTCAGTGGATTGGTCCGGTGGATTTGCAATTCCACGAAATACTACCTGGCTGTCCGAAACCACCACCTGGTTGGTTAAATCGAAAAACAAAAACGTAACGGCCAGTCTGGATCCCTTCCATCCGACATCGCGTTCAACTGAGGAAAGAAACGAGTCCGCGTTCGCCAATGTAATAGAAACGGTAGACACCCCGTCCGTGGCTGCTTCCGGGCTGGAGTTTAGATCGAAAATATTGTGTTTCTGGATACGGCTCAAATATGCCACGCTACTGACGGTGACGTTGTGAGTGCTCCAGTGAAGCACATCGCCGGTAGACAGCGTGCAATCGAACAGGAATAGCGGCGTGCCGGGGACTTCCAGCTCTTTCAGAACGTTGATCGTTGACATTCGGCTATTCGATATTTGCTCTCGCTGGCGCTCAATTCAAACGGCTGATCAAATCGATCTGACCGGAGTTTTGGTTCGGCGCGGTTGCCGTAAAGGTAAGTGAATCGCTCGAGAATCGCGTGTTCGAATAGACGCCGCCGCGGTCGATGTTTTTCTTGTACAAACCCACCGCCGGCTGCGCCTCCACTTGAGCGCCGAATACGTCCACCTGAACTCCGGCCGGCAAGTGAACCCCAAAGCCAATCCCGTTTTGCTCAACTGAAAGGCTCCCGGAGGTAGTTACGCGCGTCCAGGCTGCGCTCGTGGTAACGGCTGTTAACGTGGTCTGGCCGGTTGCCGTCACCACCAGCTGAATTGTGGCCGGCACGGCGCTCCGCACATATAGGCTGTAACAGTAGACTAAATTGCTTGGTCCGCTCGTGTCTTGAACGATCTGTTGCGTCGTTTCCGCGGTATTCGTGAGTTGCATCCCGTCGCTGCCCCCCAGCGGGTCCCCTACTCCGCTGCCAACCGCCAATAGCGGATCGGCCGTCCACACTGCCTGCGTCCAGTCCTCACTCCACATCAACAGGTTGTCCGTGGGATCTAGGAACGTAAAAGTATTCAGTTGACCTTGTGCAATCTCAAAGAGGCTCTCGATCGAAGAACGTTCAACATCGCTTAAACTGGCATATTTAAGCTGCCACTGTACCTTTTGCGCTCCAGTATCGGCCATGCGGATCGTAAGACCGCTCGACAGCTGATTCGCAACCGTGCGCATGCTGGTACTACGCGCAATGGGGAACTGAGAGATCGCGCCGGTAGTGAGTTGAGGATAGTACGGCATTTCAGCTTCCGTTCTCCAGTACGGTCATCGACGTCTGGCCGCTCCATTCGCCTGCCAGCACGGCCGCCATGCTATCGCTCGCCAAGCTGCAACTCGGGTAATTCGTCTCGTCCCATGGATCGGTAAACGAAAAGGTTTCCGCTGAACCGGCCATGCCGCGGAAGAATTCCTGGAATTGATGCAGCTCATTCTGATCCAGCACACTAAGCTGGATCACCCAACGATGCAGCGGCAGTTGGTAACTACGGAAGCGCTGTTCTGTCCCATCCACGAACTGCACAGCCGTCGTCGAGAACTGTACGCTCCGTTGAGCCGGGTATTGCATCACGGCCCCAGTCTTCAATGTTGGAAACGTGCTCATATCTACAGTCCCGAAATAACGTCGTTCAATGAATTGGAATTCAGAATTGCCTGCTTCACCGCGGTTGCTATGTCATCGCTGTGGTCGAGAAACGATTGGCTGTCCATCGCATTCACTTGGATAGTGACTTGTGCCGCCGCTCCCCCAGATTGGCCGCGTGGCTGGCCTGTTCCCGTGTAGCTAACCGGTGTCACTTGCCCCGGTGAACCCGTTAGCCCTGCCTCTGATTGAACCGGCGCGGGCAACATGAATGGCGATGGCACTGCAAGCGTCTGACCCCCACCCCCGCCAAACAGGCTCAGAATTCCGCCGATCAGCGGCGACAGACTACTGAGTCCACCGCCCAGGAAGCTCGATGCAGCGCTCTCCACGGTGCTCCCAACGGACGTTCCGCTGCTCGACTTCGACGACGTGTTCTGACCCACCGCTTGGGTATTGTCCTGCAGTGCGCTGATCTGCGATTGCTGAACGGAGGTAAGACTGCTGATTTGTGTCGTCAGAGATGTCAGCTGCTCCGTAACATCCGAGTTCCCACTTTGACTCAGACCACCGCCGATGGTGCCGCCTGCTCCACCCCCAGTCCCGCTGCCCGTGGATGCCGCCAGTTGTCCAAGTAAGTCAGGTCGTGACGCATCCCCAGCGCTGCTCGGCGGCAAAAGATCTTCCCACTTACCTTTGGCCATTATTGCTTTCCGCCCTCAATTCGCTCTCCAGTACAAAGATCGCCTCAACCAGGCGGGCTGGCAAATCGTAAACGCTACCGGCGCCCAGCAGTTTCCAGGCATGGAACTCCTCCAGCAGCGCGATGCTTTCCGATGAAATGTACGACGTAGGGCAGGTGGCGAGCGAAACCGTTCCCCGCACCCACACAATTCCAGAGCCCAAATCGCTAGCATCATTCGGCAGCCAGCCGCACCGGCGGCGTCTCTCCAGCCCGCTCTTTCTGCATACGTCGCAACTCCACGCGGCTTTGTTTCCCAGTTGAAAATGGAACGCGACGATTAGTTTTTTCTTTCTGCTTCCGTTAACCCGCACTGCTCTCTGATGGCGCACACTATTTCGCGCGCCAGGTCTTCCGGACCTTTTTCCAGCAAATGCAGCGCCGTGGCGGCCTCACCGTCTATGCTGAATCCATCCACGCTCACCAGACCCCACTGTAGGTACATCGCGTCAATTTCCTGCGCCAGAATATTGGCTTCAATTTTCTCGTGAAGCTCGGTTCCAGCTGCTAGGAACTCTGCCTTCCGGCTGATCTCGCGCACTCGCCGGCTAAGCTCCATGCGCCGCCCGAACGAGATGCGGTAGATCGCGAAACGCACCCCCGGCACGGCCTTGGATTCAATCCAGATTTCGCTCTCATACTTCACGCCATCGCCTTTGGCCTCCCCTGCTGTGCCGGCCTCTGGTCCTTTAGCCGAACGCAATGTAAATCTCATCGTTCACACTCCCTTGCGCGCGACAGCCTTGAAATTGCCACTGTTGCCTCGTCAGTGAATCGTCGAATGCCGGAATACCCGGTACAACACTGTTCATGTAAATGCCGAACAATTCACCTTGCTGCTGTCCAAGTTGCATCATCATGCTGATCGGTGATCGTTGACGCGCTGCCTGATAGAGAGCCGCAGTGGCCGTATCGTCCATCTGGAAAATACTGAAGTTAACGGTCACCGTCCGCTGTCCGGGAGAAATCGTGCTGGGCAGTATCGCCCCATATTCACGGGCCCGCAACTCGAGATTGTTTGTGAACGTTACTTCCGCATTCGTTAATGTGTAAAAGCGCGCAGGCGAACTGCCCAGCCAGACTTGCCCCAGGTTGCCCGGAATGATCGAGTAGTTGATCGGGACAACGCTCGGTTCCGACGGAAACGCCGATAATCCAAATTGCCCGCTCAGAAAACTGCTCGTGTCCACCAGATCTTGCGCTTGCCCGCTGAAATCAAATTCATGAAAATCGCCGTTCAGCTTGATCGAGAGCGTATCCACCGCCATCCCCGCCAGTACCCGCTGAACGGACGTCGAAGGACTCCAGTAATCGAAAAGCGTAAGACTGGACAGACTCTCGGCCGTACTAAACATCGTTGTCGGCCCGGTTTGTGAGCTCGTTAAGGGAGTAACTGAAAACGGAGCGTTCAGCTGAAGCGTGTGGGCGTCCACCACTACCGTCACAAACCGGATCTCCCCGCCACTGGTAACTGCTCCCCCCGGAGCCAACCCGTGCGATGCCGTAAACGCCACGGTCGAAGTACCGCTCGTACTTGCCACTGTACTCCCCGCCGATTGTGTCGCAGACCCGCCTAAACATGCCTGAAACAAAGGTCCGTGCGGTGGAATAGCGCTGGGATCGCCCCAGTTCGCCATATACGTTTTCAACCCGAAACTGGTCTGTATTCGCTGGCCGCTCGGATTCCCCGCGAACGTTCGCGACCCTGTTTTGTCCGCCCTCGTTACTTTTTCCGTTTGTTGTTTGGTCGTCAACTTCACCGCTGGAATTCGATTGCTCGCGCTGATCGCCGCGGCCGCGCCGTAGCTTTCCTCCAATGCGACGTAAAACCGATTGTCATTCGAAAGGATATAGGACATAAGAAGTCTGACTATGCGCCCACTAGCCCGCGCTGATCTCCAAAGTAAATGCAACTTTCGCAGTTTGCAGAAAGTTCCGGCCGCCGTGCTTTGCGCCGCTAAAGGTAACCTCGTATCCGCCCGCAAAGATTACACCATCACCCCAATCCCCCCGATTGTTGTCCAGCACCTGAGTGATCGCGTCGATATACGCCTGTAAGTTTGTTTCTATCTGGTCAAGTCGATCCTGCGAAACACGAGCTTCTACTACCATCTGCGCATCACCGGAAAATGTTCGAAACTTCTCCCGAAGCTCGTTGACCACCTTGTTGCAATAAACGTAAATGAGCGGATAGTTACTGATGACGCTTTGCTCGGCGACATCCGGCGCCACGTTCTGAGCGATAATCTGCTGCGGCCCTAGAGAGGCCAGCTTGATCCCCTGCTGCAGTACTAACGCTTCAACGGCGGCTGGCACTCCGCCAGCCGCAGCCAGCACTCCCAACACCTTCTTCGTGCTGGAACCCGCGATCTGCAGCATTCTCAGCCTCTCTCCATCACGCGATGATCCACAATGAACCACGTCGGCAGTTGGCCCATGGGAATTGGCGCACCCGGATTAGGACCCGACGTCATCGTCCAGCTACTCATAGGCGTTGCGCTTTGATTCTGCAAGTTCAGCGCGGCCGGTGACGTTCCAACGTAAACGTTCCAGCCCGTGACATTAGGCGGTGGCGCCCCAACCGTCACTACAAGTTGCTGGCCCGCGGAGGTGCCCGATTGAGCGAGACTGCTTGGTGCGCCTTCTTGGCCGCATGCGTTCACCCACGTCACGGCGACGTAAAACATCCCGCCCGCTGCGGTTCCTGCAACAGTCGATAATACCGGAGCGCAGGCTTTTGGAACGGGATCGACCACTAATCCCACTCCTAGCTGGAAGTAAGTCTGTGCGCTGACCTTTGCGAGCCGCTCATATTCCGCCCACTTACCTTGATAGCGATCGTTCAGCTGGTTATTGTATGCGTCGCGATAAATCAACGCTAGGGTTTTGTGGATGTGCCATTGCCTCAGTGGCTCAGTGACCACAACATCCTTGACGCCTTGCGCGCGTCGAAAAGCCAATGAGCAATCCCGCAGTGAGGAACGCTTGAAAAGAAACAGCAAGAGGTCGTTCGCCACGTCTTGCTGCGCCAGCACAATCTTCGCCCCTAAGTCGATACCTTCTGTCGCCGCGACGTTGAGGATGGCATTCTCGTAACGTTGCAAGTCGCCCGCGTCGCTGATGGGACCATCGCTAAAGAGAGCCATGGTGTCTATAGGCCTCTACCGCTTCTCCGCTCGCGCTGCGTTCTTCATCGCTCGAAGATCCGCGTCTGAGATCACGTTCACTTGAACTTTGGCTGCCATCAACTTCTGTTCCGCCTCCTCAACGGCCATTCGCGCGGCCGTTCGAAATTCGGTGGATTCCTCCTCGGTCGCCAGATGCGCATGCCCCTCTAGAATGAGCCGCGCTGCTACGCTTCTCGAAACTTCCGCGAGCTGGCCCGGCCGGCCTCCATCAGGCGTCTCGTGACTGACGACAATTACATGGGGAGCCGCAATCTCCTGCTCGATTTTCCGTAACTTTTGAAAGAACACTCGTAGATCCATCCCGCTCCTCTCCCGCCGCGGACAGACCATTTCTATCGTCCGCCCGCGTCGCTGATATCTTTCGCCTAGCTATTTACCTGCAGCCCGAACGAATTTCGAAGAACCGCCGTTCCGTATAGAACGTCCACGGTGAATTGCTGCCCCAGAGTGTTCGGCTGGTAGCTCATCACCACCCGGATTCCAAAATTACCCATCTCGGCATATTCGGCAATCGCGCCTGTTCCTGGAAGCGGTTGTGGAAGCCGCCGTATGACAAGCCCGATCGCGTCTTTCGAAAAGGCCAGATTGTGGGTGTTCACCGGTCCGCTGCCCGTCTTCTGCACCAGCTGCGACCGAAATACGAAGAAGTCCTTGATCTTGCCCACCGCGCCATCCACCAGCGCCCGTAAGCCGGCATCTCCCGCTGAGTAATATTCGCTAAAGCGGGGAATCTGTCTCATTGAGGAGTAACTCGTCGGATCCACTACCAGATACTTACTCGCAACACCCGGAACCTTCGCCTGGAACAATGCGGTCTCAGCCGCGTCTACCGTGGCCTCCGTTAACGCGATGCCCGCGGTTCCCACCGCCGTGTTCGAAGTGAATTGCGCGTATAGGCTTAAAATGTCCGATTCGATCCGTTCCGCGATTGCCACCACCGCCGGTTGCATGTATAGCTTCAAAAGGTCCGGCACCGCCAGCACCTTCGTGATATCTGGAATTTGGAACGTCGCTTCTGCGTGCGTGTTCAGCACAATCTGCGCGTTTCCAAGGTTCGGATTCTGCGTCTGAACCATGCCGCCCTCGGCGATGTTGTTTGCGACTAATGTTGGTGGAATCGGCACATTCACTGTGTCTCCCGCATTAGCCAGCGTAGGTTCATAGTCTCGATTGACTAAATTGCCCATCACCAGGTTGCTCACCAGCGCTGGCAAGGCGTCTACTGCGACCAGCTTCACGATCGCGTTTGCTACATTTGCTGATGTAATTGTTGGCATTCACCTTCACCTCTTTTAGTTGTTCTTGAACCAACGCCGGTCGACCGACCCTTTCAGCCGCATCCCCCGTGCGTCCCCTTCACATGCCCCGTAGCGCCAGACTCGCCACTCTCGAGACCTCTTGGCGCATCTTCTCCAGCTCTTCCGGACTCATGCCCGGTCGAATTTTGTCCAGATCAAGCGCACTTGTATTGGAGCCGGCTTTCGGCCCGGATCCCATTCCCGATCCGCCGGTAATCCGCGCCGGCAATAACTCGGGATTCTCTTGCACAAACTGTTTTAGATAGTCGCGAAGCGCCATTTCGTCCGGACCGCTGCGCGCGATCAACTGGCCATCCTCCCGCCGTTGTACGTCATCTCTCACGGCGCGATACGCTAAGTCCACTTTGACTACACCCAGCTGTTGCAGTTCCGCGCGGATCGACGAGCCTCGCTCCGCCTCTTCCGCCATTTTGCGGCTACGCGCATTTTCCTGAACTAGATCGTTGACTCGTTTTTCCAGGTCCTCACGCCGCTTCCGCTCATCCAGCAATTCCGCCTTGTACGCTGGCTCAGCCTTCGCCTGCTCGGCGTGGACAAACTCATCAATCACGCCCCGTATCAGAGACCGCAGTTCTGTTCCGTCGGCCTTTTCCTCTTCCATGTGCCTCCTGCTAATGTGGCGCTCAAACGTGTATACGCTTGGCCGCCTTTACTCCTGATCGATTTCGCTTCCAATCCGGTCTTTCACCTCTTGCCGGGCATCGCACAGGAATTGAAACGCCAGTTTTTTGAAAACTTGCTTCTTCAGCGTCGGTGACTGGATACCTAAATTCAGCAGCATCTGCGCATCTTGTAGCTCTGTCCCAAAATCGCCAATGTCGAATTCATCCATCCCCGATACACCGATGCTCAATCCGTCCTCGCGCGCTCTTTCAACCGCCCGCAATACGCGCTTTATCGAATCCTTAACTGCGTCTCCGTAAGCCCGTAATACTTCCTGCGTGATCGCATAATCGCGCTGCTTGCTTACACCCGATTGCGTTGCATTTCCGGACAGCGCGCCTCCAGCGTGGCTCACATAGCACACCCGGTAAATCTCTTCCTGCAATCTCGTCAGATTATCGGCCGCAATCTGGTAAACGTTCCCTTGGGGCTCCGTCCATCCAAAACGATCTTGCGGGCCGAGCTGAATGTAGTAAGACTCGCCCATCACTTGGTCCCAATCGCGTTCCGAGTAAATCACCGGCATCGCGAACAACCCCATCGTCAGCGCCCATCCCAGCGCATTCGACTTATTGAAATGCTCCAGCTGCAGTGACGCCGCTTTGTTCAACAGCCACAGCCCTTCCGATACCCGCAGCTCTACAAGCGGTACTTGCGCCTGTTTGGCTAATCCATGCCGCCCCTCGGCCACCACCTCCACCTGCCCGCGCTTGCTCCCTTCCTCTACTTGTTCGTAAATGCGATAGTTTTCCTTGTCGTAGTAAACCCATCGCGTCTGCTTCCACCACTCCGCATCTTCGAGCTTGTCCTTGCGCAGACTTTGCGTCCGCAATACCACCCACTGATATTGCCCGTGGTCGTCGTAACTCCAATTGATGAGTTCATCGGCTGCGTAACTGAGTAAGTAGGCGCGCGAAGCCCCTCGCTCGTCCTCCTCGGCCCGTGTGCCAATTGGCCCGTCCAGCCGCGGAAAGTCGATCAGTATGTAGCTCTTTCCACATACCAACGCCTCTACAAATTGCCGCCGGAAGAACTCGGAAAGGTTCGTGCCCTTTAGATCGCAATCTTCCGTGAACACGCCAAAGAACCTTTTGGACCGCTCGCCGTTTCCTTCAAAGTTCAGCACCGGTTCGCGCCGGAAGAGCGTGGCCGTATACCAGTCCACGATCGAACCTACATAGTTCTCGTAAAAGCTTCGGCTCAGTCGTTCCACATAGACGTCACCGGGCTCCTTCTGCCTCCGCACCAGGTATTGATCCGCGCTTGCGATGAACTGGGCGCCCCCAGAATATAGATCGCGATACTGCCGCCACATCGCTCTCTTCGCCGCATATTCCGGATGCTCGTGAATGATATCGGGACCGCCGTTGCCAATGTTCATCAGGTATTCTTTCGCCGTCAAATCAACCGTCGGCTCTGCTCGCCGAACACCGGACGCGGCCCGCACTCTTGCCAAATCAGGTAACCCAGTGCGTCCGACAGGTGGGTCCTCTCGGAATCCCGCTCTTTATCGATCACGCCGCTTTCAGGCTTGTAGGTTACTTCCTCGAAATCCGTTATCAGCCCACGGCACCGCGGATCGATCAGCAACCGGACTTCTTCGCTCGCCGAAAACAACTTCGCGTTCACTAAACCGATCCGTTCCCGGACGCTCGGATTGCTGGCCGGTACTCGAAACTTCAGGCTTCGGTACGCCGTTTGCCGAAAATATTCCCGAATGATTCGGTAATCCGTTGTCCCAGCCGTCTGTAGCCGCTGTCCGGTCGCATCGCCATAAATCACGATGCCCGCCTGATGATTCGGATACCGCGCGTGAAACTCCTCGCACGCTTGCAAAGTGCTGGCCTTCCTGAGCACCACTTCATCCAGCACCAGAATGTCTTCGCCGCGCTTTTGCGCCACGATCGAACTCATGGGATCTACGTTAAAGTCCAGCGCCCAGAACAATGGCAATGTCCCGTCGATCTCCAGCTTTCTCAAGTTGCGCCCGCGCTGGAATCCCGGATAAACCACTCCGGCCTGGACGTTTAGATACTCGCCCAGTGCTTCCTGTTCAAAAAACCTCGCGTCGTAGCTTCCGCGCAGCCGCTCGTAAAAGTCCGGGATCTTGTCCAGCACGTGTTTGTTCTCGAATGGCTTGGCAACCACAACGTCGTATCCAGCAATTACATTCCGCACGAATCTCCGATACACCCAGTCAAATCCCTTCGGCGTCCACACCGCGAATCCGCACAGACGAGATGCCCGCGGATCGCGCAACCGGCCTTCCAGTCGTAACCACGCTTCTTCCGACGTGTAAGTCAGCTCATCCAGTCCGAACCAGGCTAAGTTCGTACCGCGCAGCCGCTCGAAGTCGTCCACCGCTCGAAAATATATCCGCGAGCCGGTGTCCTTCATCAGCAGCACCGATTCCGACTTATTCAGCTCATGCCTGATGCGATTACTCGTCAATACCTCCAGGAAGCTGGTCAAAGTTGCGTCCCGCAACATTGGATAAGTCGGCGCGCCAATTAGCCCCTGCCGGCCAGGATTCAAGTAACTCAGGCGGATCGCCTCTTGACACAGCGCTTGACTCTTCCCTGAGCCTATGGGTCCAGAAAACCCTTTAAACCTCGCGGTGGAAGCATGAAACCTGTTCTGCGAAGGGAGTGGGGCATATTCTATTTCAATCAGCAGCGTTTTTCCGCTGGATCTTTCCACGTTACGATGATCTCCCTCGGTTGCTCCTCTTCTTCCAGCTCTCGTTCCAGTTGAGTCAGCCGGATAAAATCCGCCAGAGTTACTTTGTTGTTGAAATCGAGCCGCCTTTCGACATCCATCAGCAGCTTGGTGATTCGTTGTCTGCGAGTGCCTTTCAGTTGCTTTTTTGGCTCGCTTAGTAACTGCCGTTTCGCTATCGGTGTCCGTACTGTCATCTCGGGTCCAAAAAAATGGGCGCCTCCGTTTCCAGAAGCGCCCGAAAGCAACTCTCTCCTGCACCGACTCTATCAATCAGGTTTTTGTTTCTATGTCACATGATCTGCTAAGCGCCTGAAAACGCAACGCAGATTCCTCCCCCTCTTCTGTCACCCTTCATGCCGTCTGAATCCGAGCGGCTCCTTCCAGCCCACGATCCTGAATTTCGATCTCCCGGATCCGAAACTTCTGCACTTTGCCCGTTACTGTCNNGAATCCATCCACGAAGCGAATATATTGAGGCACTTTGAAGTGCGCGATGCGGCCGCTGCAAAATTCCCGGATCTCGGCCTCCTCCGCCGGTTCCTTCAGCCGGATCCAGGCCACCACCGTCTCGCCCAGCCGCGCGTCCGGAAGGCCTACCACTTGCACTTCCGCCACTTTCGGATGCGTGTGCAGAAACTCTTCGATCTCTCTCGGATATACATTTTCGCCTGCCCGGATGATCATGTCCTTCGCACGGCCCGTAATCCGAAAGCACTCGTCACTGTCCATGGTCGCCAGGTCTCCGGTGTGCAGCCAGCCATCTTCATCGATGGCGCGATGCGTTGCTTCCGGTTCGTCGTCATACCCCTTCATTACCAGATACCCGCGAGTGCACAGTTCGCCTTGCTCGCCCACCTCAACGGTCTCGCCCGTCGGTGAGACAATCTTGACTTCTGTATTCGCGCACGCCTGTCCCACAGTCGACACTCGCCGTTCCACGCTATCGTCCACCGATGACATTGTGATTATTGGCGAGCTCTCCGTCTGCCCGTAGCCCACCATCATCCCTTCGCAATGCATCTCTTTCACCACGCGCTTCATGATTTCTACCGGACACGGCGCGCCGGCCATCACCCCGGTTCGCAGCGAACTAAAGTCGAATGTCTGAAAAGCAGGATGGTCCAGTTCGGCTATGAACATCGTGGGCACTCCGTAGATCGCGGTCCCGCGCTCCTCGTGAATGGCCTCTAGCGTCGCGAGCGCCTCAAAAGTAGCAGAAGGAAAAATCATGGTCGCGCCGCTCACCACCGATACCAACGTGCCCAACACGCATCCAAAACAGTGATACAACGGCACCGGAACCACGATTCGGTCCCGATACGTCAGGTTCATCCCGTGCGCAAGCACCGCTGCATTGTTTAAAACATTTCGATGCGAAAGGAGCACGCCTCTCGGTGATCCGGTTGTTCCCGATGTGTACTGGATGTTAGTCGCTTCACCAGCGGATATCTCCTGCTCTGGGATATCTTGCCCACGCGCCAGCATCCGTTCCCAGCCATCCGTACCGAAGTAGACAATGTGCTCCAAGGCCAGCGATTGCCCCGCGGTGGCTTCCTCCACAATCGCGCGATAGTCGCAGCGCTTGTCCTTCTCCCAAAGAAACAACGCCTTCATCTTCGACTTGCGCAGCACGAACGATAAATCATAGGGCCGGTACGCCGGATTCACATTCACCAGCACCGCTCCGATGCGTGCGCATGCCAGATGCATCTGGACCCATTCGACGCAGTTGGTCGACCAGACTCCGACGCGATCCTGCTTGCCCACCCCCAGGCCTGCGAGCCCTCGTGCCGCCTTCTCAACCGCCGCGGCGAGCCCTGAAAATGTCAGTCTTGCCCCTTGATGCCGCGCCACCAGTGCATCTCTCTCCGGAAATCGAGAAGCTGTCTGTTCGAATGCGTCCCAGATGGTCGCGTCGATAAGCGGAGCATCGTGGCCCCGCGAGTAACTCAACATGGAAGAGTTCGGCCTCCAAATCCGGGTCTCAGTGTATAACAATTGGCTATGCGGCTCCGCCACTTATTCGGCCTTCTTTTCGCGTGTGCCCTCGCCTTCTCTGCTTCCCCCGCACGCTTCTCGCTCGAACAGGTAATGAGCGCTCCCTTCCCGTCGGATCTTACCGCTGCCCCCAAAGGCGGCGCCGTCGCTTGGGTTCTCGATGAGCATGGCGCCCGCAACGTCTGGCTCGCCGACGCCCCCGCTTACTCAGGCCGCCGCCTCACGAACTATCACGATGACGATGGCCAGGAGATCGCCCAGCTCACTTGGACCCCCGACGGCCGCTCGCTCGTCTTCGTTCGCGGCGGAGATTTCGAAAACCATCGTGATAACCCGAACCCCGCGAGCCTTCCACAAGGCGTCGAACAGGCGATCTGGATTGCCTCTCTGGGAAGTGCGCCCCGCAAAATCACCGAAGGCAGCGATCCTGCCGTATCTCCTGCTGGCGACCGCTTGGTCTTCCTCCGCGAAGACGAAATCTGGTCGGTCGGTCTCGATGACAACGCCAAACCTTCCCAATTCATCCACGCCAAAGGCGAGGCCAGTCAACTCCGTTGGTCGCCCGATGGCTCCAAGCTCGCCTTTACGTCCACGCGCGCCGACCATTCGTTCATAGCCGTGTACAACCTCGCCGCAAAATCCATCACCTATCTGGATCCCAGCGTAGATCGCGACTCCCAATCCGTTTGGTCTCCCGATGGCAAGCAGATCGCCTTCATCCGTGTCCCTGCGTCCACGCTCACCGTCGGTCCTCACCGCGCTGCCTCGCCGCCTTGGTCGATTCGCATCGCCGCCGCAGAATCCGGCAACGGCCAGGAACTATGGCACGCCTCCGATGGACCAGGCAGCGTATTTCACGCCTCTGCGGCCGACTTGCAGTTATTCTGGGGCGCGGGCGATCGCATCGTTTTCCCTTGGGAACGCACCGGCTGGCTGCACCTCTATTCCATCTCCACCCACGGCGATGTGCCCAAGCCTCTGAACACGCCCGGCGATTTTGAAATCGAGAGCGCGTCGCTTTCCCCAGACCGCCAGACTGTCCTCTTCTCTTCGAATGAAAATGACACCGATCGCCGTCACCTCTGGCGTGTTTCCGTCTCGGGCGATAATCTTGTTTCACTTACTCCCGGTGCCGGAATCGAATGGTCGCCCGTGGAAACTGGCGACGGCGCGGCAGTCGCCATGCTCCGCTCCGATGCTCGGAATCCCGCTCGCGCTTCCATCAAAATTGGCAACAGCGATCCTCGTGATCTCGCTCCTGGCACNNAATCCCCGCCGATTTTCCCGCCGCCTCGCTCGTTGTTCCCGAACCCATCGTCCTCTCTTCCGCCGACGGCCTGCGCATCCACGCACAGATCTTCATGCCTCCCGGCTCCAGCCCCAACCAGCAGCATCCCGCCATCGTCTTCTTTCACGGCGGCTCCCGTCGTCAGATGCTCCTCGGCTGGAATTCCATGGATTACTACAACAACGCCTACGCGATGAATCAGTATCTCGCCAGCCTCGGATATATCGTGCTCTCGGTGAATTACCGCAGCGGCATCGGCTACGGTCTCGATTTCCGCGAAGCCCTCAATTACGGCGCAAGTGGCGCCAGCGAGTTCAACGATGTCCTGGGCGCGGGTCTGTATCTTCGAAGCCGGCCCGACGTCGACCCCAACCGCATCGGCCTGTGGGGTGGTTCTTACGGCGGCTACCTGACGGCCCTCGGTCTCGCTCGCGCTTCCAACCTATTTGCCGTTGGCGTCGATTTTCATGGCGTGCATGATTGGTCGGCGGAACTCAGCTCGGATCATGTTCCGATGGATGCCGCCACAACTCGTCTTGCCTTCGAGTCTTCGCCCATGGCTTCTATTTCCACCTGGCGATCGCCTGTCCTGCTCATCCACGGCGATGACGATCGCAATGTGCCGTTCCATCAAACCGTCGCGCTGGTCCAAGCGCTTCGTAAACAGGGTGTCCAATTCCAGGAGCTAATCTTCCCTGACGAAATCCACGGCTTCCTCACGGAAAAACGTTGGATCCAGGCCTATCATGCCGCGGCCGAGTTCCTCGGAAAACACTTGCAGAACCCCTGAAGATATCTGGCATTATAGTGAGTACATGTTCTTTCGCCGGGAAAAACTTCACGAGCTCACTTTTACAGAGCGCATCGACGGCCTGCGAAAACTGGGCTTCAGCACCAGTCCCGCCGGATCCGGAAAGGCCCAGATCATTCGCGACGGCATCGGCGCCATCATTGAAGATCGCCCCGGTCAGCACCCTCGCGTCAACAAAGCGGGCTTGGTGCTCGGCGATGAAATCGGGCTATTGGTGAATCGCGGTTTTCAGATGTTCTGGAAAAGTCCCAACGGCCGCACCGCTCCAGCACTCTCCACGCAACTCAAAGCGCTGCACGCCTTCGAAGAGGATCTAAAAGAGGGCCTCGGCCTGCCCAGTCTCTACAACGAAAGTCTCGGCACCACGTCCGATCTCCACCTCTACGATCGCGTCCAGCACCGCGATCAAGGCGACGCGGATAAGCCCTGGGAGCACAAACCCGTCATTTCGTAATTCCCGCGTATTTCGAATACAGCTCCTGGCTAACCCTCGCTTGATCCTTCTTGCCCTGGTGCTCGAGAACCGCGCTTCGCGCAAACAAGTACCGAGCCAAAATCGGCGAAGTAAATTGCGGTTCGCCGAATGAGAGCACAAAGGGAGTACTTTCCACCAAGCTAGCCGCCTGGTCGATTGCACCAGTTTCCACAAACGCCCATGCCAACAACGTGCGAATCTCGCCATCCACCGACGGGTTCGTCTCTGCATAGGCTGCCTGCAATAAGGGCAGCGCCTCGCGATATTTCTTCGCGAACAGCAGCGCGTACGCATCCACCACCTTCGAACCGGAACTCGTCGCGCCTCCCGCGGCGATCGCTGTGGCAATCGCACTCATCTTTCGTGCTACGGGACTCTGCGCTCCGGCCACGGCTTGTTTGGCCAAATCTGCCGCAGCCTTCTTATCCCCACCGTCCAACTTCCAAATAGAGAGTTGGCTCAGCGCCAGCGCCTGAAAATCGCCGCTCGACCCTTGCGCCAGCTTTTCCATCCGCGCCATGCCCGCGGTCCGCCGGCCCGTCATAAATTCCCACTGGGCCATCTGATAACCGGCCCCGTTCTGCGCCTTCGCCCCGGGCCCCAGGTGTTTCAGAAACAGCCCATCCGCACCCTGCAGGTCCCCAACCATTAACCGAGCCTCTGCGGCCTTCAGCAGTTCCGAGGGGTTCTTCGCCGACGCTTTCTCAAAGTATTCGCTGGCCGACTTGAAATCGCCGAGCATGTAGCTAACTTCGCCTTGCGAATCGATCGCATTCAAATTGTCAGGTGCCAGCCTTTGGTATTGCGCCAGCGCATCCCGCGCGCCGTTCAAATCCCCGGCCCACTCCAGTGCGTACCCCAGCTGGTTCCAAACTGGCAGCGCCTCCGGATCCAAATGCACGGCGGCCCGATATTCCATCACCGCCTGCTTGAATTGACGCCGGGCGAATCGCATCTCACCCAGTTCGATGAAAATATTTGCGTTAGCTGGTGTGGCCGCGGTCAGCAGTTCCAACGCCTTCACCCGGTCGGTGGCATCCCCGCTAGCGGTCGCTCCAACGTATTCCAAGTTGGCCCCATCAATCGGATCTCGTCGCGCACGGCTTCCAGCCAGCACCACCTGCTGCGCCTGGGCTCGGTTTCCCGTCTCCGCCAGCAGTTTCGCTTCATCCACGTATCCGGCCGTAAAGCCTGGGTCGGCATGGGTCGCGGCTTCAAGGTCCTGCTCCGCCGATTGCGAGTCCCGGGCTGCCAGCGCCTCGCCATAAAGCTGGAACGCCTTTTCGTTTTGCGTTCCAAACGTCCGAACCTCCGGACTCAACCGGCGCGCCAGTTCATTCACCACCGGCAAAAAACCAGCCGACACTGTTCCGTCGATTTCGAAGCTCTCAACCGTCTTCGATCTTCCTAAATCTTCCAGCGTGGCGTGGATTCCGATGCGTCCGTTTCGCTCGAAGAAATATCCTTCTAAAACGCGCGACGCCCGCATGGATTGCGCGGCTGAGAGTGAATCCACCTGTCTGGNNCGGCTGAGATTGAATCCACCTGCCTGGCGAAAATATTCTTCGCGCCCGCCAGGTCATAGACCACTAGGGCTGCGGCGGCGCGGTTCGGCCAATTCAACTGCGCATCGGAAGTTAGATTCTCGATCGGCATCACTCCGAGCCGCTCCACGACCACTGCTGGGGACCTGGCGCAACCGGTCAGTGCGACCACTAAGGCAAGAAGAATGATGAGGAGGAACAGTGATGTTCTTGGCTTACAAAACACGCGGCTCGCTCGCCATCAATTCTTTNNAGATCTTTCATCGCGGCAAACGCAGGATCGTCCTCGATCTTTTTCTTCTCCTTGAATCCCTCTTCCAGCGCCTTGCGAATATACTGCACCGCGCGATCGTTCATTCCCGCTTTAGCGTACGTCTGGGCCAGGTAGTAATGAAACTTCGCCCGTTCCTCCACGCTTCGCTCTTGCAGTAGAACGCCTTGCGTGCTGCGGCTCTCGAACACTTCTGGATTCAGCTTCAGCGCCGTCTGCCAGGCTTCCGCCGCGCGCTCATATTCTTTGCGCGCAAAATATCCCGTGCCAAGATTACTCCACACCGACGCCGACTCTGGACTGAGTCTCAGCGCCCTCTTGTACTGGCCGATCGCACGCCGGAAGCTCTTTTTGGCGTAATAGATCGTCCCCAGATTGTTCACCGCCTCGGAGTACTTCGGATCCACCCGCAGCGCCAACCGGTAATACTTTTCTGCGATGTTCAATTGAAGCATTTGATGGTACGCGATACCGGTTTTGTTCAGCATTATCGCCGAACCTTTGGAGTTTTCCTGATACATCTCCGCCGCTTCGCGGAACCGCTTTTCAGCCATAAAGATGTCACCGCGCATCTCTGGCGTCAGGGTTACGGTGGGCTTCTTCTGCGCCGTCGGCGGCGTCAGGCCAGTATCGGACGTATTGAGGAAACCGCTCGGCGGCGGCGCGGATTGGGCAACTTGCCCGGCTGCGGTGACAGCAAACATCGAGGCCGCTGTAACGCTGAGTGCGACTACCCTAAGGCTGGAAAGCATAGTCAACCTCCCCGGATCATGCGTTTTCGGAAGGCTCTGACGATCCCGTTTCGGAGCTATGGCTCCTACACTATCACCTTCGGCAAAAACTAATTACTTGAATATACCCCGAAGACGGTCCAAAAATCCCTTATGCTTGGGCTGCGGTACGGGCTCGGCGTTGGAATCGGGTTGCGGGGGTGCGGTCTGCGCGGCACGTTGCTGCGGCGGCGTTCCCTGAGGATTCAATGGCGCTGCCTGATCTCCGGCACGGGCAGGCTGTCCCGTCTCCCATCCAGCCACGCGGGTTCCCCCTCCCCCGTGCAGTTGGCATAGCTCCACCGGCTGCGTGCCCTCGATAAAATATTCGGTTCGAACCTTGGGACAAGCCGCCGTCGCGAGTTGGCCCGACGCCGGATCGATCTGCACCCCCACCACTCCGGCCGGCGCTTCAAACTCACTCACGTTTCGATACTCCCGATGCTCGTGAGCGCGCTTCATAAACTCCGCCCAAACCGGCAGCGCCGAATGCGCGCCCTCCAGATTCAGCTCGCGGTTATCGTCGAACCCAACCCACACCAGGCAGATCAGTTTCGACGTGAAGCCAGCAAACCAGCCATCGTGTGACGTGCCGGTCTTTCCCGCGATTGGAAAATTGATTCCTCGCGACCATACTCCGGCTCCCGTTCCAGTCCGGACCACTTCCTCGAGAAGTTGATCCATCAGAAACGCCACCCTCGGGTCCAGCACATCGCGATGCTCCGGCTTGCTGTCGAACATAATCGACCCGTGATCGCTCGCAATGTTGGAGACAAAATACGGCTTAGAGTAAACGCCATGATTGGCGAAAATCGTATAAGCGCCCGCGATCTCGAGCGGCGTAACTTCATAAGCGCCCAGCGCCACCGCCGGCGTCGGATGGATCTCCACGTTCATTCCAGCCCGCCGCGCTAGATCGACAATCTGGTCGTAGCCGATTTGTTCCGCCACTTTCACCGTGGCGACGTTCAACGAGTGCGCGATCGCATCTTGCAGCCCAATGTTGCCATAAAACTTATGTTCGAAATTGCTCGGCTCGTACGGCTTGCCATCGAAATAGAAGGTGGTTGGCTCGTCCGTGATCATCGTGGCCGGCGTGATCACTTGGCCGCCGCCGTTAGTGGAAAGACCGGTGTTCAGCGCGGCCGCATAGACAAATGGCTTAAAGGAAGATCCTGGCTGCCGCTTGGCCAGGATACGGTTCAGTTGGCTGGTTCCATAGTTCCGGCCGCCAATCAGCGCGCGAACTTCGCCAGTCTGCGGGTCCAACGCTATCAAAGCACATTGCGGATCGGGATAGTTCGGATCCTTCTTCTTCCGGCCCTTGATGCGTTTGTCCGCCTCTTCCATTCCAATTCGCACCGCCTCGGCCGCATCGTGCTGCAAATTTGGATCGAGCGTCGTGTATACCCGATATGTGTTGGATTGGAAGTTGTAGTCCGGGAATTTTTCGAGCAGCGCATCGTTCACCAGATCCACAAAATAAGGCGCTTCGGTGGATTCCATTCCTTGCCTGGCCAGCGCCACCGGCGTAGCGGTAGCGTTCTCGTACTCCGCCTCGCTGAGGTAGTTGTTCTCCCGCATCAGCTTCAATACCACGTTACGGCGTTGCCGCGCACGCTCTGGCCATCGGAACGGGTTCGTGAAACTCGGCTGTTGAATCAGCCCGGCCAGCGTCGCCGCTTCCGGGATCGTCAACTTACTGACGTCCTTACCGAAGTAAACTTGCGCCGCTTCTCCAAATCCCCGAATACCGAAACTGCCGCGATGCCCCAGCGGCACTTGATTCGCGTAGTATTCGAAAATCTGCTCTTTCTTGAGCTTCTGCTCCAGGTGCATGGTAATCAGCACCTCGGGAATTTTGCGTCGCCAGGTCTTATCGTTATCCAGCCAGAAACTACGCGCCAGCTGCTGGCTCAGCGTGGATGCGCCTTGCGCATAGCGATGCTCCCGAACATCAATGTAGGCCGCTTTCATGATGCGGATCGGGTCGAACCCCGAATGCTGGAAAAACCGCTTGTCCTCGGCCGAAACTACCGCGTGCACCAGCACTGGCGGGATGTCTTCATACTTCACCAGCCGCCGCTTCTCGCGATTCTTATCGAACAGGTTCGAGATCAGCTCCGGTTCCAGCGTATACTCGGTGCGGTCTGTGTTATCGGCCAACGAAATAATCTGCGTCACCTTGTGCCCGGTGAACTTGATCACGCCCTCGTCGCGCTTGAAGTACGAATCAGGACCCGGATACACGTCGATCTCATCCGGCTTCAGCGTGAAATACCCCATGCGGTTGCTCTGCGATTCGGTGTACCCGCTACGCCGCAGGTCCGTCGCTATCTCCTGCGGATCCGCAACATCCCCCACATCCACCGTGCGCGGCGCCGCGAAAAGCATGGAAGTGTTCGCAAACGGGCCCGCCGCCAGCTTCGTCTCAATCAGCCGTGAGTACTTCACGTAATAGAACGTGAACACCGCCAGACCGGTTGTGAAACACAGTACCAGCAGAACAAGGAGAATCTTGCCAATGGGATGCAGCGCAAATCGCACCGCTTTGGCCTTTTTAGGGACCTGGACTTTTACTGCCACGTCGGTACTATCTTCGCACGCCTTGCCGCACCGGTAGCAAGCTACTTCCTCATCGGGGGTGCGCGACTAGAGAGTAG
>PKZC01000444.1 GCA_003132905.1 Bryobacterales bacterium | reverse complement strand
AGATGCCGCTCGTGAAATTCGTCCAAGACCACGGCATCGACGCCCGCAAGGAGTGGATCCGATATCAAACGGCGCGTGAGAATGCCTTCAGTGAGGAATCGAAGCCGCGTGCGTGGGCCACTCACTTCTTCGAAGCGAACCTGATAGCCGACTGTTTCGCCCAGTTTTTCGCCGAGTTCTTGCGCCACTCGGCGCGCCGCCAAGCGTGCCGCCAGCCTGCGCGGTTCCAGCACCAGCACTTGTCTTTGTTCAGGGACCAAATCCAGCAAAGCGGGGGGAACTCGCGTAGTTTTCCCCGCGCCGGGCGGCGCTTCGATGACCAAATTGTGACCGCGGCCGAGCGATTCACGGATGCCCGCTAGAAGATCGTCGATGGGCAGCTTCGCGATCTGATGCGGCACTTACGGCTTGCCGGGCGGCGTTGTCGACGGTGGCGTGGTCTTTTCGTCCACGTCGTACTTGATCTGGGTGTCGCTCTTGAACTGTCTGTAATCCTCGTATTTAACGGTCATCTTGATGCGCTGATCGTTTTCGCGGAAGTGCAACGTCGCATTCGCGATGGTGTAGGTGGGGAACCAATATTTCCCATCCACTTGTTCGCGATAGGTTTCAAACTTGGGGTATTGATGATCCGCATTTTGCTTCGTGCCTTCACCGCGCCCGTAGCTTTTGACGATCTGCAAGTCGCGATCATCCACCCATACGATCCCCTCGAAATAGCGCTGGCCGGACTCCATCTTCTTCGGCTTGACGGCGAACGTATAACAGGAGATTTCATCCAGTTGCTCGCGGCCCAGGTAGCGAATGTAATACTTCGGCACTTCGTCGGTGGTGAGCACGAAGGGCTGCACATCGCGGAGATCCTGCAGGTCGCCGGGATCGAGAGAAATCGCGGTGAGCGTATTGGGCGGCGCATACGCAACTTTTTCGATGCGCGCGCCGGAGGTGAAGATAATGTCGGTTACTTCTTCCCATTTGCCGGTTACGCCGCCGCCATCGTCGAGCGTCATCACCTTCGCGGTCTGGCGATAGGTGTAGTTGCTCCTGGCCTTGGAGAATGCGGCTTCCTTGGCGGCGAACTTGGCGATGATGTCGTCGATTTGCGAGGGGTTGGGATCGGTGAGGGTGGCGCTAAAAGCCACGCCGCTGAGCAGAGCGAAAGTCAAAACGAAACGCATGGTGCCTCTTGTCTCTTAGTGTAGCGCCGTATCGGGGAAGAGGAAGACGCGTTTGGCAAGGTCGGATGACAGGGTCTCGTCCCGGTAATATTTCTTGAGGATATTGTCTTTCCAGTTCAATAAGTCCGGATTGCCGGCTGCGAATTGGCGCCAGGTCTGCGGGCCTGGGGAACGCGCCATCCGCTCGCGAATTAAGAGCAGGAACGCCCACGTAATCGTTTCGTGGTAGAGCTCGGGCTTGCCTTTTGCGGCAGCGAACCTGGCCAGTAAAGCGGTAAAACGCTGGAGCGCCTCCAGAACCGGATAGCGGGATAAATAGAGGAATGCCATCCTGACGTGATCGGCGTGGTGAAACGCGGCATTGTCAAGACTGGCATTCTCGAAGCTTGCGATGAGCTCGTGGTCGCTCATAAAAGCATTGGGGCGCAGGGCAGCTGTTTCACTTTCCGCTCTTGTGCTTCTTCACGGAATTTGCCGGTCCGGCTTCGACCAGGCGGTGGCTCGCGCTCGCATCCATATGGAGACCATAGAACTTCTTCAGTTCCTGGATGCGCTGCAGGCTCTCCTTGCTAAATGGACACTTACCATCGAAAGCATGCAGCACGATGCCTTCCAGCAGATCGCCGAGAGTTAAGTCGTGATAGTCGGCGAAGGCGCGCAGGACTTTGAGAAGACGCTTTTCCATGCGGACGCCCGTTTGGATTCGTTCAACGGTATGGAGATCGGTAGGTTGCGACAAAGTGTGTTACCTAGGTACAAGCGTACCACGGTAACAAATACCGTGGGGGCGGCCCAGTGGTTTGGAGGGCGAGTTTCCGGCTAGCTTTTACTGCCGGACGACTGGTCCGAAAATTCGCGGCAATCTCTCCAACGGTGTGTGGGCGGCCGCGCAACAGGCCTAGGATCCGGCGTCGGGTAGCCCGCGCAAGTTCATTTTTGGAGTTAGCATGAGAGACGGCAAAAGAATCCACGAACAAGGTTGGCCGCAATGGTGATTAGAAAAGCGCAGTTTGTTTTGCTTCTAGCCGTGTGGGGATTGGGCCACGCGGCCGCTGCCGAGGATGCCGACGATTACCGCGGCGGATGGCGGACGGACAAGGGCGAGGCACATACCTATGAGTTCTCGATTCGTNNTATTGCACTTATTGCGCGGATGCGACGACGCTGGCTTTTGTGGACGGCAAGTTCGGGGCGGACGGCATCCGTTTCGTAGTAACGCACGTGAATGCGGATGGAAGCACTGCCTATCAGGACCAGGCGACAGCGAGATTCGATCACGGGAATCTGATAGTGACGGGCACTTCGGGACAGGCCGGCGCGGGCAAGTTCGAGCGCATCCTCATGAAGGACCCCAGGGGACCGGATCCATTGCCGATCATTGTGTCGAGGCTCCCCAAGGCCCCACCTGTTCCCGCCGTGGCGATCAACCAGCAAGGAGTGGGCGCACCGCTTCCCCGCTACATTCAACCGGGTCCGTGGAAATCGCAACTGACTGAGAAGGATGTTGTCGGCGTCTGGCTGGGCTTTGGCGTCGGTGCGCCCAAGCAGTATTTCATTATTCGCCGCGTGGGTGGCAAACTGCGCGGAATGGTGTGCGGGACTTGCGACAACCCCTACACCATGGCGGCGTTGGACGATTTCGAAATTCAAGGTGACGTGCTGAAGTTCAACATCCTGCACGAAGACTGGGGCGATGGCGAGTTGCCTACGTTCTATAAGCACGTCACTGCTCACGTGGGGTGGAACGAAATGCGCTGCGTTACTACGGCTGACCATCAGCAGCCCCCTTCGGCACGGCCGAGGCCGGCGGGTTTTGTGCCTGGTTTTTCGCTCACCGGTCCGATAGCGATCGAGGCCACGGCCGGGAATCGCTGGCCGGAATGGCCCCCGCAGAATACGTCTTTGCACTAAAAAGCTAGGCCAGGATTTGTTTAGCGATGGTCAGCTTCTGAATGTTCGTGGTGCCTTCGTAAATGCGGCCGATTTTGGCGTCGCGATACAGCTTTTCCACAGGATAGTCCTTCGTGAAACCCACGCCGCCGAAAATTTCCACCGCTTGCGAGGCGGTGTCCTCGGCCACTTGCGAGGCAAAGTATTTGGCCATCGCGGCTTCGGTGACATAGGGATGTCCGGAGTCGCGCAGCCGCGCGGCGTTATAAACCAGCAGGCGCGCTGCCTCTACTTCGGTCGCCATTTCTGCGAGTTCAAACTGCACGCCTTGAAACTCGGCGATCGGCTTGCCGAATTGCTGGCGCTGCTTGGCGTAGGCGATGGCATGATTCAGCGCGCCTTCCGCCAGGCCGGCCATCTGAGCTCCGATGGCGATGCGTCCTTCGTTCAGAGTTTCGATGGCGATCTTGTACCCCTTGCCCACTTCGCCGAGCACGTTGGCGGCGGGGACGCGGCAGTCGTCTAGGATCAATTCGCATGTCGAGGAAGCCCGGATGCCCAGCTTGTCTTCCTTTTTTCCGACTTGAAATCCGGGGAAATCGCGTTCCACCAAAAAGCAAGTGATTCCGCGATGACCCGCTTCGGGATTGGCGTTGGCGAATAGCAGGAAAAGGCCCGCCTCGCCCGCGTTGGTGATCCAAAGCTTGCGGCCTGTGATGAAGTATTCGTCGCCGCGCTTGGTGGCGCGCGTTGCCAACGCGAAGGCGTCCGAACCAGAGCCCGCTTCCGACAGCGCGAACGAGGCCACCATCTCGCTAGCCAGCTTCGGCAAATATCGACGCTTTTGATCGTCGCTGCCCCAACGAATGATTACGTTGTTGGCGATGGTATTCTGCACGTCGACGATAACGGCTGCCGATGGATCGACGGCCGCGAGAGCTTCCACGGCGAGCACGGCTTGAAAGAAACTGCCGCCCTGACCCCCATATTCCTCGGGGATCTCGATGCCCATCAATCCGAGTTCGAACATCTCGTCCAGCAGGTCTTTGCGGAAGGCGGCTGCGGCGTCCATCTCGCGCACGTAGGGGCTGATGCGTTCGCGAGCGAAGCGCCGGACGGTGTCCTGGAACATCCGCTCTTCTTCACTCAGGACGGTGAGGGGAGGCGTGGATGCGCTGGAAGTTTCGGCTACGTTCGGCATGCTGCCTCCAGTCTACTCGCCGGGGTATATAATTGCGACCACTGGAGGCGCCTATGAAAACGGGGCTCATTATTGTATTGCTCATTTCGGCCGCGACGCTAGCGGCATTTCAAGCGCTCCCGAAATGTTCGGCTGTAGATCCGGATACCGCCAAGGCCGGCGACACGGTCAGCATCACGTGCCAAAACGCGGATAAAGCCAATGTTTCCGACCTGTATCTTACCGACGGCACCGAAGACACGAAAGTCGCCGTCACGGACCACACCGAAGACAAGATCAAGTTTCAGGTGCCGAAGATCAAGGCGGGGCGTTATCACATCGCGTTTTTGAACGCGAACAAGTCGTCGATGATTGAACAGCCGGTGGTGCTGACGGTCCAATAAACCTCACGCGCTAAACATCCGTCAGCGCTGCGGCAGGGAGATAGTGATATTGCGGTACTTTAAGCCGCCGGTGTGATCGCCTTGCAGGTAGATTGGCCCGGGCTCGGCTTCATGACTGTCGCGCGCGCCGCCTGTAATCCCTGGAATGGAGCCGTGGTCGATAATCACGACGCCATCGCGAATCACTGTGACGTTACGGCCAACCAGCGTCACGTCGTAGGTTTCCCACTGGCCGGGACGGGGAAGCACTTCGGCGGTGGGTGCGATGAAGCCGTAGATGGAACCCATGGCGTGGAAAACATCGTTCTTGACCGCGGGCTCATACTCCACCTGCACCTCGTAACGGCCCCGCAGATACACGCCGCTGTTACCGCCCGGCGGGCAGTTGTATTCGATGTGCAGCTTGAAGTCGGCGAAGTTGCGCGTGGTGGCGATGTTCGCGCCCGCTTCCAGATTTTGAAGTTCGCCCTTATCAGCGCGCCAATGGTTCAGGGTGGGATTGTCGGGCTGCCAACCGGTAAGGTCGCGGCCGTTAAAGAGCGGCTCGGCGTTCGTCCATGCGGCGGGAACTTGGCGGTTGAGTGCTGGTGCGGGAACGCCGGTCAGTTGGCCCTGCGGAGTTTGTCCGGTGAGTTTGTGATCCTTTACGAAGATGCGCCACTGTCCTGGCCCATCGTCAAAGGTGAGACGATCGTCCCGCGCGACCACGTTATGAACGGGGTGCACGCTTCCGGTGCGGCCGACAACTCGGATGGCGGGTCTCGCGCGTTCGTCGGCAAATTCCATCCAAGAGGGAAATGAAATTCCGGACGATGTAACACCTGGCGATGTAACAATGGTTAAATCCCATCGACCCGCAAAAGGCGAGGGCACCTCCGCAGCGCACAATGGCAGCCCGCACACAACTGCCAGCATGACGAATCCACCAAGGCGCTGCATCCGTGTTTTAGTCTATCGAATCGGGAAATAACTCAGATCTGGAAATAGTAGCTATAATCCTCTTGAAACTCGGGCTTCAAAAGGCTCATCCTAAGACTTAGCATCATCCACTCTATGCGCACTAGTTTGCGACGTACTCTTCTTGTACCCATCCTCTTTGTATTTATAGCGGGCGTTTGGACGGCCAAGCTTCAAGCGCAGCCGGATCGTCTGCGAGCGCCGATTGTCGGCAGCCAAACCGTTGTCTTGACCGGACATGTTCCTCCTCAGGCGCGGCGCGAATTCGACCAAGGCCCCGTGGCGGGGACTTTTCCGCTGCCCGCTATCACGATTTACCTCAAGCCTTCAGCCAGCCAGCAGGCCGCTCTGCAACAGCTACTCACGGCCCAACAAAATCCGGCATCTGCGGATTATCACAAGTGGCTTACGCCCGAGGAATACGCGGATCGCTTCGGCGTCAGCCAGAATGACGTGAATCAGATTACCGCGTGGTTGAAGTCGCAAGGCCTGGAAGTGCAGCGCGTGGCTCGCAGCCGAACCTGGATCCAGTTCAGTGGCACGGCGCAAAAAGTGGAGAGCGCGTTTCACACTGAGATTCACCGTTATCTGGAAAATGGCAAACTGCATTACGCCAATTCCAACGACCCTTCGATACCAGCAGCGCTGTCCGACATCGTGCTTGGGATGCGGGGGCTGAACGATTATCGGCTTCAACCGCGCAGCCGGTTAAAGGGCGCGGGGCCGCAGAACACCACGGGGAGCGGCGCTCACCAGATGGCTCCCGACGACTTCGCAACCATTTACGATGTCGCCCCGCTCTATACCGCCGGAATCGATGGCACCGGCCAAAAGCTCGTCATTGTCGGACAAACCGACATCAACGTCTCCGATATTCAGGCCTTCCGCAGCAAGTTCAATTTGCCCACAATCAATCTGCAGCAGATTCTGGTGCCGGGGCAAGCCGACCCTGGCGTTATCCAGGAGGATCTGCCTGAGGCCGATCTGGATCTGGAATGGTCGGGCGCGGTGGCGCGCGGAGCAACCATCATTTTCGTAAATTCGGGCGACGTCTTCACATCGGTACAGGAAGCCATCGATCAGGCGTATGCGCCGGTAATCAGCATGAGCTACGGAACCTGCGAGGGTGCCAACTTAGTAGGCTTGCCGAGCGAACGGCAATTGGCCCAGCAAGCCAACCTGGAAGGCATTACCTGGCTGGCTGCCGCCGGTGACGATGGAGCGGCAGGTTGCGAAGACCCGAATGCCTATATCGCTGAGGACGGATTGGCTGTGGACGCTCCGGGCAGCGTGCCCGAAGTGACGTCCATGGGCGGCTCTGAATTTAACGAAGGAAGCAACGGGACCTTTTGGGGCGTCAACACGGCCAACGGAGCTTCCGCGCTCTCCTACATCCCCGAAATGGCGTGGAACGACACCAACCTGGGCGGCGGATTGGCGGCGGGCGGCGGCGGAGCCAGCATATTTTTTCCGAGGCCAGTTTGGCAGACCGGGCCCGGCGTTCCCAACGATAGCTTTCGCCATGTGCCCGATCTTTCCATCGCTTCATCGCCCGATCACGATGGATATTATGTGTCCACCGGAGGCGCGTTCCAGATCTACGGGGGCACCTCTATAGCCGCACCTACCATGGCCGGCATCGTCACGTTGCTCAATCATTCTCTGGTGTCATCCGGCGCTCAAAAAGAAGCCGGCGTGGGCAATATCAACCCGATGCTGTACCGGATGGCTCAGAACCCACAGAAAGCTCCGGTGTTTCACGATATTACGGTCAGCAACAACATCGTTCCCTGCGTCGCCGCTTCGCCGGACTGCACCACGGGCTCCATTGGATACAACGCGGGTCCGGGGTACGACCAAGCTACCGGGCTCGGTTCGCCGGATGCTTCCAATCTAATCCAGCAGTGGACCAGCAATGTGAATGCGCCCACGGCATCCGCGGTGGTTCCGTCTATCGATCAAAATCCGGTGTTCGAACAGATCACCCGCAGCGGGTCTCGTTGGGCATACACCATCACTCTGACAGAAGAAGCGGGAGTGGCAACCACGCTGACCGGATTCACCATCAACGGACAAAGCGACGCTGTGGCAACCGTTTTCGGTACGAACCAAATTCCCGCGGACAGTGCCATTGCTTCCACCGGTCTTGGATTCACCAGCCTGGCGACGCCGGTAAACGTGGTCTTCGCATTCAGCGGCGTGGATGCCAGCGGAAAGCAATGGAGCCAGACGCTCACCGTCCCGTTCGAAGGGCCGCAAACGCAGCTCTTGATTGGCGGCGCGAGTAATTCGGCATCGGGGGCTCAATCTTACGCCTCGGGGATGCTGCTGAGCGTTTACGGCATCGCGCTGGGAAATTTCGCGCAGCCGGCCGGCGTCATTCCGCTGCCCCAGTATCTGGCTGGGTTTGAGGCATCGGTCAATGGCGTGACCACTCCGCTTTATTACGTCTCGCCGAATCAGGTGAATCTTCAAATTCCGTATGAGACTGCGCCCGGAACGGCGGAACTGGTGGTTGGCAATCCCTACGCGAATTCGAACAATTTCAGCATTCAGATCGTCCCGGCAGCCCCGGGAATCTTCATGACCAATGGATTCGTGGCCGCTCCTTTTTCGAGCGCCGCTGCCGGGCAAACCACTACGTTCTTCATCACCGGCGACGGACAAGTTTCGCCGTCCCTGGCAACAGGCACGTCGCCCGCTTCCAATACTCCGCTGGCGCGCCTTCCGAAGCCCAATCTTCCGGTGACCGTCACTGTAGCGGGCCAGACAGCAACGATCGATTTTATCGGCATCCCCAGCGGCCTGGTGGGAGTGACGCAAATCAATTACGAGGTTCCAGCGAATACGCCGTCCGGCGTGCAGCCCGTGGTGGTGAGCGTGGGCGGCGTGGCCAGCCAGCCGGCGAATTTGACGGTGACCAAGTAGGGCCGAGCGAGAAGTCAGCTTGCGCTGACGGGTTCTGCTGTGGCATGCAGGCCCCAGCCTCATACGAGAATAGCTGAGACGAGTCTTACGAAATGATTCCCTTGCGCACCGCGTACAGGATCAGCTCAGGCACGCTGTGCAGATTCAGCTTCTGTAGAATATGCGTGCGATGCGTGTCGACGGTATAGAGGCTGAGATTCAGCGTATTCGCGACTTCTTTGTTGGTCTTGCCTTCGGCAATCAGTTGCAAAATCTCGCGCTCCCGATCGGTCAGCAACTCGTAGCTATCTTCAGCGTCCTTGCGGCCCATGGCCTGGAAGTAATCTTCCTGAAGAATCCGGCTTACTTTCGGGCTGAAGAAGGACCGCCCATCCACTACGGCTTCGATGGCGGAGATCAGTTCGGCCTTCATGGCGTCCTTCAGCAAGTAAGCGCGCGCACCGGCCTTGAGCGAGCGGATGATATAGCTTTCATCGTGGTGCATGCTCAGGATGACCACGCCGATGTGAGGATACTTTTCGACGATGCGCCGGGTGGCTTCGATGCCGTTCATATTAGGCATGGCGATATCCATCACCACCACATCGGGGCGCTGATCCTGGGCCAGTTGTAGCGTTTCGCGGCCGTCGGCGGCTTCGCCTACCACGATGAAACCGGGTTGGCGTTCCAGCAACAGGCGCATGCCGTCGCGCAGGATGTTGTGATCGTCAGCCAGCAGAATGCGAATCTGATCCATCGGCCAGGCCTCCGTTCCACACCACTTCGGTCTCCAACTGGTGGTGCTTTACCACTACGCCGCTTCCCTGCGACGCTTCGGGAATAGCGGCCAGCGGCAACGTGACGCGCAGCAGAGTGCCGCGCCCGGGCTTTGAATCTATCTGGAACGTGCCGCCCAGATGTCGTGCGCGTTCTTCCATCCCGAGGAGTCCCAATCCACGCACGCGCTCAGGATCGAAGCCACTACCGTCGTCTTGCACCGTCACCAGGATCTGTCCAGCCTGGTGACGAACACGCACCTGCACGGCACTGGCCTGGGCATGCTGTGCGCAATTGTTCAGCGCTTCTTGCACCACGCGATACACGCAGGTTTTGTGCTCTTCCGGCAGTTCGCCCGGCATTTCGCTGGACACCTGGACGCGCAGTCCGGTGCGCTTTCCAATTTCGCGCGCCTGCCACTCGAGAGCCGGCAGCAGACCGAAGTCGTCCAGCATGGAAGGCCGCAGCAGCAGCGCCATGTCGCGGATCTCATTCATGCCTTTTCCAGCGATGGCGCGGATGGTATCCAGATGCGCGCGCACTTCCGGCTGGGCTGCCAGATCCAGCAGGTTCTCGGCTTCCATCAGGACGGCTGAAAAGGCTTGCGCCACTTCATCGTGCAGTTCGCGCGACAAAGCGCGCCGCTCTTCTTCCTGGGCCCGCACCAGGCGCGCGGAAAGCTCCTGCAGACTGGCTTGGGAGTGGACGCTTTCCTTCAGCCGCTGCTCCACCTCGCCTTCCAGCTTCAGGATATGAAATATGGTGAACGCGGCCAGCGTCACGCCGCCCAGCAAGGTGACGGCGATCATCGCCAGCAGTCCAAACTGCAGGCGGCCGAAGAGATCGCCCAGCTTGATATCCCCCCGCCGCAGGGCCTCTTCGTTCAAGGCCTCGATACGATCGGCGATCTGCAGCATCGAGGTACGGCGGGGAACTAGTTCCTCGTAGAAGAACGCGTTGCGATACTTGCCGCGCTCCTCGCTGGTCAACGCGAGAGTTCGATCCAGAACTTTCCAGTAGGCCTCAATCTGGGATTGCAAATCCCGAAAGGGCGCGGTTTCTTCGGGCTCCAGGCCCAAGGCGTAGCTCGCCAGGGCGCTTTCGGAATCGCGTCGCAAGCCATCGAGCGTTGCCAATTGCGCCTGCGCGCCCGATTTTTCCGGAGCAAGCAAGGAATCCCGTACAAAGGTGCCGGACAGATAAATATTCGATCGAATCCGCTCCAGCGTCCGATTGCGCGCCAGGAAACCGGCCTGCAGCGTGGTGTCGTTATGGCGCAGCCCATTGAGAAGAAGCAAAGCCCCGGCTTCAGCCGCCGCCATGATCAGCAGCAGCCCGCCAAATCCGGCTATTAGGACCACGCCTGGGCGGCGCCGCATGCTTACCTGATTGTAACGGACGGTATTTGGGCGTGACTCGGCGGTAAGGCGAAACCACATCCCTTTTAAGGTACTAGGGTAATCCTTTCACGCAAATACAGTGCCAACGGTATTTTTTGGTGCTGGACGCGTCTATATGCTGTAAATACGAAAGCTTAGGAGGCTTTGGATGAAATCACGATTTTTGGCTTGCGCGGCGCTGACGGCGCTCTCGCTGAGTTTCTCCGGTTGCGCGAAAAAGGTTGTCGCCAAAGCGCCTTCCGCCCCGGCTTCCACGCCGATTGCGCCGGTAGCCGCCTCGCAACCCGCGCCGGCGCGAAGCTATTCCCCGGCGCCAAAGACCACAGCCAGCACGCCCTCGCGGATGCCTGACGCCGCCACGCGCGCCCGCATCCAGGATCTGCTGAACCGCATCCAGGATGCTTATTTCGACTACAACAAGCACACCCTGCGGCCCGACGCCGAAGCCGCGCTGAAGATGGACGCACAGACGCTGGCCGACATCATCAAGCAGTATCCAGACTTCAAGCTCACCGTTGAAGGGTTCGCCGACGAACGCGGATCGGATGAATATAATCTGGCGCTAGGCGATGCGCGCGCTAAGCAGACGAAAGAGTATCTGTCCAATTTAGGACTGCCGGGCAATCAGTTGGCCGTCCTTAGTTACGGCAAGGATAAACCGGTCTGCACCGAGCATGACGAAGAGTGCTGGCAGAAGAACCGACGGACGCATATTACGCAAGCGGAAGCGAATTAAGGCAGAAGTCAGAATTCAGAATTCAGAAGTCAGGCAGAATTCAGAATTCTCGTCCTATCGTGTCAGACGGGCAAGAACCCTTCCTACTGCATCCCCGGCGTTCGGAGTCAGCGCCGGGGTGCAGAGTTTCTGCTGCTCCTGCTTCCACAAGTCCTCGGCCAGTTGAAGATTCATTTCCGCCGCATCGTCCATCTCACTTCGCCTGGGGTTGGCGGCCAGCGCCTTTTGCGCTTGGACGGTTGGGTCCGGTTGGCAATGTCCGAAGCGCATCACCTCTGCCTGCAGCAGCTTTTTGCTCCGCTCGTAACGTGCCGCGGATCGCAACCCACGCGCGTTGGGATCCAGCGCCAAAACCTGGGCGGTGAGATCTAGGCCGCTCTTGCTTGCCGCGTCCGACGGATTCCAATTTAGGGCCTTTTCGAAAGCATTGTGAGCTTCGGGATAATTTTCTAACGCAAGTTCAGCCTGTCCGAGACCTGCGTAGGCTTGCGCATCCCGGTCGTCCGTCTGGATCAGGTTCCGAAAAACATCGGCCGCTTCCCTCGGCGCGCCGTAGCTCAACATCAGATCGCCAATCTTTTCCCTTAGAACCGTATCGTGCGCGGCCGGACCTAACGCCGCTAACAACTCCGCAATGGCCTGGGTCCTTTGCCCGTTCTTTTCCAGGAGACTCGCCAATTCGATGCGCGCCTGCATGTGGTTCTGCTCTTGACCTGCCGGCCACGGTCCGTCGATTGCGCGGTGATAGAGTTTCACCGCGTCGGCTGATTTGCCTTGCGCTGCGGCGATGCGCGCCTCGCCCAGATTGGCTAACGCGTTCTCTGGATCGCGTTTCAAAAGCGCATTGAGATAAACGGAAGCCTCGGCAGGATGGTCGGCCTTTGCCAGCGCCAGACCCAACGCCAGACGGTACTGCGGATTGCCGGGAGCCGCCGACAAAGCATCGCGGAACTGCTGCACGGCTTCTTCATCGCGATCCTGCTGCAGCAGTTCGCTGCCGGTTTTGTAATATTGGTCGGCGCGCTGCGACCTTGCCGACCGGTAGTAGTAATTGAGGAAGCCAATCACCAGTAGCACGGCCAGGCCGGCGGCGATTACGCCCGGCAACAGTCTGCGCGACGAGCGAATCTCTTCGCTTTCCAGCTTCGCTTGGCTTTTATCTCCGGCGACGCCGTAGGCTTGCAGGATGTCCTTCAGCGAGACAATGCCTTTCAGGTCGCGAATGTCGGCGCGTCCCACGACGGGTAGGACGTTGAGCTTGCTGTGCGCGATGCGACGCAGCGCCATGTCCAGCGGATGATCCATGTGGAGATGAGGGAACGTATCCGATGTCAGCAACGGGTTGGGTACGTCGGCCGGCAGCAATTCACCAAGCACGCGATCGCCATGGCCTGCCGCCATCTCCTGCTCCACCTGCACCAGCGTAATGATGCCCGCCAGACGGCCGCCATCCATCACTGGCCACGCATTTCGATCCGGATCCAACAGCGCGCGGGCATCTTCCACGCGATCTGTTCTGGTGAGCACCTGCTGCGGCGCTTCGGCTGCGTCGCGGACAATCAATAGCCCTTGCCGGTAGCGCAGCCCGGACGGCAGATGCAATCCATCCTGATGTTGGAGCGCTTCATATATGGGCTCTTTTTGCAGGCGATACGAGATGTAGAAGCTGATCAGGTTCGCGATCATCAGCGGCACGATGATGGAATAATCGCGCGTCATCTCGAAGATCATGATCACCGATGTCAGCGGCACGCGCACGATTCCGGCGAATAGCGCGCCCATACCGACTAACGCATATGCGCCGACGCCGCCCGTGAAGTCGGGCAGAAGTTGATGGGCCACCGTTCCCACCGCGCCACCGAGCATTGCGCCAATAAACAAAGCCGGACCGAAAATGCCACCCGCATTGCCCGTGCCGTAACAGCTGGTGGTTGCCAGCACTTTCAACACCACCAGCAGCGCCATTACCTCTAACGTCATCTGTCCGTTCAGTGCTTCACTGACGTGTCCGTAACCCACGCCGAGGACATCGGGCACGAACCATCCCATCAATCCCACTGCCAGGCCGCCCATCGCCGGCTGCCACCATTCAGTGGCGCGGGGCATGCCCTGGCAGTATTTCCGGATCGCCAATAGAAGCTTGACGAATGCCACCGACACAAAGCCACCTGCGATTCCGAGCAACGCGTAGGTGATGAATTCGATGGGGCTAACCAGTTGGTAGGAAGGCACGTGAAACAACGGTTCGTCGCCCAGCAGAAGGTGCAGCGTCACCCACGAAGTCGCGGAACCCAGCACGATGGAACCGAGCACCGGAGCGTGCAGATCGCCCATGACTTCTTCGAGCGTGAAGAGCACCGCCGCCACGGGAGTGTTGAAAGCCGCTGCCAGCGCCGCCGCCGCGCCTACGGGAATCAGCTCCCGAATGCGGCTTGGACCTAGCCCGAGCCGCCGTCCCAGCACGGATGCGATGCCTGCGCCCACTTGTACCGACGGGCCCTCACGGCCGAGCGCGATGCCGCTTGCAAGCGAAGCCGAACAGCATCCGAACTTGCCCAGCACCGTGCGAAGGCTGATATAACCGTCGCGTAGGAACAAGGCCGCTTTTGTCTGTGGGATACCGCTGCCGCGGGCGCTAGGAAAAAAACGCGAAAGCAGATAACCGGTGATGAGCGCGCCGCTGGTGGGAATCAGGACTCGCCGCCACGCTGCGCCCCCTGCCGGGTACATGCGCGCGCCCAGGTTTTCGGTGACATAGATGAATGCGGCCACCACCAGACCCACCAACGCGCCGATGATCAGCGTGAGCAGCAGAAGGATTTTGTCTTCGTGCTGGAGGAGGGAATCGGTTTTAGTCCATTGTCCTAGACGGCTGCGCCAGTTTTCAGCAGGCGGAACGGTGACTGCGATCGGCGACGACACTCGTTATCAGAATATCAATCTACCGTTGGCGATCGTCCATTTATTAAGCGCGCAGTAATTGGGGCACGCGTTCGAAGTGCTGATCGCGGGTGATGAGCATCAGGTTATGTTCCAAGACCAGTGCTGCAATCCAAATGTCGTTATCTGGAATGGGCGTCCCGACGCGTTTGAGCTGCACGAAAAGATGCGCGTAGTGTTCGGCCGTTTCCCGCGCAGGAAGCAAAATTCCGACTGTTGGCTTGGCGAGGAAAGTCCGGAGAAGAATTTCGTTCCGGTGTTGCTGCGAGCCGCCGTAGAATCCGGCTTTGATTTCCGCTAACACGATCAGAGGAATCCAAACTTCGTCGCATTCACTCAACCGATCCGCCAACTCTGCATCACCCTGGAACAAGTCGGTGAGACGATTGGTGTCCAGCGCGACCCGCACGTTAGCGCGGCCTCACTTCCACTTATCCCAATCGATTTGACGCTGGGCGGCGATGATTTCGTCGAATGCAGGATCAGGCGTCCACTGGCCCACGAGGTCGGAAAAATCCGCCTTGCGAGTGCGGCCGATGGTGGCGCGTGTGAGTTCTTCGATCACAATCTGATTGAGACTCAGCTTGAGCTGCGCGGCTTTTTTGCGAAGTGCGCGATCCACTTCGGAGGGGACGCCCCGAATGGTGTATTGGACGACCTCCTGTTTTAGGGTTGCCTGCAAGTTCATGCCTACATGATAGCTTCAAAAGTAGGCAGAAGTCAATAGTGTAGTATTTTCTATAGTTTCCATCTGATTAATACCCCGCGCTAAACCGTTCCGTTGGTCGGGGGTCAGACAGCCGCTTGCATTCTGATCGAACTTGGCTCGAAGCTCTTCATACGTCATGGGGTTCTCGGCGGAGCCGCGATTGTACTCTTCCACTTCCTCAAACGTCCGTTCGTCTTTGAGCACGATCTTGACCGCTCCCTTAAAGCGGCCGGGACCGGGATAATCCGGATCGACATGATACTGGACGCGCCGCGCCAGCGCCAGGATCTCGGGATTCTTCAGACTTTCCACGCTATAAGCGGATTTGCCCAGCGCGCCACGATAGAGCGCCTCAGCCAGGCTATATTGCAAGCTCACGCGACCGTGGGAATCGGATGCCGGCGCGAATTTTTCCGCGGTGGGCTCGCACACGATGCCCACAATGAATGCTGTCACGGGACATTCGATGCGTTCAACATCGCGCGGGTCGATACCGTATTTCGCGCGCAGCCGAAGAATCGCGCTGATGTAGGGATGAATCACGTGCGCGGCCGGAAACGGCTTGAACGATGAATTGCGGCTTTCCCAGTGTTGGCCGAGACGGTCGGTAATTCGTGCGAAGTCGCGATGTGCGTTCGGATCCTGCACGTGCGAGGCGAACAGTCCCCAGCGGCCTTCAAACACTTGTGCGGGACCGGTAACGCCAGATCGGGCGAGCAACGCCGCAGTGACGCCGCTTTGCGCCGACCATCCTGGGTGTAAAAACTTGGTCTGCGTTCCATCCACCCAGCATTCCAGCAGTCCCGAGGCGAAGCTCCCAGCGATGCCTGCGGCGCGTGCTAATGCCTCGGGATCTAGTCCGAGCAGTTTGCCGGCCAGGTACGCCGCTCCGAAAGTGGCAAATAGTCCGGTGGGATGAAATCCACGCCGGTGCAGTTCGCCCGAGGAAACGCTGCCCACACGGCATGAGACCTCGTTGCCGATCGCGATGGCGGTAATCAGATCGCGCCCCGAGACCGGCATGGAATCGGCCAGCGCCAGCGCCGCGGCCACCGCTGGACTGCTCATGTGAACGATTGACTCGTTGTGTGTGTCGTCGAATTCCAGCGCTTGAGAGAAAGCTCCGTTGGCGAACGCCGCCGTGGTGACGCCCACGCGATCGCCGAAGCCGAGCATGCGGCTTGGCCCAGGCGGAGAGATGGCTAGCGCGGCTGCGCGAACAGAACGGCCAAAATCCGTTTCGGCTCCCGCAAGCGCCAGACCGATCACGTCCAGCACGCGCAGTTTGGTGGATTCGACGACATCCGGGGGCAAATCTTCAAAAGCGACGCTCGCGGCCCAGTGCGCGAGTTCGGTGGAAAGTGGCGCGGCCGTGCTCAAGCGATGGACCATCCGCCGTCGATCGGCAATGCAGCCCCGGTAATATCGCGGCTTTCCGGTCCGCACAAAAACAGCATCATGCCGGCGACGTCTTCCGCCGTTATGAAACGCCCGCCTGGCTGCTTCGTCGCCAGAAATCGTTGCTCGGCTTCCTCCCGCGTCAGAGATTCCGATGTCATCATGTCCTCGATCCGTTTTATATGTACGGGCGTTTCCACCGTTCCGGGGCACACCGCATTGCAGGTAATATCCTGATCGCGCGTTTCCAGAGCGACGGCTCGTGTCATGCCGATGAGCGCCGTCTTCGTGGTGACGTAGCTGATGCGGTTGGTAGTCGCTTTGAGGCCGTATATCGACGAGACATTGATGATTCGTCCCCAGTTGCGCTTGCGCATGGCGGGCAGCGCCAGCCGAATGGTGTGAAAGGCGGCGGAAAGATTTACGGCAATTGCAAGATCCCACTCGCCCGCTGGAAATTGCTCCACCGGCGCAGTGTAACGAGCCACGGCGTTATTCACCAGAATATCGATAGCGCCGAAGGTTTCGAGGATGACTCCGATCATCCGTTCGATTTCGAGAGTGTGCACCAGGTTTGCGCCGCAGTACATTGTTCGTACGCCGTATTCTTTCTCGATGCCGGCGCGCAATGCTGCGATCTCGCGCTCGTCGCCCAACCCGTGGATGATTACATTGCATCCGGCGGCGGCGAATCGTTTGGCGGCGGCCAATCCGAGGCCTTGTGTCGATCCAGTGATGAGAACGCATTTCCCTTGGAGCACGTTGATTGCTGTCATTATAATGATTCTCTCCATGGAACCTTTTGAAGTTTTTGCGATTCGCTATGGACACTTAGGAAATCGGCACCCGGGACAAAGCTTCATTCTGGCCGATCCGCACGAGTACGGGCCAGACCTCGATTACTTCGTCTGGGTGGTGCGCCGCAGCGACTGCATGTTCGTGATCGACACTGGATTTGCGGAGGAATCGGCCATCCGGCGCAAGCGCGAACATCTGCGCAGTCCGGTGGAAGCGCTGCGGCTGCTCAAAATCGATCCGGATAAAGTGACCGATGTCATCCTTACGCATTTGCATTACGATCATGCGGGAAATCTAGATCGCTTTCCGGCAGCGCGCTTTCACGTGCAAGATCGCGAGATGGCATTCGCCACGGGCCGATGCATGTGCCACCATCTGTTCCGCGAGGCGTACGATCTCGAGAATGCGCTTGAGATGGTGAGAAAAGTATACTCGGGCCGCGCTGTTTTTCATGATGGCGAATCCGAAGTGACGCCGGGGCTGACTTTGCATCGCGTGGGCGGACACACGGCTGGGTTGCAAATCGCTCGCGTATGGACGAAGCGCGGGTGGATGGTGTTGGCCGCCGATGCCTCGCATTTGTATGCGAATTTCGAGCAAAATCGGGCATTTCCGGTGGTCTACAGTGTGGCCGAAATGCTGGAAGGCTACCAAACGCTCTACCGGTTGGCGGACTCGCCGAATCACATCGTGCCAGGGCACGATCCGCTGGTGATGAAATACTATCCGGCCGCGAGTCCAGAGTTAGATGGCATTGTGGCGCGGCTGGATGTTCCACCGTCGCGCTGACGTTTCATTTCAAAGCCGCCTCGACGCTGCGTGATATCCTAACGGCTTTGGTAATGGAGACTCGCTAATGGCTCAATTGAACGTCGGCTTTGTCGGCGTGGGACGGATGGGCGGACCGATGTGCCGCCGCCTGATCGAGGCGGGAAACAGCCTCACGATTTTTGACAAGAGCGACGCTGCAATGCGTCCGCTGGAAGCGCTGGGCGCGAAGCGAGTGGGTTCACCTGCCGCGGTGGCATCGGCGGCCGAAATTGTGTTGGCCAGCTTGCCGACGCCGCCCATCGTGCAAGCCGCTGCGCTGGGGCCCGATGGTGTCATCGAAGGCAGCCGGGTAAAAATATTCATCGACGTTTCCACCACCGGTTCCACTTACGCCAAGCGCGTAGCTGAGGGGCTCAAGGCGAAGAACATTGTTGCCGTGGATGCGCCCGTGAGCGGAGGCGTGGCAGGCGCCGAGAAGGGAACGCTCGCAGTAATGGTTTCCTGCGACGATCAGACGTTCGCCACCGTAAAACCGATTGTGGAAGTGATCGGCAAGATTTTTCATGTCGGCAAGCTGCCGGGCCAGGGCCAGACCATGAAGCTGTTGAACAATTTACTTTCGGCCACCGCGATGGCGATTTCGTCCGAAGCTTTGGTGATGGGCGTGAAGGCTGGGCTGGACGCCAAGCAAGTGATCGATGTGATCAACGCGGGCAGCGGACGCAACACGGCGACGATGGACAAGATCCCGCGCTGCGTTTTGAATCGCAAGTTCGATTTCGGGTTTGCCATCGGCCTGCTCAACAAAGATGTTCGCCTCTGCATGGAAGAAGCCGAGTCCATGGGCGTACCGATGGTGGTGGGAAGCGCGGTGCGGCAGATGCTTGCGATCGGGACGGCTAGCCAAGGCCCCGACGCCGACATGACCGAGCTGATCAAAGTAGTGGAAGAATGGTCCGGCGTCATCGCCGAATCCAAGTAAAGATCAAAGGAGAGCAAGTGGAAAAAGAGATGTATGAGAAGGGCCTGAAAATTCGCCGCGAAGTTCTGGGCTCAGAGTATGTGGACAAGGCGATCAGCACCGCCGACGATTTTAACCGGCCGCTGCAGGAACTGGTGACCACCTATTGTTGGGGCGAATGCTGGGGCCGTCCAGGATTGGATCGCAAGACGCGCAGCATGCTGAATCNNATCGAAAAACGCGCAGCATGCTGAATCTGGCGATGATCTCGGCGCTGAACCGGCCGCATGAAATCAAAGCGCACGTGAAAGGCGCCATCAACAACGGGCTCACGAAGAACGACATCCAGGAAGTTTTCCTGCAGGTGGCCATCTATGTCGGGGTTCCGGCGGCGGTGGACAGCTTCCGGCTCGCGCGAGAAGTATTCCAGGAGATGGGAATCTAACGGCTGGAATCCTGATTGTAGATTACGATCCGCAGTACCCACCCTGGCTGCTAAGCCGAGGAAATTTTGACGCGAGCGCGCCGCTTCTAATCCGTTCGGAGACGCGCTTCGCGCCACAGCTTTTCCGGACGGCTCAACCAAAACCACAGCGCTGTGCCGAGTGCGGGGAACAGCGCGGCCGATACGAAAACCGCTCCATACCATTTCAGATCGAAGCAGCGGCCCCAGACCGGCAAAATGATTGCCAATACCGCCGACCAGGACCCCGATCCGATCCCTCCCACCAGGGCTGTCTGATCGCGCGGATAGAGGTGCGAACCGACGCGCAGCGACAGCACCACGAAGCCATCCGCGATAAAGGTGGCCCAGAAAAACAACGCGAGAACGATCGGCCAGGAGTCGATAAGGCTTACCAGCGCGGTGGGCAGCGCGAGGATCGCGAGCATACAAAACAGGCCGGTAGGCCGATGCCCGCGCGTAACGAATTTGTCGGCGATCCAGCCCCAGAAAAAATATCCGGCTTCCCAGCCGAGCAGCGGGATCCAAAGTATGTTGCCGAGTTGCGCTTGTGAGAGATGGAACGCGCGGCTCAGATAGAGCGGGCTGAGATACGAAACCAGGCCGAGCGCAACGGCGCCGAGGCCGAAGCTCGATACCACCAACCACAGACGCCGCTCCAGGAAATTCGGCCATGCGACCTGGAGCGATGACCGTTGATGTTTGGCGAGGTAGGGCGGCCTTCCGATGATGGACCATAACGCCAGCCAACATACGCCCATCGCGCCGGTGACCAGGAATGCCGATCGCCATCCGAATCGCAGCGCGATAGGCGTCACAATCAGCGGAGTGATGATGGCTCCGAGCGACGCACCGCTGTATCCGATGGCTGTTCCACGCGATTGGCGATTGGGCGGCAACGATTCGGCGGCCGCTTTGAGTGCGGCGGGGAAGGCCGATCCTTCGCCGAAACCCAGCACGCTGCGTGCGATGGCGAATCCCCAGAAGCCCGACATCCAGGCATGCGCGGTGCTGGCGATGGCGCGCAGCGATACGGCTACGAACATCCCCTTGCGCAGTCCGACGAAATCGAGGAACGAGCCGAAGAGCGGATTCCCGATCATGTAGAAAATGGAAAACGCCGCGAGTGCGTTGGCGTAAGCTTGCGCGCTCAGCCCGGTGTCGTGCAGGATCATCGGCGAAAGCACCGCGAGCACTTGCCGATCCACATAAGACAGCAAGCTCGACAGCATCATTGCCACCGAAGGAACCCACATGATCCAGCTTCTGACCGGAGTCATGCTGGCGCGAATGGCTGGGGCCGGACTAAACCCGATTTCGCTCACCACTGGAGTTTATCGTAATCGGGTATCGTATACGTGAGGGCGTGTTGAGACATCGAATTTTTGCTGAAATCACCATCGCGGCCGCGCTGTTGCTGGCTTGCGGGACTGTGCTGGGCGCGGAAGAATCGTCATCCAAAGGTTGTGATCGCGCGTGTTTGCAAGGGATCGCCGATTCGTATCTAGACGCGATGGCGAAGCACGATCCGTCTAAGCTGCCTCTCGCGGCGTCCGTGAAATTCACGGAAAACGGCCGGGAAATGAAGTTGGGCGAGGGATTTTGGAAGACGGCGGGATCGGCCAGCTATCGGCTTTATGCTTTGGATCCACAAAGCGGAGATGCGGCCGTGCAAGCCGTGGTGCCTGAGAATGGCGAACTGGACACATTCTTTGTGCGTCTGAAACTCAAAGCCAAGAAAATCGTTGAGGCGGAGACTCTAGTCTGCCGGAAGGGTCAAGCGGGATTCTTCGCGCCAGATAAAATGACGACGACGCCGGCTCTTTATAGCGAGCTATTGCCGGAATCGGAAAAGACCGCGCGAACGCAGCTAATTAAACAGGCCAGCGCGTATTTTACCGCCGTTCAAACCGAAGGCACCAAGGATTACAGGGCCGCGCCGCTGGCTGCCGACATGAACCGTTTTGAGAACGGCGTGCAGACCACCAACGTCCCGGTGATGGGGAATCCAGCGATGAGCGGCGCCGAGCAATTGGATAAAGGCATTTTCAAAGGCTTGGTAATCGATCACCGGCGTTTCCCTGTCGTCGACACGGAGCGGGGCATTGTGTTGGGCATGATGTTGATGCACGCGAATATGAATGGCCAGATGGGCGGGATCCTGATCTCGGAAATGTTCAAGATCGCGGGCAACAAAATCGAGCAAGTGCAAGCGGTGATGGTGAACGTTCCGAACGATTCCGACACCGGATGGAAATGAGTCTTTCGCGCCGCATGGTGCGGGCCGCGCGCACGTTCACCATGAATCAGCTTCCTGAGGAAGCGATCGCCAAGGTCAAGATCGGATTGCTCGACATGCTGTCGTGCGCGTTTGAAGCGCGCGATCTGCCGTGGGGCTGCCAGGCGATTCGGATGGCGAGCGCGGCCAGCGGTAAAGCGACGGTGATTGGAACGCCGGTATCCACGTCGCCCGGGGAAGCGGCATTTGCAAACGCAACGCTGGGGCACGGCCTGGTCCGCGAGGACATGCACACTGGCGCGGTGAGCCATTTGGGCGTGGTGATTTTCCCTACTCTGCTGGCGCTTGCGCAGCAACACAAGGTGAGCGGCCGCGATTTTATCTTGGGCGCGGTGTGCGGCTATGAGATCGGCGCCGCTGTTGGCCGGGCGATCATGGACCAGGAGATGGTCCGGCGTTTTCGCCCGACGGGGATCACGGGTCCGTTGGCGGGGGCAATCGCTGGAAGCCGTATGCTCGGGCTGGACGAAGATGCGATGGTCAGCGCGCTGGGTTTGGCGGCCAACGCCACTGGTGGTTTGAACGAGTGGCCTTACTGCGGCGGGGACGAAATGTTTTTTCATCCGGGATTCGCTGCGCGAAATGCTGTGACTGCGGTGGAACTGGCGGCCCTGGGAGCTCGAGCTTCGGAGAGTGCTCTGGATGGCCGCGCGGGACTTTTCGCCGGACTCAATAAAACGGATTGCATTTCGCGAGTCGCGCCGTTTTCGGGTGGATCGCTCGAAATTCTTTCGGTATATTACAAGCCCGCGCCCGCGTGTAACTATGCGCAAACGGCCTGCCAGGCCGCTCTGGCCGTAGCGTTGGAAGATGGATTCCAGAGCGGTGAGATTGAATCGATTGTGGTGAAGGCATCCGCTGCGGCGGTGGGTTACCCGGGCTGCGATTACGCCGGCCCGTTCGAGCGCATTCTACAAGCCAAGATGAGCATCCAGTATTGCGTGGCTGCGACTCTGGCGCGCAGCGCGATCGAGGAGTCGAACTATCATCTGCTGGACGATTCCGAGGTGAACAGGCTGGTGAACGTGACCGATCTCGAGATCGATCCCGCGTTCACTGCGGCATATCCAGGGGCACAAGGTTCGGAAGTGATCGTGAACTTCGGCGCACGAACCGCGCGATCCCGGATGGATGATGTGATCCCGGCCACGCCCGATCAGATTCGCGCGCGATTCCGATCTGCGTGCGTGCACTGGCAGCCCATCGAAAAGATGATCGATACATTAGAACAGCAGGAAGACATAAGCGTTTTGAGCGGAGGTCTAGCAGGGTGAAGAAGCATCAGATGTTGATTGGCGGGAAGTGGGTGGATCCCGCCTCGGGAGAATGGTTCGAGTCCGTGAATCCGTTCACGGCGAAACCGTGGGCACTGGTTCCGCGCGGTTCGAAGGCCGATGTGGACGATGCCATCGCGGCGGCCAAGTGCGCGTTTCAAGGGGAGTGGCGTAGGCTGACGGCAACGGCGCGCGGCGCGCTGCTGCATAAATTAGGCGATCTTATTGCCGCCGAGGCTTCACGACTGGCGGAGATCGAATCCACCGATAACGGGAAGCTGATCGCCGAGATGCGCGGCCAGCTCAACTACATCCCGCAATGGTTTTACTATTACGGCGGCCTGGCGGACAAGATCGAGGGCCGCGTCATTCCGATCGACAAGCCGGGCGTGTTCAACTTCACGCGCGAGGAACCGCTGGGCGTCGTGGCTGCAATCACCCCGTGGAATTCGCCGCTGTTACTGGCCACGTGGAAGCTCGCGCCGGCGCTGGCTGCGGGAAACACGGTGGTGTGGAAGCCGTCGGAATTTTCTTCGGTATCCGCGTTCGCTTTCGGCGAGCTGTTCGAGAAAGCGGGTTTCCCGCCTGGTGTGGTCAACATCATCACCGGCTTCGGCAACGAAGTGGGCGAGCCTTTAATCACCCACCAGGACGTAGCCAAGGTGGCGTTCACCGGTGGCGACAAAACCGGCGAGCATGTTTATGGGCTGGCTGCGCGTGGCATCAAACCCGTGACGCTCGAGCTGGGTGGTAAATCGGCCAACATCGTTTTTGACGATGCCGATCTCGATCAAGCGGTGAAAGGCGTGGTGTCGGGAATTTTCGCGGCCACTGGACAGACTTGCATCGCCGGCTCGCGCGCCCTGATTCATCGGCCCATCCACAAGGAATTTGTGGAGCGCCTGCTCGATCTCGCGAAGACCGCGCGCATGGGCAATCCGCTGGATGCGTCCACGCAAGTTGGCCCCGTAACCACTCGCCCGCAATACGAAAAGATCCTCGATTATATCCGCATCGCCAAGGAAGAAGGCGCGGTCTGCCGGCTGGGTGGCGCTCCAGCGCAACGCGAGGAATGCGGGTCCGGCTGGTTCGTCGAGCCCACCATTTTCACCGACGTGAATCCGCAGATGCGCATCGCCAACGAAGAAGTGTTCGGTCCGGTGCTTTCGGTGATTCCGTTCGACGACGAAGACGAAGCGGTTCGCATTGCGAACAATACCGTGTATGGCTTGGCGGCCGGCGTGTGGACGCAAAGCATTCGCCGTGCATTGATGATGGCAGAGCGTTTGGAGGCTGGCACGGTTTGGGTAAATACCTATCGTGCGGTGAGCTATATGTCGCCGTTCGGGGGCTACAAGCGCTCCGGCATTGGACGCGAGAGCGGCATCGATGCCATCCGCGACTATCTGCAGACCAAGAGCGTGTGGATCGATATTTCCGGCAGCGCGCCAAATCCGTTCGTAATGCGATAGTCTGGTGTGCTCAAAGCGGAGGCTCATGGTAGACGACGCAACCGGTACGTACATTGTCGAAAACAAGAAATGTTTTGAAGACCTGAAGCAGGTGGCATCGCAGCTGGCTGGATTGCTGGTGCTGGCCGCCGCCGGATCGAAAGAAGGGACGCCGGATCATCCCGTGCTGGGCGCGGCTCGCGAACTTTATCGCGAAGCAAACGACGCACTGCATCGCGCCTGCCCGACGGATCGAGCCCGCAAGCATCACGCGCATCTCACGCGGGCGGCTGCATCCATCGGTATGGCTCTCAAAGAAGCGGGAGGCGGTTTGAATATCGACGCCATCTTGATTCCCTTGCGCGCCGGGTATACAGAGCTGGAACGGGCCGCTGATGCGCTGCCGGGGTTTGAGAAAATCGCATACGACCGCGCTTGCTGCGGAGGAGCACGGATTCAATGAACGCGTACTCGTTGTGGGTGATGGAATATGCCGCGGTGCCCAACTATCCGCAGAGCGGTTTGATCTACGGGATGCACAATCAGGGCACCCGCAAGCTGCCGTATTGCTACATCGTGATCAAGGGCCACGGTAAGCTCGCGATGGTGGACGTCGGCTACAACCACAAGGCGCACGGCGAAGTGCTGGCGAATACGTATGGCGTGCGCGGGTGGCGTCCGCCGAAGGAAGTACTGGCCGAGATCGGCATCCAGCCTGCGGACATTTCCACTATTTTCATTACGCATGCCCATTTCGATCACATGGGCAACATAGAAGACTTCCCGAACGCGACGTTCTATCTACAAGAGCGCGAGCTTTCGAAATGGGTCTGGACAATGTCACTCGAGCGCCGGTTCCGCTGGCTGATGCTGGGCATCGATCCCGCGGATATCCTGCGCGCGGTGGATCTGGCGCGGCAAGGCCGGTTAGTGTGCGTGGATGGTGATCGCGAAAATGTGCTTCCGGGAATCGATCTTCATCCGGCGTTCGATACGCACACCTGGGGCTCGATGTATGTCACCGTTCGCAATGACCTGGCCGCGAATTCGCAAAGCAGTTGGGTGTTCTGCGGCGATCTGGCCTACGGGTACGAGAACCTGCGCGGGCACGACCCCGAAGATCCCGAATACATTCCGGTCGGCTTGGCCACGGGCAGCCAGTTCAACCTGATCATGACGACGGAACGGATGGTGAAGAGCGTGGGTGGCGATGTGCATCGCGTAATCCCGCCTCACGAGGAACGGCTCAAGGATTTGTTTCCGTCGCGGATCACCAAGGCGGGTCTGCGGATCACCGAACTGGCTCTTGCCGACGGCGAGAAAAGCCAGGTTACTTAGCGCGGCGATCGATCTTCGGCAGCGAATAGATTGCAAGATCGTACCGAGCTATGACAAATCGAGCGATGGGCACAAGTGCTAATTCCGTGCCGGCGACATCACCGGAGGGAAAATCTCCCGAGGCCGTATTAGACCATATGTTCCTGGCGAAGGCCACTGCAGTATCAACCGGTGCGCAGAGTGTCGCAACAGTGCGCAAGAAATCGTTTTGGGATAATCACCTATAGAGGGAATAGATGAATCCCGAATTGGAGCAGAAGCTCGCTACTTTGCGATCCGACTACGAGGCCCGTTCGGGAACGCCCTTCTCACACTTTTATTGCCCTATCCTGTTTAGGGACGAGGCCGTTGATCTTTGCAAGGCGCATATCGTTAATGCCGCCTTCNNCGATTCAGTCCGGAGCTGGACCATCCAACGAACCGATGTGGACAATTTCTATGGCTCCGCATTTGAAAGTGATTTTGTAAACATCCAGTATCGCGGGGAACATTTGGCGGAGGGTATTCTGGCAGATCCTCACTTGTCGAAAAAGCTTCGCCCAACGATACGACTTGGTGATGAGGATGTTGAGCATTTCATAGCGAGCGGGCCAGTTCCTGAGCAGTTCACAGAAACAGTCGTCGTAGGTCCCAATGGCCCCGTCAGGCTCGGCCTCAAAATCCACCCTGACGACGCTATGACAGCGATGAGCAAGAAATGGAGCATCGCGATAGAGAAGGACATTCGCCTACCCGCGCTCGTATCGATACTCAAAGCTGCTCACTTGACCATGTTTGACATGCTGGGTTATAGCTACGCCCTTTCGGCCGGAGGCATTTTCGTGGGGCGGGACATCCTCGGAAAGTTCTTTATTTGTAATAAAGTCCTTGGGAAGAGCTCTGTGATCGCAAATGCCGAAGCTCACTTCAAGGAGTTTTCGAATATGGTACGCCCGCTCCTCAACCCACCCGCCGACGTTCGAGGGACGGCGAGCGATCGTTTTGTTTTCGTATGCCGTTGCGACACCGAAACGCCCTGGGGGATTATTGTCTTCGTCCGAACTTCGCATTTGGTACATGCGGCTCTTGTCCCGGTACTTGAGACAGACACTGCGGCCGAGAGATTCGTGACGTTCCTCAAGGGAGGGGAGTGCAGGATTCGAGCAAATCGTTGCCGTTTTGATGGCAACAGATGGTACGGAGCCAAGGACGAAGAGGTGCTGATCTGGCCGAAGGCTGAGCTGTCAGGACAGGTTGATTTTAGCAGCCTGTAAATCAGCTTCGCCTCAGACGCTTGGGCACATTACTCCCGTGAAAGGCCTTTTCACGGGATCCCCAGATAGTCTTCACCGGATACCGATGCAGCTCCCGCCAAGCCAGGCCGGGCGCGCTCGAAGAATCAACCTAACGCTTTTTTCGTCCAATTCCCAAAATTCCGCCCGAATCATCGCGGAGCAAACACGTCCCCATATATTGCGCCCGCGAGCGCGCCGCGGCCAGATCGTGATAGACGAACGATCCCTTCACAAAGAAATGGCACACCAGAGAACGCCGCGAATATTGCAGATCTCTGCGCGCCGATCCGCCGTGCAGTAAATTCGCATGCCAGATCAGCGTGTCGCCCTTTTGCGCATGGAAATAATGCGGTTCCAGATTGTGTTTCGCGATCAAGTCCTGGATATAGGGCTCGTATTTCTGATGATAGGGGCCGTAGCCTTCTCGCTTGAGATCGAACTCGCCCAGCCCGACGTCTTTGCTGAACACATACGGGAGTTTGTGGCTGCCGGGATAGTACACCAGCGGGCCGCAATCGGAATGAATATCTTCAAAGGCGATCCAGGCGGCCGACAAATATCCGAGCGGATAAGTGGTCATGTGAATCGAGTCGGAGTGCGTGCCCTGCTGGGACCCCTTGTGCGCCATGATGGTCTGCAGCGGTTTCGGCTCGCGTTCCATGAGCAACCGAATCCAGCGCAGCAACTCGGCGTGTTTTAAGATACGGCAGAAGGCGGCCGACTTTTTGTGCGGCTGCAAGAAACGCCCGGGATAAGGATCTCCTTCGCCCGCCGTTTCAGGCTGCAACCTGATGCGTCCGCTATCAATGGCCTTCTCATAGGCGCTCCAAACAATATCCAGCGTGGCATCGTCGATCAGTTTCTTGACGATGATGTATCCGCGCTCCGCCCAACAGCGGCACTGTTCCGCCTCTTCAATGGTAAGTTCGCCGCGCTGAAGTTTTTCGTCGATGCGATAGAGCGCGTCGGGCCGATCCAGCCAGGGATAGGGACCGGCGTATGGGAAATGCTCGGCCCGAAAAGCCGGAACCTGGGAGAATTTCACCGCTTGGTCCGCGAAGAAACGGCCTTGCATGCAAAACCATCGTAACGCAATCCCGTTGTGATATATTCGCTTACAATGGAGGCGCCCATGCTACAGGCAATAGGAGCGATGATACGGTATTTCGCAGCGGTTTTGACATTGACCACAGCGGCGTTGGCCGCAACGCCGTATTCGGCGGTCACCTACGACAAAGACGTTCTTCCTATCATGCAGAAGAACTGTCAGAGCTGTCATCGCCCGGGCGAAATCGGGCCGTCTTCGTTCCTCACTTACCAAAGCACGCGACCGTGGGCCAAGGCGATCCGGGAAGCGGTGCTGACGAAAAAAATGCCGCCATGGTTCGCCGATCCGCGATTCGGGCATTTTGCCAATGATCGCAGGCTCACCGAGGCCGACGTCAAGACCCTGGTGGCTTGGGTGGACGCCGGTGCCCCGGAAGGCGACTCGAAGGATATGCCGCCGCCCATCGAGTGGCGGGATGGTTGGAACATCAAGCCGGACGTTGTGATCGAAATGCCGAAGCCTTACAACGTGCCCGCGCGCGGCACTATCGAGTACACGTACTTCGTGGTTCCGAGCGGCTTCACGAAAGACACGTGGGTGATCGACGCGGAGGTTCGGCCGGGTAACCGGACCGTGGTGCATCACGGAAGCGTTCATGTTCGTCCGCCGGGATCGCAGTGGCTGAAGGATGCGAAGGTCGGCGAAGGATATGTGATTCCGAAGCGCGCCGACGGCACCGAAGCTTTGCCCGCGCCCGTTGACCCGAGTGTGAACGTGAGCAATGAATGGCTGCTGGGATATGTCCCGGGCATCCAGCCGCAAAACTATTTCGATCTGGACCACAAAGCCGCGAAGCTGATTCCCGCCGGATCGGACCTCGTGTTTGAAATGCACTACACCACGAACGGCAAGCCGGCCACCGATCAAACCAAAGTAGGATTTGTGCTGGCGAAGGCTCCGCCGCAGTATCGACTATTGACCGTACCCGTGGCGGGCGCCGATTTCACCATTCCTCCTGGCGATGCGAACTACGCTGGGCATACCGTGGCCCAGTTCGACCAGCCGGTGAAGCTGATCTATTCGCAACCGCACATGCATCTGCGCGGCAAAGATATGGACATTCGCCTGGATTATCCGAACGGCGAACATGAGACGCTGGTGAGCGTTCCACACTACGATTTCAGCTGGCAGACCATCTATTTCGAGCAGAAGCCGATCGATGTTCCCAAGGGAACCAAGATCGAGCTGTTCGCGCACTGGGACAATTCGGCCAACAACAAGTACAATCCCGATCCCACGGCGACCATTCGCTGGGGCGATCAAAGCTGGGACGAAATGCTGTTTGCCTGGGTGGGCGTGGTGGTGCCGCGCGACACCGATCCCGAAAAAGTGATGGCGAAGCCGGCTAATATCGCAGCCGCCACGGCTCCCCGCTAGAGCAGCCTGCACGCTTCTTCGAATGCCAGGCGCGGATTGCGCGGGGACAACTTCGACTCATCTCCGTAGCCGAGATTGCAGAGAAAGTTCGATTTCACTTGGACGAACGTAGGGGGATTCCCCGCAGCCGAAGTGAAAAACTCCGCGTCCACCTTGGCGTTGTCGAAACCCGACATGGGCCCGCAGTCCAATCCCAGGGCTCGCGCGGCCAGAATCATATAGCCGCCTTGCAGGCTGCTGTTGCGAAACGCAGTGGTTTCGGCGAGTTGGGGCGAACCTGAGAATACATTGGCCATGCCCGTGTTGTGCGGGAAAAGCTTGGGCGTCTGCTCGAAGAAGCGGACGTCATAGCCGAGAATCGCCGTCACGGGCGCCTTCGCCGTTTTGTCCGCGTTGGTCGGGCTCAGGGCGGGCAACAGCCTCTGCTTGGCTTCGGGCGTTCGCAGGAACACGATGCGCGCAGGACAAGAGTTTGCGCTGGTAGGCCCGTACTTCACCAGTTCGTACAGCTGATGAAGCAGATCGTCACTGACCGGTTTATCCAGCCATGCGTTGTGGGTTCGGGCCTTTCGAAAAAGAACATCTAACGCGTCGTTGCTGAGTGGAGTGTTCATGTCGTGGGAAGCGTGAAATTATTTGCGGACGGCCACTATTTGATCGCCGTCGATGTAGCCAATGTACACCGTGCCTTGCATCGCCGCGTAGCCTTTCGCTTTCGAACTTTTGGCGGTGTCGAAAGGCCGGATGGTGGGTCCATCTTCGCTCTTACCCGCCAAAGCGCGCACGGCCAGCTTTCTTCCGTCTACGGCTTCCACTTGCGTGAGGCGGAACGTGAGTTTGTGTCCTCCGATGCCCAGGAACTTTTTCTTTCCACTTTCGCCCGTCACTGCGCCCGTAACGACGGCGCCTTTGGCGATTACGGTCTTATCGCCCACCTGCAACGGTTGAGTAACAGTGAAACGCAGCGCCTGTCCGTCGGGTGCATCGGAGGCAACATCCTCGGCGAGGTCCATAACGAAGGGCAAAGCATCGCTCACCATCACCGGCGTTGCAACCACCGGCTTGGGAGCCGGCTTGGGTGGCACGACGGGCGGAGCGGCAACAGGCGCTGAAGGAGGCGGTGTGGATACAGTCGGCGGCGGCGGCGCTGGAGGAATGATGACCTT
>PKZC01000450.1 GCA_003132905.1 Bryobacterales bacterium | reverse complement strand
CGTCCGACTTTGTGGAGCCGCTATTCGCGGCAGCGCAAGGATCGCTCGATGAAACGCCCCTGGATTGGAAAACGGATCCATCCGTTTGTGTAGTGCTTGCGGCTGAGGGTTACCCCGCATCGGTCCGGACGGGTGATGCAATCTCGGGGCTCGACGGGGTCCACCGCTCGATCGTATTTCAAGCCGGAACAAAATTAGATAATAATGTTGTGGTCACGGCTGGTGGTCGGGTTTTGGGTGTTACCGCGAGCGGCACGACTCTCGATCTGGCGATCCAAAACGCATATGACGATGTGCGCCAAATCCACNNGCACTATCGGAAGGACATTGGTCAGAAGGGCCTGAAGCGCTGGTAATATCGGGCATGAACCGGACGATCGCAAGTTTAGCCGCAGCGTTACTGGTTTTAGCTTCTGCGGTCGGGGCGCCACTCGATGAGGCCACGCGCCAACTAGCGCATGACATCTTTCAACAGCTCATCGAAATCAATACGACCGATTCGATTGGAAGCACAACCATAGCGGCCGAGGCGATGGCCAATCGGCTAACGTCCGCCGGCTTTCCCGCCGAGGATGTCAAAGTTTTAGGGCCCAATGATCGCAAGGGCAATCTGATAGCGCGATATCGGGGCACGGGCTCCGCGGGATTGAAACCGATCCTGATCATCGCTCACCTGGATGTCGTAGAGGCGCGGCGCGAGGACTGGTCTACCGATCCATTCCAATTCGTCGAAAAGGACGGCTACTATTACGGTCGCGGCACCCAGGATATGAAAGTGAGCGATGCCATTCTGGTGACCACTTTCATCCGGTTTAAGCGCGAAGGTTACCGGTCGGATCGCGATATCATCCTGGCGCTGACTGCCGATGAAGAGGGCGGAAAATCGAACGGTGTCGACTGGCTCTTGAAGAATCACCGGGATCTTGTGGACGCGGCGTTTGCGCTGAATCCCGATTCAGGCGGTGTGACCACCGTGAAGGGCAAGCCGTTGAATGTCGATGTGGAGGCAAACGAAAAGCTCTACGCCGATTTTGAGCTCGACGCAACGAACGCCGGTGGCCACAGTTCTCTGCCTGTTCCGGATAATGCGATTTACCATATCGCGGACGCTCTCTCGCGCTTAGAGCGCGCACCCTTTCCCTTCGAACTGAACCCAATCACTCGGGCCTATTTCGAACGTAGGGCCGCACTCGAAACGGGACAGAACGCCGCGGATATGCGAGCAATTCTCCGCATCCCACCGGACCAGGAAGCGATCGCCCGGCTTTCTAAGGACGCTCGATTTAATTCGCTGCTGCGCACCACCTGCGTGGCGACACGCTTAAACGCCGGCCATGCCAACAACGCACTGCCGCAGCAAGCGCGAGCCAACGTGAATTGCCGGATTTTGCCCGGCCATGCAATGGAAGATGTGCGTCAGGAGTTGATCCGGATCTTCGCCGATCCGAAAATTACGGTGAAGTACGTGGACAACGCTGGGAACGTGTTCGATCACGCACCCGCGACGAAGGCCTTTGCCGCCTTGATGCCTCCCCCGGAAGTGATGCAGCCGCTCCAGCGCGTGACGGATGCCATGTGGCCCAGTGCGCCGGTGATTCCGGAAATGGAAACAGGAGCGTCGGACAGCGTCTACACCATTGCGGCAGGCATACCCACCTATGGCGTTTCAGGCGTCGCGCTCGACCAGGACGATGTGCGCGCGCATGGCAAGGACGAGCGCGTGCGCGTCGGTTCGTTTTATGACGGTGTCGAATTTTACTACCGGTATTTGAAGGCGCTAACTACGACGCAGTGATCGCGGAAAAGTAAAAGCGCATTGACAAGACTCTTCGGGCTGGTACATAATCAAGCCTCCTCTTCTGTCGAGGTTTCCAGCCCCCGCCGTCATCGATAACAGCGTCTTGTTCCTAAGTTGACGTATTCGCACGCCAACCCCCGTCACCGCTCCAAGCACGAGTCACCAAAAGAATTTTTGCTAGCTGTCGGGAAAAGGCATACGCAAACCGTCATAGCAAACAAGCGCACGGAGAAGTCTTGAATCATGGCAGCGAACGATGATCTCGGAGCCTTAACCCTTGGGAAGTGGCTTTTCGTCGCTCCCCGGGAGCAAGCTCAAACGCTCGACCAGGTCCTGTCCGGCTTGTTTGACGAGCTCCGTCTTCCCCTGTACCGCTACGTCGTCGCCATGTTGGGTAGCGCGGCGGAAGCTGAGGATGTGACGCAGGAATGCTTCGTGAAGTTGTTCCTCGAAATGCGGGCCGGCAGAAGCCTGGACAGTCCCAAGGCTTGGTTGTTTCGCGTGGGGCACAATCTTGTGCTGGATCGCTGGCGATCTGCTTCACCAGGGCAGAGCCTGGACGGCCCCGCTCTGAACGTTGCCGATGAACGCTACCCGTCGTCGGAAGAAGCCATATTGCAACAGGAGCGTTTGGCCCTGATGCGCGCCGCCATCAATCGCCTTTCCACACAGCAACGGCTCTGTCTGCACCTGCGAACCGAAAGCTTTCGGTACCGGGAAATCGCGAAGATCCTGGGGGTCAGCGAATCCACCGTTTGCGAGAACATCCGTCGGGGCCTGTCCCGTTTGATCAAGGATTGTCATGAACTCTAAGCTCCCTGTCGAAGCTCATCTCACTGAAGAAGTCTTGGTCCGTTTTCTGGACGGTGAATTGGACAAACGCGCCAACGAGATCGCGGCGCGGCATTTGGATGCCTGCTGGACTTGCCGCTCAAAACGCGAACAGCTCCGTCAGGCCATGGACCGCTTTGTGCAAATGGAAGAAGCACTGATTGATGCTTCCATCACTGCGCCGCCCGCCGGTTGGGCGGGATTCCGCGACAAACTAGACATCGCCAGCGCACAAGTCACGTATTTCGGGGCGCCGGTGCCCAGGCAATTCACGCGGGCTTTGGGCATGATCGGCGCAGCCTTGGCAGTGGCAGTGTGGTTCATGCCTTCGTCCTCTGTTTCGGCGATGGAAATCCTGGAGCGTTCGGCGGCTTCCGAACAGCCGCTGCTCCAGGGAAAATCCAATCCGCTTGTGCTGCAGCGCTTGCGCATCGAATCGTCTCATCGCACCGCCGGGTTGTCATTGTGGAATGCTCCACAGTCGCGAAAATTCCAAGCAAGGTGGGATGGGCAGGACGGCGATCTGCACGAAGACCTGGAGCGCATGTACGCGGCCAACGGCTTGGATCTGAAGCATCCTCTTTCGGCCGCCAACCACGCCCACTGGCGCCATTCCCTCAAAGAACACCAGGATTCCATTCTCCAGCAAGGAGAACTGCTGGGTGTTGTCACAACCAGCGACGTCCCTATGCGGCCCGGTGAAATTGCGGAAGCCGAACTTTGGGTTCGCCGGTCAGACTGGCATCCGGTCCGTCAATCGTTTCGCGTAGCGGAGGCAGGGTGGACGGAAGAATATCGAATCGTCGAGACCGCCTTCCATGTGGAAACGCTGGATGCTAACAACGCGCGCGTTTTTGATACCGCTCCGTTGGCCATCGAAACCGAACCGCTGCGGATCCATTCCGCCGCCCCGGCGATTGAGCCCGCCAGCACTCCGGCCGCAGCATCTGCTCCCTCCCAGACCGATCTCATCCAAACCGAAATCGAGGCTCTGGCGCTATTGCATGAGATGGATGCCGACCGGCAAGATTCCGCGGAAGTAAAGCGGGCCGGCGATCACGTTGTGGTTACGGCCTACACTTCCAGTCAGGACCGAAAGCTGGAACTGGAGAGCCACCTGGCCGCGATGCCGCTGGTGATTTCCGCGATTCACTTGCTTTCTGAGTCGCCCGTGCCGCCCGTATCCGGTGAGCCAGTCTCGTCCGTGGTTGCGTCTTCTTCTGCAAGCGAGCCACCCCTGTTCTTGAAGCCGCTCGTACAGCAGACTGGTTCGCTCGATATAGCCAACAGAATCGTGTCGGAACAAATGGATTTGCTCCGTCGTCTGTGCATCGAATTAGCCGCTGTGAAAAACCTTGAGACACGCTTTCCGCGGGAAATGCGCCAATCCTTACCGCCGCGATCTTTGAGCAGACTGGATGGGCTGGCGCTGGATCATCTGGACGCCGCACGACATGTCTGGCTAGAACTGGAGCGGAATACGGCTCCGTTGCTGGCTGCAATCGGAACTCCGGCCCAAGCGGGCGCACGCTTCGCGCCCTCATGCGGCGAGTGGTATCGCTCGCAGGCCCTGGGGGCGGACGAAGCGCAGCGATTAGAAGATCTTTATACGCGAGCCTTCATCGCCCTGGCGGGCGCGCCTTCGGACATTTCTGAACAGTCCGTCGTCGCCGAGCTTCCCCAGTTGCGCGCGAGGCTGGCGGCAGAGTTGGCGGAGGGCTGTTTGCGTTAGGCTTCCGTTTTTGGCAGGTTCACAGTAATCGACGGGGCGCTCAGTGCCGAGCACCCCGAATTCAAAACGCCGCGTTAGACGTTTATCCACTCCGGTCTGTATCCGGCTCGGCCTCACGAAGAGGTCGTTGGTAATCCAGAACAGATTCGTAAATGGGGGATTTTCAGACAATGCGGTTCCACAGATTCAATCTCATTCGCAGCGCTTCTCATGCCCTGCTTCTTCTCGGATGTCTAGCGGCGGCGTGGGGGCAAGACGCAACCACATCGGTGCGCGGCGAGGTCAAAGATAACCAAGGGGGCGTGGTGCCTGGCGCAGTAGTCGAACTGGTGCGCACGGACACCGGACTGCGCCGTAATATTACGACCGACGCAGCGGGCGAATATCAGTTCGCTCAAGTGCCGCCCGGCACCTACACCGTAACCGTTCAGAAACCGGGGTTCTCAATTCTCACGCAGCGTGGAGTGCAGTTGCAGGTGAACACGCCGGCCCTATTGAATTTGACGCTGGACGTTGCTTCCGTCGCTGAGTCGGTAAATGTCGAAGCCAGTACCACAACCATCAACGTAGACAACGCTTCCGTCGGCATCGGCTTCAACGAGAACCAAGTCCGCCATTTGCCATTGCAGACCCGCAACGTAGTCGAGCTGTTGAGCCTGCAGCCGGGCGTTAGCCCGACCGGAGAAGTTTTGGGCGCCAGGCGCGACCAGAACAACATCACGTTGGATGGCGTGGACGTGAACGACAACCAGGATGCTGGAATCGCGGGCAGCGTGGTGGATTCCCAAGGCTCGAATGCGAATGGCGCTACCAACGACGCTGGATTTACTTCGGTTCTTCCGATTCCGCTGGATTCCGTCCAAGAGTTTCGAGTAACCGTGGCAGGAGAAGGCGCCGCGGAAGGACGATCTTCGGGCGGGCAAGTGGCGCTCATCACTAAGAGCGGCACTAACTCGCTGCACGGATCGGCCTACGAGTACAACCGCAATACGATTACGTCGGCCAACACTTTCTTCAACAATGCGTCGGACGTCCCTCGCCAGCCGCTGGTCCGCAATCAGTTCGGCGCTTCACTCGGCGGGCCCATCAAGAAAGATCGCGCATTCTACTTTCTCAACTACGAGCGCCGCCTGGACGCCAGCGGAGTATCGCAAATCCGCGACGTGCCGAGCGAAAGCATGAAACAAGGCATCATCAACGTCCAGACGACCGACGGGTCGGTCTATTCGTTGTCGCCGCAAGCCATTCAGCAAATCGACCCGCTGCATTTGGGAGTCAATGCCCCCATGCTGAATATTCTGCAGCAGTACCCGGTTGGTAACAACCCCTCGATTGGGGCCGATGGAGGACTGAACTTCTCTGGCTACCGCTTCAATGCTCCAGATCATCGAGACGACCGCGCTTACGTGGGCAAGATGGACTTCATCCTGGACAGCGCGGCCAAGCAGACGCTCTCGATCCGCGGTACTCTTTCGAATTCAACGCGCGATCGCGACACCATTCTCAACAACGTTTACTACGGCGTCGGTACCACGGGGCTTGCCGAATTTCCTAACCAATCGTCAGCGTCACAAATCCTGGACAACAGCAAAGGGCTGGCCGCGCAGTACACCTACGTCATCAAGCCCAATCTGGTGAATGTAATGCGGTACGGCTTCACCCGGCAGGGCGTGCAAACTACGGGCGTCCCTGGGGTCAGTCTGACGGATGACAACCTCTCGCAGCTCTACAATTACCAAGCGCGCGCGCAAACCCGCGAAATCCCCACCACTAATCTCATAGACGATCTCACCTGGACAAAAGGGAAACACACCGTCACCGCTGGCATCAATTACCGCATTATTCGGAACAATCGCACCAGTTACACCAACTCCTTCGCCAACTACGGATTCGGCGTTGGCTCCGCGGTTGGTCTCGGCGAGGACATCGACACCGATATACAGAACTATCTGCAGGCCAAGACGGGCAATCCGAATTTGGCACTGGCAGCCCCGTCGACAGTTGCCAGCGCCATGGGCGAAATTCTGGGATTGATCAACAACACGAGCATCACCTATCAGTTTGCGCATGACGGCAGCGTTCTTCCCCAAGGTGCTCCTCAAATCCGTAATTTTGCGATCAACGGCTACGACGCTTATGTCGGCGACAGTTGGCGCGCCCGCAAGGACCTGACCATCAACTACGGACTGCACTACAGCAACGAACGGCCTCCGTACGAAACAAAAGGGCTGCAGGTTGGCACCACGCAGCCTTTACAAGATTGGTTCGACCAACGGGAGTACCTGGCTTCTATCGGCGTGCCCGGCAACGCGGATCCAAACCCGACTTTGACTTACGTGCTGAACGGTCCGGTGAACGGGAAGCCGAGTTGGTATAGCCCTGACAATCTCGACTTCTCGCCTCGCATAGGAATCGCGTACGCACCAACTGACAAAGACGGCATTATCGGCAAAATCTTTGGCAAAAGCGGAGTCTTTCGCGCGGGTGGGTCCATCATGTACGACCATTTCGGAAGCGCTCTCATCACGCAGTACGATACGTTCGGTGCGCAGGGTCTTTCTACAAATCTGAATAACCTGACGTCCTACGACTTCACCACGTCGCCGCGCTACAACGGAACAGATCCCGCACAGGCACCGGCGCCCACCGGAGGGTTCCCGTACACGCCGGCCGATATTCACGCGATTGCGGGCTCCTATACCGGCATCGCTACGGATTTGAAGGCGCCTTACTCCTATGTTCTCAATGCGACGTTTGCGCGCCAGCTTCCCGGCAAACTGACGATCGAAGCAGGCTATATCGGGCGGCTCTCCCATCGTCTGCTGGTGCAAGGCGACGTTTTCACCGCGTTGGAGGACTTCAAGGATCCAGTTTCGGGCCAGACCTGGACGCAAGGCATGCAGGCTCTCCGGCAGGATTTCGATTCACTTGCATCGCAGACGTCCGCCGGATTAAGCGTAAATCCCAGCCTGATTGCGAATGAGGTGATGAGTAAGCCGTCGCTGGTACCCAGCGATCCCTTCGTCGAAAGCATGTTTGGGGGGTTGAAAAACTACTTCTTCAACGGAAGTGCTTCTGCGAATTATCTCTACGCCATTTACGGTGTCTACAACGGAAGCTATCTGGACACGCTGCACACCATGGATCGCCTGGTGAATTTCTATGGCAATACACCGGGCACGTGTATGAGCCGCACTGGGTGTTTCACGTTCTTCGCACGTCAAGGCAGTGGAGATCCGATGTGGATGAACGCAGGGGAGGCGCAGTTTCACGGGGGTACGCTGACCATCCGCAGGGCGTATAGCTCGGGGTTCTCCTTTGATTTCAACTACACCCTTTCCCATTCCATCGACAACGGCTCAACGGCCGAAAGCGCCGCGGGCGCACAGGGCGCCGCCATCCAGAATATTTACGACCAAGAGCAATTCCGCGGCTCCTCAGACTTCGACATACGGCACAACATCACGGCGAACTTTCTTTATGAATTGCCGGTGGGGAAGGGCAAGATGCTCCTGGGTAATCCGCCGGGCTGGCTCAATCAGATCGTCGGCGGATGGCAGCTTTCCAGCATCATTCGCTATCACAGCGGCCTGCCTTCCATTATCCAAGGCACGCTGGCCTGGAACACGAATTACGACATGAACTCCCTCGCTATTCCCATCGCACCGTTCCAGGAACATCAAGGCACCGATGCGCAAGGCAATCCCAGCCTGTTCTCGTCCACCGCGCTGGCTAACAACTTCGTCGACCAGTGGCCCGGAAGTACAGGAGAACGCGCCATTGTGCGGCTCGCGGGCGCATTCAACATGGACGTCGCGCTGTCCAAGCAGTTCAACCTGCCCTGGGAAGGTCACCATCTGCAATTGCGCGGGGAAGCCTTCAACGCCTTAAACAACGTGAACTTTACTCAACCGAGCTTGCAACTTTTCAATCCGACTACTTTTGGCGAATACCAGAACACCACGCCACCGCGCGTGATGCAGTTTGCTATGCGCTATGAATTTTAACCGCAGTTTTGTTTTGTTGAGGAGATACCAGATGAACCGATTCGCAGTCGCCTTGCTTGCCGCCTCGTTTGTTGCCGCAGGGCAAGCACAGGACCTTACGCCGGAGAAGAAAGAATTCTTCGAGAATCACATTCGGCCGGTCTTGGCGCAGCAATGTTTTGCGTGCCACACCAATTCCATGATGGCGGGTCTGCGGCTTGACTCCCGGGAAGGCATTCTGAAAGGCGGCAAGTCCGGCGCGGCGCTGGTGCCCGGAGATCCGGATAAAAGCCTAATCATCAGCAAAATCAAATCGACGGACGGCGATACGCGCATGCCGCGTGGTGGCACTCCGCTGTCTGAAGCACAGATCGCGGATTTAACGAGTTGGATCAAGGAGGGCGCCTATTGGCCAGCCGATGACTCCCCGAAATCGTCGAAGAACTTCATCACCGCTGGACGCCGCAATTTCTGGTCGTTCCAACCGTTGAAACGCCCGGAAGTTCCCAAAGTGAAGGATGCGTCCTGGCCGATCAACAATATCGATAAGTTCGTCCTGGCGCTTCTGGAAAAAGACGATCTGAAACCTGCGCCTCCGGCCGACCGCCGCACGCTGCTGCGCCGCGTCACTTACGATTTGACCGGCCTTCCCCCCACCTACGAAGAGGTTCAGGCTTTTGAGGCGGACAAGTCTCCCAATGCGTACGAGAAAGTGGTTGACCGATTACTAGCCTCGCCCCACTACGGCGAAATGTGGGCGCGCCACTGGATGGATCTGGTGCGCTATGGCGAAGACGATTACCGCGTCGCCCAGGAGCCGGACCGCGTAGAGCGCTATCCCAACGCCTACGTATTCCGCGACTGGCTGGTGAAATCCATGAACGAAGATATGCCTTACGACATGTTCGTGAAGGCCCAGCTGGCCGGCGATCTGATGGATGAAAAGCTGCGGCCAAAAGTGCTCCCGGGCGTGGCTATGAACGGTCTAGGCGTCTGGGCGTTCAACGACAGTCCGCCGCCCATTGAGCGCGCCGACGAATGGAACGACAAGATCGACGCTACGTCGAAAACGTTTCTGGGCCTGACCGTTGGCTGCGCCCGCTGCCACGATCACAAGTACGATCCCATCCTTCAAAAAGACTACTACGCCATGGGTAGCGTGTTCGCCAGCACGAATTATCACGAATATCCGTTGGTGCCTAAGTCCGTGGTGGACGAGAGCGAGAAAAAGAAGACCGAACTCGAAGACAAAGAGAAGGCGCTTAAGGCCTTCCTGGATCAAGCCTCCGACCTGTACGCACAAACTCTGTTCGCTCAAACAGAAGACTACATGATTGCGGCATATCGAGTGGGCAAAGAGAAGAACGCCACGGTGGCCAGCATCTCGGAAGACGCAAAACTGGATTCGGAGATGCTGGAACGCTGGGTGCGTTTCCTGAAGAAAAAGCCCGTCAACTACGACTATATGAAGCCCTGGCAGGAAATGATCGCGCGGGGCGGAACGATGGACGAAGCGAAAGCCCTGGCGCACGACTTTTATATGAAGGCGGCTGAAGTCGACAAGCTGCACGCCAAAGTGAAGGAGAAAGAAGATGCGGCCCTCGCGAAGTACAAGGAAGAGGAGAAGTTCGATCTGTTGCCCAACGGGATCAAGCGCAAGCTCAATCCTTACCTGATCGAACTGAAAGGCCTGGACCGCGATCAGAGCTACCTCTGGGTGGATCTGTTCCAGGAGGATCTGTCGGAACTTCCGGGCGTAACCACGCTCGACAAGCGTCCATCGGGACTATTCAAGCTGACCGATTGGGCGCTGGAGAAACGTCTGAACGCGGACTTCCAGGCGCACATCAAACACATGCGCGAAGATCTGGAGGCCTTTAAGAAGGCCCTGCCGCCGCCATATCCGTATGTCTACGGGCTGGAAGATAGCAAGGAGCCGGTGGACCTGAAGGTATTCGTCCGAGGCAATGTGTACAGCTTCGGCGAGGATGCTCCGCGAGCCTTCCTCACTGTCTTCTCCGAGGGCGAGCCCAAGAAATTCACCAATGGCAGCGGACGGCTGGAGCTGGCGGAGGACATTCTGGCGCAGCCCATCAGCACGCGTGTGATCGCGAATCGCATCTGGCGTTGGAACATGGGTACCGGCATTGTCGATACGCCCAGCAACTTCGGGGTGGCGGGCGAGCGGCCCACAAATCCTGAGCTATTGGAATACTTGGCTACTGAATTTGTGGCAGATGGGATGTCCTGGAAAAAACTGACCAAGGAAATCCTGATGTCGCGAACTTACCAGCTCAGTTCCAACGTAGTGGAAGCCGATGCCGCTAAGGATTCCGATAACCGGCTCTATTGGCGCGCAAACCGCAGGCGCATGGAGGCGGAGGGCATTTGGGACGCTCTGTTGTCAGCGTCCGGCAAGATCGATCTCAAGATGGGCGG
>PKZC01000347.1:23107-42979 GCA_003132905.1 Bryobacterales bacterium | reverse complement strand
GTTCCTGACGCAGCCGGAATCGAAGGAGACCCTCGTCGCCTTCTATCGCCGCACTCATCCCTCCGCCGCTGGCTGGCGTCCCATTGCCCGTCTGGCTCCCGACGTCCGCCCCTCCACCGGCGGTCTCTCGAATTTGCTCGATTGGATCTGCGGCTGCCTGCTTATCTACGGCATTCTGTTCGGCACCGGCAAATTGCTTTTGAAAGATTTTGCGATCGGCTCTCTTCTTCTCGCCATGGGCCTGGGGGCAGGGGCCGTCATCTATTGGGACCTCTCGCGGCGCGGCTGGAGTACAGTGGTGGAATAGGCGTGAAATCGCTAGCCGCAGTTCTGGTTCTCGCGTCGGGCTGCCTCGGCATGGCTGCCGAGAAACCGCTCGCGATCGTGCATCCTGTCTTCGCGCGCAGCGAGGACGGCCCTCCCGAAGCCTCCGACGAGGATTTCATCCCAGGCGAAACCGTGTACTTCAGTTGCCGGGCCGAGGGCTATCGCAAGGCCGGCAAGCCCGACGATTACGGCAAGGAAAACGTCTCTCTGAAATTCCAGGTCGAAGTCCATGATAAAAGCGGAGCATTGCTGAAGCCCATTCAGGAGGGCAAAGTCGAGACCACCGTCACGCAGGAGGACAAAAACTGGACGCCGAAGCTCCGCGACACCATCGTCGTTCCACCTCTTGCCGATAGCGGCGAATACACGGTTCTGATCAAGCTGTCCGATGAACTGGCCAAAGCCAATATCGAAAAGAGCGCCGTTTTCCATATCAAAGGCCGCGAGGTCGTTCCGAGCGATACGCTGGTGGTTCGCAATTTCCGTTTCCTGCGCAGTGAAGACGACGTGAAGCCTTTGCCCGTTGCCGCTTATCGGCCGGGCGACGCGGTGTGGGCGCGCTTCGACATGACGGGCTACAAACTCGGCGCAAAGAACCAGGTGGATATCGAGTATGGCCTCACCGTGCTGCGCGAAGACGGCTCGGTGGCTTACACCGAACCGCAAGCGGCCAATCAAAAAATCGAGACTTATTATCCACAGCGTTACCAGCCGGGCGAGCTCAATCTGAATCTCGCCAAAGATCAGCCGCTCGGAAAGTACACCATCGTGCTCGCGGTCCGAGATAATTTGGGCCAGCAGATGTACGAAACGCGCGAGACGTTTTCGGTCGAATAGCCACTTGCTCTTTAATGGCCCTTTTCCGGACCCGCAGCGCGGCTGTCTTTGGAATCGAAGCGCACCTGATCGACGTGGAAGTGGATATGTACGCGGGCGGAACCGCGCGCGATTTCATCACCGTCGGCATGCCCGATACAGCAGTCCGCGAAAGCCGCGAGCGTATCAAATCGGCGCTCATGAATTCCGGTTTTGGATACCCGAATAAATCCGTCACCATCAACCTGGCGCCCGCCAACGTCCGCAAGGAAGGCGCGGGGTTCGATCTTCCGATGGCGTTGGGCATTCTGGGCGCCATGGGAACCGTCGCCCGGTCAGACGCGCACATGCTGGTGGGCGAACTCTCGCTCGATGGCAGCCTGCGGCCGGTGCGTGGCGCGCTTTCCATGGCCGTTTGCGCCCGCCGACAAGGGATCCCGAATCTGCTGGTGCCCGCCGACAACGCCGCCGAGGCTGCAGTCGCCGAAGGTGTGCAAGTGTTCGGGATGCGGCATCTGTNNACTACCTCAATCAGCCCGATCGGTTCCAGCCTACCTCAGCTAGCGCCGCCGAAGCGAATTCCTCCGAAGAACCACTCTCCGATTTTCGCGATGTCCGCGGCCAAACCAGCGCCAAGCGGGCTCTCGAAGTAGCGGCGGCGGGCGGCCACAACGTGTTGATGATCGGCCCGCCGGGCTCCGGCAAAACGATGCTCGNNCCTTTCAAGAATCCATCGAGACCACCCAGATCCACAGCGTCGCGGGGCTACTTCCGCGCGGCGTCGGATTGTTGGGCCGCCGGCCATTTCGCGCGCCCCATCACACCGTATCGGACGCGGGACTCATCGGAGGCGGCTCTGGAACGCCTCGTCCCGGCGAAGTCAGCCTGGCGCATAACGGCGTTCTGTTTTTGGATGAGCTGCCTGAATTTCCGCGCAACGTCCTGGAGATGCTGCGCCAGCCCATCGAAGAATCCTCCGTCACCCTGGCCCGTACCAACATGACGCTTTCGTTCCCGTCCGACTTCATTTTGATTGGTGCGATGAATCCCTGCCCCTGCGGTTACTTCTCAGATCCCACACGTGAATGCCGCTGCACTGGTGCGATCATTCAACGTTACTTGAGCAAAGTAAGCGGACCGCTGCTCGATCGTATCGATCTTCACGTAGAAGTTCCGGCGGTGGCATACAAAGAGCTGCGCGGCGCCGATCACGGAGCGACGTCCGCCGAAATGCGCCTTCGAGTGGAAGCCGCTCGTGCCATCCAGCGCCGCCGTGGATTCTATAATGCCCGCATCCCCGCGCGCCTGCTCCGAAGCTTCTGCGCGCTGGACGAAGCTGGCGAGCGAATGCTCGAAATGGCGGTGCGTCGCATGGGCCTGAGCGCGCGCGCCCATGATCGCATCCTCAAAGCTGCCCGCACCATCGCCGATCTCGACCGGTCTGAAGGTATCTCCGCCAAGCACCTCGCCGAAGCCGTTCAATACCGCAGCTTAGACCGAAGTTATTGGAGCTAACACCGGTAGATTTCTGAATGATGGATGGAATGTACAAGGTGGCGTCGGCTACAACTTCTCCCAAATTACATTGGCACGATGGTGCAGCTCGATTACAATTCGCTCGGCATGAACGGGACCGCATTGGGCACCAGCGGATTCCCGGGCGGCGACGTTCACATTTTCTCCGCCACCGTCGATCCGATTGTCCACCTTACTCCGAAGAACGCCATCGGTGGCGGCGGACTTTACCATTGGTACCAGCAGTTCTCAGCGCCGACGGGCGCAGTATCCAATGCCTTTGCTGGCTCTTTCCCGTTGGTTGTTCCTGCTTTCGGGGATGCCTATTCGGTGAACAAGCCGGGATGGAATGCGGGCATGGGCGCGGCTCTAGGAACGAAATGGCACGGCAAAGTCTTCGCCGAAGCGCGCTACGTGCATATCTTCATGAATAACGGCACGCGGCTGGTAACAGCGCTTCGCTATAGGCCAGGCGAATAATATCCGTGGCGATGATAAACCCGCAAATCGGGTATCTGCGCCTGCGGAGTTACTTTTACGCTGATAATCCTGTACTTTCCATCGCGCTCGGAGTTCTGCGGCGTGTAGCCGAGTAAGTATTCGTTCCGAAGCTGATCGCCAATCCGGGCGCTGATGGAAGGCAGGTCATCCAAGCTGGATACCGGATACTCACGTCCACCGCTTTGGTCCGCGAGTTCTTCCAGCAGCTTAGGTCCATTTTGTTCTTCGATGGAATGCTTCGCGGTGTCCAAAGGATCGAAGATACCCATGGCGTAGACTTGCAAATCCGATTCGAGCATAGCGTTCTTGATCTCGCGCTCGGTGTGGCGGCTGCGGTTGTCCCCGCCATCGGAAACGATTACCAAAGCTTTGCGCGTATTCTGCGCGTGCTTCATTTCGCCCATGGCCATATGTATGGCGTCTAGCAGCGAGGTGCGCCCGAAAGGCTTGGCATGGGCGATTCGATCGTAAACTTCATCCGGGTCCGAAGTGAATGGAACCGTCAGTTTCGGCCGGTCGCTAAACTCGATCAGAAAAAACTCGTCCTGCGGATTGGATGTTTTGAAAAACGCCGCCGCCGCTTCGGTAGCCTTCTTGATCTTGTTTCGCATGCTGCCGCTGATATCGAACAGCAATCCAATGGAGAGCGGCGCGTCGTCGCGCGAAAAATTCGTAATGGGCTGCTCTACGCCGTCCTCGAAAACTCTAAAGTCTTCCTTATGCAGATCGGTGACCGGAGTGCCCACCACGTTCGTCACCTGAGCGGGCACTAAGACCAGGGCTGAATCGACGCGAATGTCAGCCTTTGGAAAAATGGTTTGGCCAGACGAGATCACTGGCCGGAAACGGGGAAGAATGGAAACCGCGGTATCAACGCCGGACGCCTGGAACGCCCAACAGGGGGAGCACGCAAAAATGGCAACAGCGAGGCGCGCCGCGTACTGTTTGGTGCGAGCCATTGGCAGATTGTATCCCAATTTTACGCGGAGCGCGCAGTCGCCCGGCATCGCGGACTGAGGCATTTGTACTAGCCGGGCTATGGAACTTGCCGCATGTTCCTCTGATAACCTTATCGGTACGTGCGGTTGTTCTTAGCGATTTTGATGCTGGCCTGGAGCGGCGCTGCTCAGGACTTCGCCGCTATCGAGATTCAGAAGGTGGCCACCGGATACGCATTCGCGGAGGGGCCCGCATGGTCGCCGATGGGTTTCCTGGTGTTTAGCGATATTCCGAACAACAAGTTGATGCAGTTCACGGCGGGGCAGCCGGCCAGCGTTTATCGGGAAAACTCCAGTGGCGCGACCGGCAATCGATTCGATGCGCAAGGGCGTCTTTATACCTGCGAAAGTCATTCCCGGCGGGTGACGCGAACGGATAAAAAGGGCAAAGTGGAAATTTTGGCGGAGCGCTGGCAGGGCCAGAGGCTAAACGCGCCGAACGACTTGGCGGTTCGCAAAGAGGGCGACGTCTACTTTACAGATCCAGCCTTCGGCAACCAGCAGGATACGCGCGAATTGGACTTCTTCGGCGTCTTTCACATCTCGCGCAAAGGTGAATTGGACGTGATTGCAAAACCGCAAGGGCGGCCGAACGGTATAGCCCTGGCGCCCGACGGCCGTACGCTTTACGTCAGCAATTCTGACGAGAAGAACGTGCGCGCCTACGATCTGGATAAGAGCGGTGGTGCTTCAAATGAACGCACGCTGATCTCGGGAATTGAGGGCGTGCCCGACGGGATTTGCGTCGACGAAAAAGGCAATCTGTATCTAGCCGCGAATCAGATTCAGGTATATTCGCCACAAGGCAAGCCGCTCGGGACCATTCATACCGATGAGACTCCATCGAACTGCGCGTTTGGCGATCCGGACTTAGGGTCCCTTTACATCACGGCTCGGACTTCGGTTTTCCGCGCGCGGTTAGACGTGAAAGGGATCGCGTATTAACACCGGTGCTCTTATCGAAGCCGACACGCGGCGTTATCCAACGCGTCCGTTCCTGGGAGTTGGTGCGCTGATATTCGAAGACGGCAAGATCCTGCTGGTGGAACGGGGCAAGGAGCCGCTCAAAGGCTACTGGTCTATCCCGGGCGGCATTGTCGAAACGGGCGAGAGGCTGGAAGAAGGAATCCGTCGCGAAGTGGCGGAAGAGACGGGGCTGGACGTGGAACCGTACTTAATGTTCGAAATCTTCGAGCGCATCATTCCAGATAGGGAAGGGAAGCCCGAGTATCACTACGTTTTGATCGATTATCTGTGCCGCCGGTTGAGTGGTGAACCCATCGCTGCGAGCGATGCCAGCGGTGTGGAATGGGTGGCGGAAGAGAACCTTCGCCAGTTCCGTCTGACGGAAGGCACGCTGGGCGTGATCGAGAGAGCCTTTGCAAAACTTCAGCGCTGATTTATTGGAATTCGAACCGCTGCGCGAACTGGTGGGGCGCTACGTTGGCAGTCCGCTGGGACGGGCGGAATTGGAAAAGCTGCAGCCGCACACCGATCGCGCGATATTGGAAAGCGCGTTGGCGGACGTGGCGGAAGCCATTGCCTATCAGGGCGCATCGCGTCAGCCCCAAGCGGCGGCGCGCGGGTCAGCCATTCGGCTGCGGTTCAATTCCATTCCCGATGTCGCCCCGGCGCTCACCATTCTGCGCATCGAAGGCGCCATGCTTGAGCCCAAACAGATCCTAGACCTAGCCAGGCTGATCGAAGAGGCGGGCGAAGTGCGCGTCGCATTGAATCTGGCTGGCGAAAGATATCCGCGACTGGCTGCTCAGGTGGCGGCAACCGCGGACCCTCGCCCAATACTTCGCGACGTGCGGGGCAAAATACTTCCCGATGGCACAGTGGCCGACGATGCCAGCGTCGCCTTGCATCGCCTGCGCAGGGACATCGAACGGCAGCAGAGGCAGATCCAAAGTTCGCTCGAGCGATTCTTGAAGACTCATCGAGACGACGGCACGCTGCAGGAAGAGTTCATCACGCTGCGCAACGATCGCTTCGTGGTGCCGGTGGTGGCAGGCCAGCAGCGCAAGGTTTATGGCGTCATTCATGGCGCGAGCAGTAGCGGGCATACGCTGTTTGTGGAGCCGCTCGATACCATCGATCTGAATAACGAACTGGTTCGGCTGCGCGAGGAAGAGCAGCGCGAGGTAGCGCGCATTCTGCGCGAGCTGACGGAGCTGTTGAGAACGAATGGCCCGCAGATTCAAGCCCTGGTCGCCGCGATCGGCCGGCTGGATTTGCTGTTCGCTAAGGCCGAATTCGCGTCCGATTTCGATTGCGTTATTCCGCGCTTTAGTCCGGAGAGAGACCGGCGTCTGGTGCTCCGGGATGCCCGGCATCCATTGCTTCAAGACGTGCTGCGCCGCCAGAAGAAACCGATTCTTCCCATTTCGCTCGCCCTCGACGAAAAGCAGCGAACGCTGCTGATCAGCGGGCCCAACACGGGCGGCAAAACAGTTTCGATGAAGACCGTCGGGCTGCTGGCGTTGATGGCGCAAGCGGCTCTGCCTGTGACCGCCGCCGAAGCGGAGTTTCCGGTGTTCGAGCAGGTGCTGGCTGAAATAGGCGACCAGCAATCGATTCAAGAGAGCCTCAGCAGCTTTTCCGGGCACATCGCGCGGGTGCGCGAGATGCTGGAGACAGTCACGCCGCAATCGCTGGTATTGCTGGATGAACTGGGCCGCGCGACCGATCCGGAAGAGGGCGGGCCGCTCGGCGTCGCGATTCTGGAATCGTTCCGCGCGCATGGGGCGTTCACCTTCGCGTCCACTCACTTGTTGGCGCTCAAGATTTTTGGTGCGACTACAGAAGGCGTTGTAAACGCGTCCATGGGATTCAACGAAAAAACGCTGCAGCCTACTTATGTTCTGCAGCTGGGCGCGCCCGGCAAATCCGCTGGCCTGGATATCGCCAGCCGTTTAGGCCTTTCAGAAGACCTCATTGCTCGGGCGCGCCAGCGTATGTCCACTAGCGACCGCGATATCGCGATGTTTCTGAATGAACTCCACCAGCGGCTACGCAGGACGGCGATCGAAGAGCAGGATTTGCGCGAGCAGCGGCAGGCTTTGGAAGTACGAGAGCAGACCCTGTCCAAAGAGTTTGAGCAGCGCGAAAAAGCGAAATTCAAAGAACTGGATGAGCGCCTACGATCCGCCCTCGCCGAATTTGAAGCGCAAACCCAAGAAACCATCCAGAAGGTGCTCGCCGGGGCGGAGCAACGCAAAGCGGCGGAGCAGGCGGAGCGTCGCGTCGCGAAATCGAAACGCGAATTTGAAGAGAAAGCTCGCGTGGCCGTGTTCGGGGAAGCGCCCACACCACAACAGCAGCGTTTCATTCCCATTGAGGAAGGCGCACGAGTGCGGCTGAAGGGCGTGCGCGAGCCGGCGCGGGTGAAGCGCAAACTCTCGGGAGGCTTGCTCGAGGTAGAAGCGGGCTTGATGCGCATGAAAGTGAGCACCGACGACGTGGAGGAAGTTTTGCCTGCGGCGCCTGAGACCACACGATTGCCCAAAAATGTTTCCTACGATGCCGGGCCGCGCTGGGATGTTACCTATCGCGAAATAAACGTCATTGGAAAACGAGCGGAAGAAGCTCGCGAGGAAGTGGATAAGTTTCTGGATACCGCTTCGATGGCGTCGGTGGACCGCGTGCGCATAGTACATGGCCACGGAATGGGTATTTTGAAGAAAGTCATCGGCGAATTACTGGCAACAAATCCGCATGTAGAAAAGTACTATCCAGCCACGCCGGCTGAGGGTGGAACGGGGGCTACGGTGGTGGAGCTAAAATAGGTTTATGCAGCTCGTCAGCCCACTGACTATCGATGATTTCGAACGGCTTCCAGACGAGCTCGCGTTGAATCACGAGTTGGAAGATGGAAAATTGGTGGACGTGTCCGGAAACACGCTGATTCACAATCGGCTTCGGGATGCCGTCATATCGCTGCTACGCGACTATGTTAGGAAGAACGGTCTTGGTGAGATCGTTTCCGAGCAGGAGTTTGACTTCGGAGGAAACGCTCATGGGCCGGATATAAGTTTCTTTGGTCCGGAGAAGCTGAGGTTGTGCGAGGCACAGCGGCGCGTCCAACGATTCGTCCCCGATCTGGCAATTGAAATCGTGTCGGAGAATGATTCGTTCAAGAAGCTCGTAAAGAAGGCGGACCGGTATCGTAAATGCGGCACAAAGGAAGTATGGATTCTCGACACTGATTCGCGAAGAGGATTCTTGTTTTCCGATAGCCGCGCCGCAAATCTCGATGAAAACGGCATCTTCGAATCCAGCTTGATCCCCGGCTTTTCCATCCGCCTAGGCGACCTGTTCGATCAACTATGACACTCAGCCGGCAGCAGGAGTTTGACGCGCTGGTGGAGCATGCCAAACTGGCTGGACAGGCCCGCGATTGGCAGGGCGCCAGGCAGGCTTGGATGAAAGCGCTGGAGCTGCTTCCTCCGGACTCCGAAGAATATCGCCTCACGAAGACGCGCATCGAAAACATCGATCTGCAGCTTTCCGATAAGAACGCCTGGAAGAAATGGCTTGCAAAGCTGGGGCCCATCGGCACGTTCTTGCTGGTCACCCTCTCGAAATTCAAACTGTTGCTGCTGGGGTTGACCAAGCTCAGTACTCTCGTCAGCATGCTGGCGTTCTTCGCCGTGTATTGGTCGCTGTTCGGTTGGCGATTCGCGCTCGGCTTCGTAATGTCCATCTATATTCACGAAATGGGTCACGTCATGGCGCTGCGCAAATACAACATCGCGGCCAGCGCGCCGATGTTTATTCCATTTTTCGGCGCATTCGTGCGAATGAAGCAGTATCCGGGCAACGTGGGCGAAGACGCGCGCGTGGGTTTGGCCGGTCCCATCTGGGGATTAGGCTCGGCAATCGCGGCATGGCTCGCGGCCATTGCTACCGGTCTTCCGGTCTGGTACGCCATCGCGCACACCGCCGCTTGGCTGAACTTGTTCAATCTTCTTCCCATCTGGCAGTTGGATGGCGGTCGCGGATTTCGCGCGCTGACCAGAAAACAGCGTGCCATTGCGGGAGGCGTAGCCATCGCCATTTGGGCCTTCTCGCACCAAACCATTCTGCTGTTGATCGCGCTGGGCGCCGGTTACCGGCTCTTCAGCCGCGACTATCCAGCCGAGGACGACAACGTTATTCTGATGCAGTACGTGGGTCTGATCGTTTTGCTGTCGATGTTGATGGCGATGACGGATCGCATCGCCGCCGCATCCTTTTAGTCCTTCTTCTGCAAATAGTAGTGCACTGCAGGCGTCACGATAAGCGAGAGGATCATCGAGGCAGCGATTCCGCCGATCACAGCGATGGCCAGCGGCTGCAGCATTTGCGACCCCGCGCCGAAAGCCAGCGCCAGCGGGATCATACCGGCCGCGGTGGCCAGAGCGGTCATCAGAATGGGGCGAAGACGGCGCTCCCCGGCCAGAATCATAGCTTGCTCAGGCCGGGCGCCTTCGGAACGGAATTTCTGATCGGCATCCAACAGCAAAATTCCGTTTTTCGCCACGATGCCCACCACCATGATCAGGCCCATGAACGATGAGATGTTGAAGGTTGTTCCGGTAATCAGCAACGCCAGGAAAACACCAGAAGTGGAGAGCAAAGCCGACGACAGAATCGCGATGGGTGCGCCGAAGTTGCCGAACTCGAAGAGTAGAACGGTAAATACCAGCAGGATTGCCAATACCAATACCACGGCGAGATCGCGAAACGACTTCTGCTGCTCCTCGTAACCGCCGCCATAGACGATCCGAATGCTGGCAGGAATGTTTAGATCCGCTACGGTTTTCTTCACCGCGACGATACCGGCGCCCAGATTCACGCCTTCCAGACGTCCTGTGACCGCCAGCATGCGCTGCAGATTTTCGCGGCGAATTTCCGTTTGACCGGGCAATTCTTCCACTGTCGCGAGCGAGCCCAACGTGGCCCGGCTGCCGGTTTGGCTAGACAGAAGCGTGTTGCGGATGGCTTCGACGGACGAACGCGTGTAATCGGGAAATCGAACGCGGATAGTGTAAGCGCGACCGTTGACTACCACCGGCGCGGCCGCGGGCTCGCCTTGCAGGATAGCGCTGGTGTCCAGTTCCACCTCATCGGGCGAAAATCCGGAGCGTGCCGCCACCGTGGGATCGACATGAAACTCCATGGCCGGCCCGCTAACGGTGTCTTCAACCCCATTCTTAACATCCACCACGCCGTGGATCTTCTTGATCGCATCGCCCACGCGCGGCCCCCACTGCTTCAACAAGTCGGCGTTCTCTGAGAACATCTTGATGACGATCGGTTCCGGTGCGCTGGTAAGATCGCCAATCATATCTTGCAAGAGTTGCACAAACTCGACGTCAAGCGTGGGCACTTGGGTTGTCACGCGTTTGCGCACGTCGGCGATGACGTCGTCAATGGGGCGGCGGGATTTACTCGGCTTCAGCTTCACCGTAAAATCGCCGGTGTTGGCTTCCGTGACCGTGGCCAGCCCCAGTTGCAGACCAGTGCGCCGCGATGTGTTTTCGACATCCGGGGTATCCTGAAGAATTTTTTGCACCTGGTTCAAAAGGCGGTCTGTATCGGCGAGCGAGGAGCCAGCCGGTGCGATGTAATCCAAAATGAAGCCACCCTCGTCCATTTCGGGTAGCAAGTCGGAACCAAGGGCGGTGTAGCAGAAATAGGAAGCCCCGACCAGCAATAGACAAAAGATGCCGGTGGCCCAGGGCCGTTCCAGCGCGACTCGTAGCACGCGGCTATAGAAGCGAATGACGCGGCCCAGCAATCCGCGCTGCTCGCCCTCCCCGTGAGATGCCGCGCCCTGGCGGGGTTTCCTCAAGAAATAATGGCTCAGCGTCGGCGTCCACGTCAGCGCCAGAGCAAGCGAAGTGAGCAATGCCATACCTACCGTGACAGCCAAGGCGCGGAAAAAGGTTCCGGTGACGCCGGTGATGGAAATGAGCGGAAGAAATACCACGATGGGCGTCAGCGTAGATCCGACCAGTGGCACGCGGATCTCGCGCATGGCGCTGCGAATAGCTTCGGCGCGGCTTTGGCCGGCGTCGCGGTGCATCACGATGTTTTCTACAACCACGATGGCGTCGTCGATCACCAGTCCGACGGCTGCGGCGAGTCCGCCCAGGGTCATCAGGTTAAAGCTTTGCCCGAGCGCGCGCAGCGCGATGAATGTGACTGCAATGGTGGCTGGGATCACCAGGCCGGCGACAACCGAACTGCCCCAATCGCGCAAGAAGAGCACCAGAATGATAGCGGCCAGCAGCAATCCAATCAAGATGGCATCGCGCACGCTGTTGATGGATTCTTTCACCAGATCCGACTGATCGTAAAACGGCACGATCATTACGCCTTTGGGCAGCGCCTTGCGAATGCTGTCGATCTCAGCGTGCACCTCGTCGGCTACCTGCACCGTGTTGCTATCCGGCTGGCGATTGATATTCAGTAGAACGGCCGGGCTTCCGTTGGCGCGCACGATGGTGTAGACCGGTTTTACCGAAGAGTGCACCGTGCCCAGATCGCCGATGCGCACGGGAATCCCGGCTGGCGTGGTTTTCACCACGATGTTCGCAATGTCCGCCGCGTTGTGCACCTGGCCGCTCACCAGGCTCAACACCAGTTGATGATTGGTCTCCACCAACCCCGGCGAATCGATCATGTTACTGCGCTTCACCGCATCCAGCAGCGTCGGTACAGTGATGGAAGTTTGTAGCAGCTTGGCCGGATCGGGCTCGATTTCAAATTCGGGCTCCTGGCCGCCTTGCACTACCACCGTGGACACGCCGCTCAAGCGGTTCAAGCGCGGCTTAATGTCGTAAGTGGCCATTTCCCACAGCCTGGTTTGGGGAATAGTCTTGGACGTCAGGCTGTACCCCAAGATGGGAAAAGCGGCGAAGGTGAGGCGATTGGAAGTGACAGCAGCGGTGGCCGGCAATGACGACTGTACGCGCGCCAGAGCCGCGTTCACCAGTTCCAACGTCTGGAACATGTCCACATTCCAGGAAAAGAACAGATCGATCTCCACCGATCCCCGGCTGGTGATGGATTGGATACGATCCAGGCCGGGCACGCTGTTGAGGGCGTCCTCGATAGGCCGGGTGACGGTGACCAGCATCTGGTCGATAGGCGCGACGCCGTTATCGACGCCCACAACAATGCGGGGGAAATTGGTTTCCGGAAACACCGCAATGGGAATGTTGAAAGCGAGATAAATTCCCGCCCCTACCATCGTGAGAATGACGAAGATGATCGACTTGCCGAACCGCGCGGTCCAATGGTCCGCGCCAGCGCGTTCGGTTACCTGGGGTTCCACTGTTGGCGGCTGGTCGATCATTTCTTGTCGTCCGGTGCGGGCTTCTCGTCTTTGTCGTCCTTCCCAGCGTCGTCTTTATCGCCGGCGGGTGCAGCCGTGATACTGACTTTGGCTCCGTCGTCCAATCCCACGCCCCCGCCGGTGATTACCTTTTCGCCCACGTCCAGCCCTTTCACCACCTGAACTTTGTCCGCCTCGCGCGTACCAAGATCCACCTTCTTTTCGTGCGCGACGGAGTCTGCGCCCACCACCATCACTTGCACGCCGCCTTCATCGGAGGGAAGCAGGGCCGTGGTAGGAATGACAATGGCATTGGTAATTGTTTCGGCCAGGATGGAGACGCGAACCGTGGCGCCGGGCTTCAGTTTCTCTCCGGGATTGCCGGCTTCCACCCACACTTCCACCGTCGTGCTGTTCGGATCCACGGCCGGACTTACCACTGTAACTTTGCCGCTCACCTGATTTCCCGATTCCGTTTGGGCAATAGTGCCGGTATCCCCTACTTTCACCGACGCGGCTTGCGACACCGGAACATTGGCGCGCGCGATGACGCGGGAAACGTTCACCACGGTGGCGAGCGGACTTCCGGCCGCAGCCATCTCGCCAGGGTACAGCGGCCGGTCGGCAATCACGCCCGCAATAGGACTGCGCACTTCCGAATACGATAGTTGCGCGATGGCGGCATCATAACGGGCTTTGGCCGCCTGCGCCTGTGCTTCAGCGCCCTTGGTTTGTTCGGGCTGGCTGACACGATCCAGCGCTTGCATGTGCTGCGTAGCCACATCGTACTGGCTGCGAGCTTGCACATAAGCGACGTTGGCCTCTTCCACTAAACGGCGTGCCAGCGCGCCCTCTTCAAAGAGCTGCTTGCGGCTTTCGTAGACCTTTTGCGTGGCGTCCAGCGCCTCCTTCGATGACATAACATCCTGCCGCGCCTTGGTGGCATCTTCCGGGATCTGCGCTCCGTTCGTAGTGCGCTGGGTGGCGAGCGCCTGCTCATAGAGCTGCTTAGCCTCGGCCACGGCCGCCTGCAAATCGCGGTTTTCGAGTGTCGCCAGCAGTTGGTCTTTCGCCACGTGATCGCCGCGCTTGACCTTGAACTCCTTCACTGGCGCGCTGATCTTGGGCATCACGTTGGCTTGATCCAGCGGATAGAGAATGCCATCGGCCGAGACCACGCGATTAATGGAATCGCGCTGCACCTCGGTTACTTGAACCGGCGCGACAGTTTCTGTTTCGGCTTCCTTGGGTTTGGAGCAGGCGGCCAAGGCGGCCAATGCGATCAATGTTAGGAGCGTCCGCATAGGTCAGTTTTCGATCAGGTTCAGAAGTTTCCCGTCAGAGTTTGAAGATTGGCGATTGCGATGCGATAACGTGAGAGCCCGTCGTCCAGAGCATTGCGCGCGGCCGCCAGCGTGCTTTGCGCGTCCACCACCTCGAGCGCTGTCGCCTCCGCGGATTGGTAGCGCAAATTGGTGAGTCGCAGGCTCTCGGCCGAAAGCGCCAGCGAATTGCGCAGCGAATCCAATTGCGATTGAGCCAGCTGCGCCTCACGATAGAACGAGTTCAGATTCGCCAGCAATTGGCGTTGAGCCAGGCTCAGCTCTACCTTGGCCTGCTGCTGGCGGAGCTGCGCCTGACGTACTTTACTTTGCGCCGCGCCCCAGGTCCACAGTGGAATATTCACGCCCACGTCGAAAACCGAACCGATATTGGTGTCGTGTTCCCGGTTGTAATGGGCTAGCTGGTTGGCCTGGATGCCGTAGAAGTAATCGAAGAATGGCGCGGGCAAATAGCCGGCGCGGGCTGCTGAGACGTCGGCCGCTTCCTGTTGTATGGTAGCTTGCGCGATTTCGAGGTCGGGATTTTTCACCTGGGCCTGCTGCTGCACCTCCTCGAACGATTCCAGCGCAGGCGTCTGCTCCAGATCGTCCACCACTTTGAAATTCTGCTGGAAGTCGGGGAACAGCAGCACTGCAACGGTGAGCCGGGCTTTTTCGATGGCCAGTTGCGCGTCGGCGACGTCGCGCTCACGCTGCTGGGTCTGCAATTGCGCCTTGATGACGTCCGCATGCGCCGCTTCCCCGCCTCGCTCCTGCTTTTGCGTCAGGTCTTGAAACGCACGTGCATCGGTGAGGCTCTGCTGCGCGTTGGTGATCTTGCGTTGCGCGATCGCGAGCCCATAATACTCCTGCACCAGCGTTGCAAAGAGGCCTCGCGCGGCCAGACCGGCCTTGGCTTGCGCGATCGCTTCGGCGGCCTGTGTGCGACGATACTCGGCGCGGCGAGCATACGATAGGTCCTCATGCGCCTGCGCGTAAACATAGTAGACGTGCGGCCCATCGTTGGGCACAAAGACGCCGGAAAGAGTGTGATTCGGCTGCGTGTAGATGAACTCGTCCACCTGCTGGGTCTGCGGCAGCATCGCGGCCTTGGCCTGAATGCGATCTTCACGGGCCAAGAGCGCGGCAATATTGGCGGTCTGTAAATCTGCTCCGTACTGGCGCGCGCGCTGCAAGGCGTCGGCGAAACTGATGGTGAGGGTTTCTCCAGGCGCCACTTGGCCGGCGGCGGCAGGCTGGGCAGGTGGGGACTGTTGTTGCGCGGAAAGACTCAAGGCCACAAACAGGGTGAATGCCAACGCTCGCATCTGGCCCAGCATAGCGTAATGAACCTGAAAATCGGGTGAACCCGCACTGGGGATTGGTTATTTGGGGATTGGGATTGGCGGCGGATGAGAGAGTACACTCTGACGAGCGCGGCGAAACCACGGCGGTAATCGTGCCGATTTCCTTATGGCGAGAAATCGAAGCCCTGCAGGAGAGGGCCTGTTTGCTGAAATCCGGCGTCATGAAGCGTCGTCTGCTAGAGGCCAAAGACCACAAAGAAGGGCTCTCGATCAAGACCGTCATCGAGAAGCTTGGAATTTGAACTTGGGCGGCGTTCCTAAGGGTGCACTTCTTCGATTTTCACGCCTTCCGGTTTAGCGAATAGCTTCGCATCGAACGGCATTTGCGAATATTCTTCATACCAGAAGATCTTGCGGGTCTTGTCGTCCTTTCGGACCACCGAAACCGGCGCTTCCGGATTTCCGGCTAGGCTGTTCAGCCGCGCGACCTTCATTTACAGCAAAACTTCAGGTCCCGGCGTTAGCATGAAAGCAAGCGCATGCAGGTCCTGGTTGTGGAAGACGAGCGTCGCATGGCGGAACTGCTGCGGCAGGGCCTGGAAGAAGAAGGACATTCCGTGGTCCTGGCGGGCAACGGACGCGATGGATTGGCTATGGCCGAGTCGCATCCCTTCGATGCCATCGTGCTGGACGTGATGCTGCCGGGGCTGGACGGTTTTTCCGTCGCCAAGAAGCTGCGCGCGGCACGCAACCAGACGCCTATCCTGATGCTGACGGCGCGCGACGCCACACACGATATGGTCGCCGGGTTGAACTTGGGCGCCGACGATTATCTGGTAAAACCCTTCTCGTTCGAGGTATTGCTGGCGCGCCTGCGGGCGGTGTCGCGTCGCGGCGCGATTGCGCAGCCCCCAGTATTGCAAGTGGCCGACTTATCGCTGAACCCATCGGCGCGAGAGGTCACGCGCGCAAGCCGGAAGATCGCGCTGACACGCACCGAATACGGGCTTCTCGAGCTGCTGATGAAGCGCGCGGGTCGCGTGGTGACGCGCGAGAATCTGATCGAATCGGTCTGGGGATTCGACTCCGAAGTCCGCAGCAACACCTTGGACGCGTTTATCCGCTTGTTGCGCGACAAAGTGGATATGGAAGGCGAAACGAAGTTAATCCAGACGGTGCGGGGCGTGGGCTACTGCATGCGGGCGGAGCAAGCATGAAGGCCCATCACGCAAGTTGGTCCATCGGTGCGCGGCTCACGCTGTGGTATTCGCTGGTGCTTCTGGCAGGGCTCACGCTATTCGGCGCAGGCATCTGGGTCGTGGTGACGCATGGCCTGGATGCGACGATTGACGAGTCGCTGGCCGCGCAGGCCAAAGGCGTGGCCACGGTTCTGCAAACCGAGTACAAGCCATTGAAGCCCGCTCATCTGCAGGAAGAGTTGTCTGAATACGCCGAAGCCACACCGGAAGGCCGGTTGATCGAAGTGCGCGGTCCTCTGGGCGAGGTGCTGGTGGGGGAAGGCTTGGCCACCGCAGCCGCGTCGAAGGATCATTACCGGACGCTCGAGACCGCCGCCACCGTGCAGGGCCGGAATTATCGAATCCTGGTGGCCGCGCCGCTGGAAGGAACCGAGCTAACATTGCGCCGTCTGCGCGAGGTGCTGCTGTGGTCGGCGCCTTTGGTATTGCTGATCGGATCGCTGGGCGGCTACTGGTTGAGCCGGAGAGCCCTGGCGCCAGTGGATGCCATCACGCGCGCGGCCCAATCCATCGGAATCGAGAATCTTTCGCAACGTTTGGAAGTGCCGGCTGCCGGCGATGAATTGCAGCGCCTTTCGGAAACCTGGAACAGAATGCTCGAACGCCTGGAAGCGGCGGTGAACCGTCTGTCGCAATTCACGGCCGACGCGTCGCACGAGTTGCGTACGCCCATCGCGCTGATCCGGGCCACCGCCGAGCTGACGTTGCGCCGCGAGCGGTCTACGGAAACCTATCGCGAAGCGCTGCGGCACATCATGGACGAGACCGATCGGACCACGCGCCTAATCGAGGATTTGCTGCTTCTGGCGCGGTCCGACGCTGGGTTCCCTGCGATGGCGCTGGATCGAGTAGAGCTGACGCCGCTGGTGCGCGATGTTTGCCAGCAGGAGCAGATTCTGGCGCAGGAGCGGCAGCTCGATATTCTAACTGAGGCCCCCGAGCACCCGGTCTTCGTGGACGCAAACGATCCGGCATTGCGGCGGCTGTTATTTCTGCTGGTGGATAATGCCGTAAAGTATACGCCCGCGGGCGGCCATATTACGGTGTCGGTGGCGCAGGATTCGTCCGGTCCAACGGTGACGGTACGCGATACCGGCATCGGGATTCCCGACGCAGCCCTGCCCCATGTGTTTGAACGCTTCTATCGCGTGGATGAGTCCCGCAATCGGGAGGCTGGGGGTGCCGGACTAGGGCTTTCCATCGCTCAATGGATCGCCGAGCGGCACCATGCGCGGCTGGAGGCCGAAAGCGTCGAGGGACGCGGGTCGGCGTTCCGGGTACGTTTTCCGCAGGCATAAGGTAAGTCCACTACTCAAGTTGAAGCGCCGAAGCGTCGAATAGACCCTTAGGTGTTTCGCTCCGCAGTCTTTATCCTTTGGATTCTTGGTGTTTCCTGCGCCTGGGCTCTCAATGTCCAGGAGGGCCGGACCGCCTCGTCCGTCAGCGAGCAATCATGTGTGCAGCCCAGATCGGTTTCGGTTTTTCAACCAGTGGACCGCCAGGCTTTCGTGTGGTTCGCCGCGTTGCAAGTACGCGCCGGCGATCAGTTGCGCGTGGACTGGCTAGACCCCACAGGGGCAATCTCTACCACTGCGGATTATGGCCAGCTACCAAACGCGGGCGAGCTTTGCTTCACCGCCCAGCTTCCCATCGCTGGATTTGCACCGGCGTCGCAGCCTGGCACCTGGACGGTGCGGGCGGTGTCGAACGGCGCTGTGGCCTTTTCGCGGACCTTTACCATCGCGGCTGATACCGATAACGGCGGGCCGGTGGTATCCAGCGTGACCTGGCCCGGTACGGGGCCGGGACAACAAGCGCAAGAGATCGATTTCACGGTGAGAGGCAAGAATTTTCAACCGGGTTCGATTGTGTTGATCGCGCAATACAAACCCGCCGGCGGATGGTCCTATATAGCGAGCCTGCAGGCGCGCGATACGACAACGAATCAACTGACGGTTCACTACGCCGGCCTGCCGGCCAACGAATATTGGGTCATCGTGGAGAGTCCGGATGGGCGCTTGAGCCGGCCCGCTCAGTTTCTGATCGAGACCGGAGGCTATAAGCTGCCCACTGCGGCAGGCGTTCCGTGGATCATCACGCAAGGGCCGTATGGCACGTTTTCGCATTGGGGCAACAGCCTGCACGCCTTCGATATTGCGCCGCGCGGGGGAAGCTGCGTGGTGGCTATGAAATCCGGCATCGCGTATACGCACGATCTGGGCCTGCAACAGGACCACCGGCATCATTCGTTTGGAAACTACATCACTATCGATCACGGGAACGGCGAGTTCAGCCACTACGCGCACTTGGCCAGCGGCACCTTCGTGGTGAAGAACGGCGAGCATGTGGAGCAGGGACAAGCCCTCGCCACTGCTGGAAATAGCGGCTACACATTGGGCGAAGGCGGAGGCTATCACGTGCATGTCAGCGTCACGCGGGCGCTGCCCATTGCCTCGTCCAGCGTTCCGTTCCAGTTTGAGGATCTGCCGGATTGGAGGCGAGGAAGCGGTTATCGAACCGTGGTTTCGGCCAACGCATCGCCGCTCTGCGATTGCGGTTCACGGCGGACCGTCGCGGCAGGCGCCTCAGTGGCTTCGGGAGCGAGCTCGCCATCGGAAGGACAATTTTCGGGCACGGTTTCCGTAGCGCAATGGTGGAGTGAAGTGGTTGCAGTGTCGGGAAGATCGAAAGTGCTGGAGGTTACACTTTCCTGGGCCGGCGCGCCCGGGGATCTGGATCTGGATTTGATGAGCCCCAGCGGGCGGCATTATTCCGCCTATACCGATACTACCGGTTATTCGGGCGACACCAATCCCAAGACCTTTCGAGTGCCGAACCCGCAAGCGGGTTTGTGGCGGGNNAACTTCGGAGTTGAGACCTCGGGATCGAAGGGACGCTTGCGCGCTGCGCGCTAGCTCCTTTCAGGCAATCTTCAGAAATCGGGCATAGGATGCCAGCATGCATAGACGCGCCAAGTTGCCCATTGTTTTGCTCGTTATTTCGCTACTCGTTTTAGCCGTTGCGTTCGCGCAAAGTGGTTACCATCAAATCAAAAAGATTCCGATTCCCGGCGACGGTTTCTGGGATTACTTAACCACCGATCCCGCGACGGGCCTGGTGTATGTTTCCCACGGCAACCAAGTGGACGTCGTGGATAGCAAGAAGGGCGAAGTCATCGGCACTATTACAGGCCTCAAGCTGGTGCACGGCATCGCGCTGGCCCCCGAATTCAACCACGGCTTCATCAGCGACGGCGCGGCGAATACGATTGTGGTTTTCGATATGAAGACGCTCGCCAAGGTGGGCGAGGTTGCGGCCGGAACCAATCCGGACGGGATCATCTACGATCCGGGCTCCAAGCGCGTGTTCGCCTTCAATGGCCGTAGCGCGAATGCCACTGCGGTGGACGCCGAGAAAGGGACGCTGGCCGGAACCGTGGAACTCGAAGGCAAGCCGGAGTTTCCCGCGCCGGATGGCAAAGGCCATGTCTACGTAAAT
>PKZC01000347.1:0-23101 GCA_003132905.1 Bryobacterales bacterium | reverse complement strand
TGCGACAACAAGATGATGGCCGTCATGGACGCCGACACGGGCAAGGTGGTAACTACCGTTCCGATCGGCGACGGCGTGGATGCAACTTGGTTCGATCCGGGAACGAAATACGTTTTGAATTCGTGCGGCCAGGATGGCGTGCTCACGGTGATCCATGAGGATTCGCCCGACAAATACACGGTGGTCGAAAATGTTCCGACCGAAAAAGGTGCGCGCACCATGGCGCTGGACACCAAGACCCACACGGTTTACCTCGCTCTGGCGCAAGTTCAGTTTCTGCCGCGTCCGGCGGGCGATACCAAGGGCCGGCCGCCGCGCAAGGTGGTTCCCGGTTCGTTCGGCCTGTTAGAATTTGGGAGGTAATGACCGGGCTTGCTGCGGATCCAGTTTGCAAAGAACATATAACGGGTCCGCAGCATCCCGAGCAGCCCGCGCGATTCGACGCCGCAGTAGGGGCGTTGCGCGGGCTTGACCTTGTCTCCATTCCAGCGCGTCTGGCCACTCACGACGAACTCGCGTTGTGCCACTCGCGGAAATACATTCAGCTCGCCGAACGCGAGATCTTCGAGGGATTTCACGAGCTAAGCACCGGCGACACCACCATTTCTCCAAAATCGCTGGACGCGGCCCTGCGCGCGACGGGCCAGGCGTTGAACGCGGTGGATGCTATTGTCGACCAGCGAATTTCCAACGCATTTTCGATCGGACGGCCGCCCGGCCATCACGCAAATCCGGTGCGTGGGATGGGTTTCTGCATCTTCAACACGGTCGCGATCGCGGCGCGCTACGCGCAACACAAGCACGGTATCGGGCGCGTTCTGATCGCCGATTGGGACGTCCATCACGGCAACGGAACACAGGATATTTTCTACACCGACGGAACGGTGTTCTTCTTCAGCACCCATCAATCGCCCTGGTATCCGGGAACCGGCCCCCGAAATGAGCATGGAGAGGGAGCAGGCGCTGGAATGACGCTCAATTGCCCCTTTCCCGCTGGTTCCGGACGTAAAGAAATTCTAGGCGCCTTCCAGGATCAATTGATGACCGCGGCGGAAGAAGTAAAGCCGGAGTTGGTGCTCATCTCAGCAGGCTTCGATTCCAGAGCCGGCGACCCGCTGGGGCAATTCCTGCTCACCGATCGCGACTTCGCCGACCTTACACACGTAATGCGCGAGATCGCCGATAAACATGCCGGCGGCCGTCTGCTTTCGGTTCTCGAAGGCGGATATAGCTTAACCGGGTTGGCGTCCGGTGTTCTCGCGCACGTGGAAGCACTGCAATGAGCGGCCAGCTGCGGATCGCCCCCGCCACCGAAAAAGATCTCGCGCTTATCCTGAGTTTCATTCGCAAGCTGGCGGAGTACGAAAAGCTATCGCACATGGCAGTGGCCACTGAAGAAAACATCCGCGAGCACGTGTTCGGCCCCAATCCCGTGGCGGAAGTGCTGCTGGCGTATTGGGACCAGGAACCGGTGGGCTTCGCATTGTTCTTCCGCAATTACTCCACGTTTCTCGGCCGGCCCGGCATCTATTTGGAAGACTTGTTCGTCGACCCCGAGCAGCGCGGTAAGGGGATCGGCAAAGCGCTGCTGATACGTCTGGCGCAGATCGCGGTGGAGCGCGGATACGGTCGCCTGGAGTGGGCGGTGCTCAATTGGAACACGCCGTCCATCGAGTTTTATCGCAGCCTGGGCGCGGCTCCGCAGGACGAATGGACCGTATATCGGGTAACCGGCGATGCGCTCGCGCGCCTGGCTATAAAGTAAACGCGCCTTACAGCGGCGAGCTTTCGCGAACCGGCGCTGGACGAAGCTGGGCGTCTTCCAGGCGTTTTGCCTCCTGGTAAGTGAAGACCATGCGGTGAATCACCGTGATGTTGGCCAGCACTGCGATCACCCAGAGCACCGGCGCCATTTTGTCGAACAGCGCGCCGATAATAAACAGCACCACGCGCTCGGGACGTTCCATGAAGCCGACTTTGCAGCGCGGAATTGTGTTCTCCGCGCGAGCTCGGGTGTAGCTCACCATCACCGAACCGGTCATCACAATCGCGGTCAGCACCACATAGAACGGCCGGTTGATGGTCCCGTAGTAGACCAGCAAACCCATGAGCAATGCCAAATCGGAATAGCGGTCCAGCACCGAATCGAAGAATCCGCCAAAACGGGTGACTTGGTTGGTTTCGCGCGCCACGCGACCGTCCACCATGTCGAACAGCCCGGCGCCGATGATCACAAAACCGGCCGAACGAAACTGCCCCGCAGCCAGCAGAACGGCCGCTACGATGTTGATCACCAGTCCAAGAAAAGTGAGAACGTTGGGGTGAATTTTCGAGAGAGCCAGCCCGCGAACGATCAGGAGAATTACTTTATTACACGAGACGCCGATCGCGCGGGTATAGGTCATGCCAGACGGCCCTTATCGATTCTAGCTCGAAACCGGCTCATGCGTTGGTGCTTGTTCCTGCCTCCGGCTCGTCGTGGATGGTTATCAATTTGGTGATTTCCATCTCACGAGTACCTCCCGGAATGGTCACCTTTACGGTGTCACCCACCTGCTTACCGAGGAGGGCCTTGCCGATCGGTGAAGTGGTGGAGATGCGGCCCTGGGCCACGTCCGCTTCTTCGCTAGTCAGCAACTGATAGGTGACTTCTTCGTCCTTGGTGAGATCGAGCACCGTGACCCACGAACCGAGCCCGACGCGATCGCGCGGGATCCGCGACATGTCCACCATGGACAGTGTACGCAGACGCGCCTGGAGCTGGCCAAGACGCATGTTCACAATGCCCTGACGTTCTTTGGCGGCGTGGTATTCTGCGTTTTCGCTCAAATCGCCATGAGCGCGCGCTTTTGCGATCTCCCGAGGGAGTTCGACGTGCAGTTCGAAGTCGAGCGCCGCGATTTCATCTTCCAGCTTCTTCTTTAAGTCGATCATTCCAGCAACTGCCTATATTATACGGAGGGTCGGACGGGTGTGGCGGGGCGCGCGGCAGGTTTTTCGAACAACTCCACCACTACGTCGCCAAAGGGGCCCAGCCGTTCCCGATGCCAAGCCGAGAACTCGGGCTGGATGGAGAACCAGTTACGCCAGTAACGGACGCTGCCTGACCCTCCGTAAATGAGGAAGCGGCCCGACGTCGCGATAGGGCCATCGGCCAGACTTTCGACGTAGCGTTTGGCTTCAGGCGAGTCTTCAAACGGGAGCAGATACGGTTTGCCCCGGAACGGATAAACCGGCAAATGGCTGTAGAGGAAACCGGGAAGCGCGTAAGATGGCTGCCAGACGGGCGGGCGCGCTTCGATGAACGGACTGGGACAGAGCACGGGCATGCTGGGATNNTGATCGATGGTATGCGCCGCCAGCCGCCAATCCGAGCCATGATGCATTGGCCAGAGCTGGCTCCATTGGCCCAACATCACCAATACTCCGGCGGCAAACACCAAAGATAGCGGCTTCCACCGATTGGACGGAATGAAATAGGCGGCTGCGAGCGTTGCAGCCAGCGCTGCTCCGGGTAGGCCCAAGTAAAGGTAGCGCGTGACAAACATGCTGCTGCCCGTAACGCGAGAGACCGCAAACAGCGCCAGCGGCTGCAGCAGCCACCACGCGGCGATAGCGACCAACGAGCTATTGAATGAAAACGTAGGCACGCGCGGCCAGCGCAACAGCCGGCCAAGGACGAAAGCTCCCAGGCCGCATATCAGGATGACGCCGAATTTCAATGAGATGCGCAGGTCGCGCAGCGTCGGGAGCGCCACAATAACGTGTGCGGTGGCGTGGCGAAACTGATTGAGCGCGTCGAGCAGAACCGGAATCAAGGCGACGCCCACCAGTGCAAATATGGCGATCAGCGGGGCCCAGCCGCGCCTGTCGTAACCGGTTTCGGGACGCACCAGACGAACTGCCGCATAAAGCGCCAGCACGATGTAGAACGGCCAGAACAGCAGATGGACGCGCCACAGCAGGGCAGCCAGCACGATAAATAACACGGCATCCCACCAATGCGCCGAATCGAGCCATCGGATCAGAAACCAGAGGCTGCCGGCGGCGATGCACGTGCCAAGCGCGTATGGACGAGCATCGGCTGCCTGATCGTTGATGCCCCGCATCGAAAGACAGACGAAAACCACGAACCAAGCCGCGCCGGGATGAATCAGTCGGGCTGCCAGACGTGCGATGAAGAAGAGAGCCAAGGCCATCAGCAGGACCGACGGCAACCGGTAAGCCACTTCCGAAAATCCAAAGACCGATTCAGCGGCGCGCGGAAGTTGGTAATAAATAGAATCGGGCACTTGCGGCGCAACGGCGAAGGAGGGATGATTCGGCCCGTGGTGTACGACGAAGACAGTAGCCATCTCGTCCACCCAAAAGCTTGAGGGCAAGGGCATCAGCCAGAGGCGCGCGATGCACAAGGCCAGCACCAGCCCAAGCAGAAGGTTGAGCGTTCGTTCGCGCGCGACTATTTGAATGGGAGTTCGGTCCAAGGAGGACACTTTCTATCTAGCTTACAACCTGAAGTTGTCGGGCCGCACCGTGGGCGCGGCAAGGCTCCTATTTTCAGGCTTCTAGGTGCGTAAGTGATGGCTCAATGTTACAATGATATTGAGGCATTAGTGACCCTCTATGGCATTTAAACCAGCTTTCGCGCAAGGCGCACAGATCGAGCACTCCAAGTACGGTCTCGGTTCCGTAGCTTCCTGCACGGAAGAGTACATCGTAATTAAGTTCGACGATCACGGCGAGAAGAAATTCGTGCTTTCCATTGCAATGCCCGCTTTAAAGAAAAGCGATCGGACGCCGCCTGTGGAAAAGCGCCGGGCCGCACGCAAAAAAGCCGCACCCGCTGCAGCTCAGTAGACTATAAACAACTATTACTTAGGGGGGGATGCGGGTTGTCCGCATCCCTGTTTAGTTTGTGGCTAGACGGTGGCCGGGGTCTTCAGCTTATCGCGCTGCTCGCGAAGCACTGCCTTGCGGCTCAGCTTAATTTTGTTGCCTTCGAGCGCCAGAACCTTCACCAGGATCTGATCGCCTTCCTTCAACTCGTCGCGCACAGCCTTGATCCGGTTCTCCGAGATTTCGCTGATGTGCAACAAGCCGTCGGTGCCTGGGAAGATCTCGACAAACGCGCCGAACTCCGCCAGCCGTACCACCTTGCCAAGATAGGTTTTGCCCACTTCGGCAACCGCGCAGATATCGGTGACGCGCTGGATGGCCAGTTTAGCGGACTCGCCGTCGGCGGCGAAAATCTTGACCGAACCGTCGTCTTCGACATCGATCTTCACACCGGTTTCTTCCACAATGCTGCGGATCATCTTGCCGCCCGGCCCGATCAGATCGCGGATCTTGTCGGTCGGGATCTGAAGCGTGTAGATGCGCGGCGCGTACTGCGACATTTCACCGCGCGGCGTCGCGATGGTGGCCACCATTTTGTCCAGGATGAACAGCCGGGCCACTTTGGCCTGCGCCATCGCCTCTTTCATGATCTTGGTGGTAATGTTGGGGACCTTAATGTCCATTTGCAGGCCAGTAATGCCTTTGCGCGATCCGGACACTTTAAAGTCCATGTCGCCGTAGTGATCTTCGGCGCCGGCGATATCGGTGAGGATGGCGTAGTCTTTGCCTTCCAGCACCAACCCCATGGCGATGCCGGCCACTGGATCGGCGATTGGTACACCCGCATCCATGAGCGCCAGTATCCCGCCGCAGACGCTGGCCATGGAACTGGATCCATTCGATTCCAAAATGTCACTAACCACGCGAACGGTATAGGGGAACGTCTTGTCGTCGGGCATCACCGCTGAGATGGACCGTTCAGCCAGCGCGCCATGTCCGATTTCGCGGCGTCCGGCTCCACGCATGAACCCCACCTCGCCCACGCTGAAGGGCGGGAAGTTGTAGTGCAACATGAAGCGCTTGGAAGTCTCGGTGAGATCGAACATCTCGATGCGTTGTTCGTCGTCCTTGGTGCCAAGCGTTACGGTTACCAAAGCCTGCGTTTCGCCTCTGGTAAACAGCGCCGAGCCGTGCGTGCGCGGCAGCACGCCTACTTCACAATCGATATTGCGGATTTCATCGAACGCCCGGCCATCCGGACGACGTTTTGCCTTCAGCATCTCGTCGCGGAAGATGCGCTCCTTCAAGCTGTCGAAAAGTTCTTTTCCTTCAGCCTGCTGTTCCTCGGGAAGAGCCTCGACCACCTTTTTCTTGGCTTCGTGGACGCGGTGATAGCTCTCGAGCTTGGGGTATTTCTTGGTGTCGAGCGCGTCGGTCAGCTCCTTGCGGATCTGCGATTCGATACTGGAATACAGCGTTTTGTTGACAACCGGCACCGTCACTCCCCGCTTCTTCTTGCCGGCCTTGGCCACCAGTTCGCGGATTCCGGCGACGATCTTCTTGCAGCATTCGTGGCCGTACTCAATGGCTTCCAGCACTTCTTCTTCAGAGGCGTGCTGCGCGCCCGCTTCCACCATCACAATGCCTTCTTCAGTGCCGGCTACAACGATATTGACCTTGGATTCGCGCGTCTCGTCATAGCTGGGGTTGGCCACTAGCTTGCCATTCACCGAACCCACTCGTACGCCGCCCAACACATGCTGGAACGGAATGTCGGAGATGGCGAGCGAGGCGCCTGCCCCGATGATGGCCAGCGTGCTGGGATCGCGTTTGGGATCGGCCGACAGCACCATGGCTATCACTTGCGATTCGTTCATGAAGCCTTCGGGGAACAGAGGCCGGATAGGGCGGTCAATCAACCGGCTGGTGAGGATTTCCTTCTCCGAAGGGCGTCCCTCGCGCTTGATAAAGCCGCCGGGAAATTTTCCCGCGGCGTAAGTGTATTCACGATAGTCGACGGTGAGGGGGAAGAACGCGGCATTCGCCTTGGGCTCTTCGTTGGCGCACGCACTCACTAAAACAACGGTGTCCCCGGAGCGGACCACGACGGCGCCATTGGCCTGTTTCGCGATCTTGCCTGTCTCCAGGGTGATTTTTTGACCGTCCAGGTCAATCTCTACGGTATGTAGCATTCGAAATTCCTTTTAATCCAGACGAGGCTGTCTGCCCCGGCTGCTTATAGGATTAAGAGGAGACTTTGGAGTGTGTGAAACTGCGGGAACGCCGCCCACCGGGGCGGTTTACCTGTACCCGGACACCTAACGACGGATGCCCAGGCTTTGAATCAGGTTCTTGTATCTATCCGGATTACGGCTTTTCAAGTATTTCAAAAGGCGGCGCCGCCGCGCGACCATCGACAACAATCCCCGGCGGGAATGATGATCTTTACGGTGCGTCTTGAAATGATCCTGGAGTTGCAAAATGCGCTGACTCAGGATCGCGACCTGAACTTCTGGCGAACCGGTATCCGTTTTGTGAACTCGGTATGTTGCGACTACTTGCTGCTTGGAATCGGTTGCCAGGGCCATTCTCGAATCGATACTCCTCGTCTTAACTTAATCTCTTTTTTGTCCTTCACAGGATAACATACCCGCGATCGCGCATGGCAATGGGGTTAGCGCGCTAAATGTGTGCAGCGTGCGGGAATTGCTGGAGGTAGCATAAAGAAAACCCAAATGAGTATGGGCCTTCGAGGATGGTGGACTGAGGGTGAAGAGAGCGCCGAAGCAGTCTTTCGAGCCCATCTCGCTATTCCGATCACCATCCTCACCGCCATCATGCTGGTTGAATTTACAATCCTTCCAAAAGCAAGCAAACATTTGCCATTCTTTCTGACTCTTTGGATCGTATTCGCGATGCCCCTGGCGATCCGCCATAGGCGGGCCGCAATCTTTACGAAAGATACGTTCATTTTCAGACCAGTATTCGGGCAGCTACTCCGTGTGCCATTGGCGGGGATCAAACGCGCCTATTGGATCGACCGCACCCCAGGTGATCGGCGTGTCCCGCTTTGCATCGAATTGCTTGTTGGCGGCCAACTCGAAATCCTGTTGGGCGTCAGAAACGCTAATAGAGTGCTAGACCGCTTGCAACAATTTGTTTCGGAAACAGCCACACACAATTAGCGGACTACCCAAATGGGGTTGACACAATGGGGCTGCACCGTGGGGCTGCACCGTTGACTTAGGATGCCGAATCGGCTATACGTCATGGTGTATTTGGGAGGGGTCATGAAGTCTGTAACTCCATTGTTATTCGCGCCTGTTTTGCTCGCATTTGCGGCAATGGCGCAAACCGGTTCCGGTGGCGGTAGCGTCGGAGCTGTCGTCACAGCTTCGGGGGGCTTCGTTTCAAACACTCCGTGGTTCACGGCGAACGGCCCGACGATTGGCGGACACGCGGTTACGGGAATGCCTTACTCCGCCGAGGAAATCACCGAACACGTACAAACGCTGGCCGACGGCACTCATATCACGCAAACCTCGGCGCGTACCAAATTCTATCGCGACTCCGAGGGCCGCACACGTATCGAGCGGAGCTTTATGCTGCCGCCAGGCGCGGTGGGGAATTCAGGGCCCAATGTCATCGAGATTTCCGATCCCGCTAGCGGCACCCATTATATGCTTGAGCCGCGCAATCACACTGCGCGAAGTATGTCTCTGCCTAAAGAACTGCCGCCCCCGCCACCCCCGCCGCCGGGTGCCGCAACTGCTTCCGGAAGACTGGGCCGGGTGTTTGCTGGATCGGCTCAATCGGCTCAATTTTTGGGACCCCCGTCCGCCGCGGAAGCCGCCCAGCACGCTCCCGAGATGTCGCACGAGTCGCTCGGAACCCAGACCATCGAAGGGATTCCAGCGGATGGGTCGCGCACAACGATCGTTTATCCGGTAGGCGCGTTTGGGAATGACCGGCCGTTGACCACGATCTCTGAAACGTGGATGTCTCACGAACTCAACCGGTCTATTCTGACGAAAAGCTCGGATCCGAGAAGCGGCGAAACCACAACCCGGCTTATTAACATCTCTCGCGCCGAGCCGGACCCGGCCCTGTTCCAGGTACCCGCCGATTACCAGATCGACGACGCCCAGGAAGCCCGTCCCAACCGCTAAAGGCGCATCAAAACCCGCGCGGTTGTGTTACATTGAATGTCTTCGGAATTTGTGGCCGGTCTGCTGTTCCCAACCTAAGCATAGGAGATAGTTTATGAACCTTCGTCCGCTCCATGACCGTGTGCTCGTCAAACGGCTGGAAGAGCAGGAAACCAAGCGCGGCGGGATCATCATCCCCGACAGCGCCAAAGAGAAGCCCCAGCATGCCGAAGTGATGGCGGTGGGTAGTGGAAAGCTTCTCGAGGACGGAAATCGCGCCGTACCGGACGTAAAAGCCGGTGACAAGATTCTGTTCGGCAAATATTCGGGCTCCGATATCCGGATCGATGGCGATGAGTACCTCATCCTGCGCGAGGATGAAATTCTGGGAGTGTTCGCCAATGAATAAGTTGCTGATCGCGGTGCTCGCCCTGGCCAGCGTTGGTACCGCCGGCGCGCAGATAAAGATCGCGGTGATCAACGCGCAGAAGGCATTGCTTGAAACCGAAGAGATCAAGAAAGCGCAAGCCGACATGGAAGCCCGGTTCAAGCCTCGCCAGGATCAGATGATCAAGCTGCAAAAGGAACTGGAAGATATCCAGAGCCAGTTGCAGAGCGGCAAGCTCAACGAATTGGGCACCCAGGAAATCACCGCCGAAGGCCAGCGCAAGCAGCGCGAGATGCAGCGCCTGCAGCAGGATTTACAGGAAGAGGTGGAGCGCGAGCGCACCGAGATTCTGCAGCGGGCTGGTACCCGGATGCAGGAAGTGGTGAAGAAACTGGCCGACGAAAAGGGTCTCGATCTCGTCGTAGACAGTGCCAACACGGTTTTCTTCAAGACCTCTTTCGAGATAACCACGGAAGCCACCGCGGCATACAATAAGACCTATCCGGCAGCCGCCGCGAAGTAAAACCGGCAGCCGCCGCGAAGTAAAAGCGGTAAACACAAAAGCTGTAAAATAGAAGTAAGATGTCGAGCTACCTGGAAGCCTACGGCGCCGCAGAGCAGCATCGCGCCCGCATCGTTGGGATCATCAAGACGTCTTCCATCGTTTTGGCGGGTGCCCTCGTTCTCGGTCTTATTCTCTACGGCGTCTTCAAGAATCACAGCGAAGAACAGCGCGCCAAGACTTTTCTCGGCTTGCTCAGCGCGCAGAATTATTCGACCGCTTATGCCATGTGGGGATGCACCGATTCGCATCCTTGCCCCGACTATCCTTTCGCCAAGTTTCAAGAGGACTGGGGGCCGAAAAGCGCGCACGCCAATGAATCGGTGGCCCACATCGGGCTGTCACAATCCTGCGGTTCGGGCGTGCTGATCCGGCTGGATTATAAATCCAATCAAGAGCCCGTTTCGCTGTGGGTGGAGCGCGACAGCGGGATCGTCAGTTTCGCGCCCTGGCCCGAGTGCCCGGGCAGGCATCTGCATTTCGGGACCTGGCTTAGGTCGGTATTTCGCGGCGGCTGATCGCCTACTAGCGATACCCGGCGGCTTGCAGTTCGAACAATTCCGCATAGCGCCCGCCCAAAGCCACCAGTTGCTGATGCGTGCCTTGCTCCACCAATTCACCGTCGGCCAGCACCAAAATGCGGTCGGCCATCCGAACCGTAGAGAAGCGATGCGAGATCAGCACGGCCATGCGGCCCCGGGTAAGATCGGCAAAGCGCAGAAACACTTCGTATTCGGCGCGGGCGTCTAAGCTTGCGGTAGGTTCGTCCAGAATCAGCACCTGGGCATCGCGCATGTAGGCCCGCCCCAGCGCCACTTTCTGCCATTGTCCGGCCGACAAATCGACGCCGTTTTCAAAACGCCGTCCGAGCATCTGCTGATAGCCGTCCTTGAGCTGCGCGATCATCGGATCTGCCAGGCTCTTGCGCGCCGCGCTTTCCACTCGTGCCTGGTCGGCCAATTCCTCAATGCGTCCAAAACCGATGTTCTCGCGCACCAGCATGCCGTACCGCATGTAGTCGTGGAAGATGACCCCGATTTCGCCGCGCAGGCTGTCGACATCGTATTCGCGCAGATCGATGCCGTCCAGAAGAATCGCTCCGCTCGTAGGCTCATACAAGCGCGCCAGCAGCTTGACCAGCGTCGTCTTCCCGGCGCCATTTTCGCCAATCAGAGCGATACGCTCCCCAGCGTCGAAGCGGAAGCTCACGCGGCGTAGCACCTGACGCTCCGAACCGGCATAAGCGAAAGACACGTCGCGAAACTCGAAGCCCGATCGGATGGGACGAGGCGCGGGCAATGCGTTTGGCACGGACACAATGCTGGGCTCGGTCTCGAAGAAATCGAAAAGGTCTTTGATGTAGAGGGCCTGTTCGGCAATATTGTTAAGGCTAGAAAACAGGGTCTCGATCAGCGAGCGCGAACGCGCGAAAGCGCCCGCCACGAAAGTGAGGCTGCCCACCGTCATGACGCCGGCCATGGTGCGGATCAGGATCAGAACATACGCGCCGTAGTAGCCGGCCGTGGGCAAGAGATTCAGAAGCGATCCGGTGACGGCGCGCTTGATGGCCAGCGCCTTGTTTTCCTCGTAGAATTTGTCGAACAGCGTCCGGGAACGATCCGCCAGGTGCTGGCCCAGGCCGAAAATTTTCACTTCCTTCGCGCTTTGGCTGCTCGCGCCCAGCATGCGCAGATAATCGAGTTCGCGGCGCTCGGGCGTCCATCGATACAGCATCGAGTAGGCCAGCATGGCGAAGCGGGTTTCACCCAAGAACGCCGGGACGACGGCGCCCACTAACAAAATCAGGAACCAGGGCGAAAACGATACGACGGCAGCCAGCAAAGTGAGCAAAGTGATCACTTGCTGGCCCATGCCGGCTATTATCCCCAGCATGCCCAGGCGAGCCGTGGTCTGGCGACGCGCGCGCTCCAGTTTGTCGTAAAACACCGGATCTTCGAAAGAAACCAGATCCATCCGGTCGGCGTGCTGCATTAGCCTCAGACTGACGTGATTGGTGAACTTGTCGCCCAGGAGACTGTCTGTGAGGTTCACTGCGCGCGATAGCAGGTCGCTCAGCACCGCCAAAGCGATCTCATAGGCCAGGTAGACCCAGATCCGCTGCGACGCCACAGGATGCCCCAGCAGACGATTTTGAAGAGCATGCACCACCTGATCGATAATCAGCTTCCCTACCCACAGCTGGCCCACTGGGATGAGCGAGGAAATCAGCCTGAGGATGACGGTACCGCTGGTAAGGGCAGGACTGGTGTCCCAGACCATCCGCAACAGGGGTGGCACGTTCCGAAGAGCACGCAGGCGGTCGCGCCAAGTGGCGGGCGCATCAGCCGACTTCGGAAGCGGGGGATGGGACGGAATCAAATCTCAGTGTAACGCCTGATAAGGGGGTTTTAACGGTAAATCGGGGGGCGTACAGCTCAGAACGGGGCCCATAGGGCCCCATTCGACACCATCTGCCTGAATCTGAAACAGGCCCCTCGCTATCGCAAGAGCGATGTATGGGAGAATCAGGTTCGACGGAAACGCAACCGTCAAAACCTGTTTGTGATTCAGATCATAGGGCCACGAAGGTTTCGAGTCAAGTGAAAAACTGGAAGTTGTGGAATCCGCTCTAACACCCTGATCGAGAACGGTTTGCGGAGGGGATTCATTTTGGAAATCCTGTGGAAGATTTTCAGGATGCACCCGCGCGCACTAGGGCTTTGGTTTCTAAGGTAGAGAAATGTGAGGAGTTATTTGCCCTCGAGATGAAGTGTGATCATCGATCCTTCAGCAGCTGAATAGCCAAATCTGCGGGCAAATCGCAGGATGCCCCCTACCGCCAAGCCCGACAGCAAGCAAAAACCCAACAGGATTCCCGCTAGGCTGAGGATCGATAAAACCATCTGTCCAGCCGTCTCAGGCTTCAGCTCCAGCGGCTTTACAGGCGGCGGCTCGTTCGTGGCCACAACGCCCTGATAATTAATGTTTTCAAGGAGTTTCGCCGCAGCTTCCGCCGTGGCTGCAGGTCCCAGGGCAACCGCGATAATGGGCCCGGTGCGTTTGATGGCCGCGCCTGCGATTTTCTGAAATTCGGGTAGTTGCTGCCGTGCCAGAGAAGGCGTTGCAAATGAAAAAACGATCAAAGAAATGGGTCCAGCCAGTGTTCGATAGCGAACCAGCTCCGCTTCGGTGCCAAAATCAAAAAGAGCCGCCCGGGCGGGAATTTCAGGCGCGTCCGCACCCAGACCTACGGGACCCAAGATATAGCGGTCCGAACGCGGAAGCTGGTTTTTGGCGGAAAAGTAGGCGCCTAATGTGGGCAATGAACCATGCGAGACCTGGGGCAGGCCGGCATCGGCTAACTCGGGCAGATTCTTCGGGCACCGACCCTCACAAAACACCAGGTAGTTGCCAACGCGGGTGAACTTCCCGGCGCTCGGTTCAAGTGACGCCGCATACGCGCCAGTGGTGTCCTTAAAGCGCGATGCGATGACTTCAAAGGACCCGTAATTTGCCCGTTCAACGCCTTCCACGCCGTATTCGTCCCATTGGAAACCGGCGTCGCCAGCGGTAGCCGATTTTCGCTGGTACTCGCCCAGATGGTCCGGCCAGAGAGCAGCCCACGCAGAAGAGGCAAAAAGAGCGGCTAGGATCAGGCTCCGTGGCATTTCTTGTATTTCTTGCCGCTACCACAAGGGCAGGGATCGTTACGGCCCGCCTTCTTGTCTGAGGTGGCCTGCTTGGTCTCCGTTGGCGTGTCGCCGCCGCCGACGAATTGCAGCGCGGCCATTTCCTTGTCTTTTTTGCGCTGGATGTTGCGCGTGAAGTCTTCCACCGCGCTTTGCGCTGCCCGGCGCTGCTCGGAATTGGCGGCCACCAGCGCCTCTTCATCGTCGTCTTCGTCTTCGTATTCTTCGTCGTCAGGCGCAAAAGGCAGCACGGGCTTCGGCCTTCCTCCAACGCCAAGGCCGCCACTATCACCGCCTGAGCTGCCATCCGGACCCGGGCCGCCCGGTCCAGCAATCTGGAGGAAGAAAAGATAGCGGATGGTCTCGTCTTCGATCCGGTCCATCATGTCTTGGAACAGATCGAACGATTCCTTCTTGTATTCGATCAGCGGATCTTTCTGTCCGTAGCCGCGCAGCCCGATACCTTCCTTCAAGTGATCCATGGAAAGCAGATGATCTTTCCACTGGGTATCGATCACGTTCAGCATGATCATGCGCTCGGCTTCGCGCATATTTTCGGCGCCGATCAGTTCTTCTTTTTCCTTGAAGCGGCGCTCCAGCAGTCCATTGACGTGATCCTCAATCTCCTGCTTCAACAGGCCATTCAGTTCTTCCAGATCGAGCTTCACGCCGAAAGCGCTGAGTACATCGGACTGCAGGCCGGTGAGATCGTATTCGGTGGCGTGCGCTTTCTCGGGACAGCGAATATCGGCGAATGAGGCTACGATGCCGTGGATGATTTCTGTGATCCGCTCGGTCTGATCGGTGCCTTCGAGCAGTTGCCGGCGCATCCCATACACTGCCTGGCGCTGCTTGTTCATGACGTCGTCGTATTCGAGCAGGTGTTTGCGCGAAGCGAAATGCTGCGCTTCCACGGCCTCCTGCGCCGAGGCAATCCGCTTGCTGATCAGGCCTGACTCGATGGGTACGTCTTCCTCCATGCCGAGGCGCAGCATCAGATTCTGCATGCGCTCGCCGCCGAAGATGCGCATTAGGTCGTCTTGCAGCGAGAGATAAAAACGCGAGCTGCCGGGGTCGCCTTGGCGGCCGGCGCGTCCGCGCAGCTGATTATCGATGCGGCGCGATTCGTGGCGTTCGGTGCCCAGCACGTGCAAGCCGCCCGCCGCAATCACTTCATCGTGTTCGCTCGACGTTTCAGCCCGGAAGCGGGCCATCGCCTGGTCCCATTCGGCGCGCTCGGGCGATCCGGCGGGGCTGGTCTGGAACAGATCGGGATCCTTATTCTCTTTCTTCAGATATTCCTTGGTCAGGAATTCCGGATTTCCGCCCAGCAGAATGTCAGTGCCGCGGCCCGCCATGTTGGTCGATACCGTGACTGCGCCTTTGCGGCCCGCCTGCGCGATGATGAAGGCTTCGCGCTCGTGATTCTTGGCGTTCAAAACTTCGTGCTTGACGCCCATTTTCTTGAGCAGCGCGGCCAGGCGCTCCGATTTTTCAACCGAGATGGTACCCACCAGAACCGGCTGGCCCTTTTCATGCAGTGTCTGGATCTCTTTGGCGGCGTTGCGGAATTTTTCTTCCTCCGTCCGATAGACCATGTCCTGATATTCCTTGCGGACCATGACACGGTTGGTGGGAATCACCATGACGTCGAGCTTGTAGGTCTTTTCAAACTCGGCCGCTTCGGTTTCGGCGGTGCCGGTCATGCCGGCCAGCTTCTTGTACAGACGGAAGTAATTCTGGAAGGTGATGGTGGCGAGGGTCTGGTTTTCGCGCTCGATCTTGACGTTTTCCTTGGCTTCAATGGCTTGGTGCAAACCATCGCTCCAACGTCGGCCAGGCATCACGCGCCCCGTGAATTCGTCGACGATGATCACCTGGCCATCCTGCACCAGATAATCCTTGTCGCGGTGAAAAAGTACCGCGGCCCTCAGGGCCTGTTGGACATGATGCAGCGTAGACCAGTTCTCCGGTTGATACAGATTGCCGCAGCCCAGCAGCTTCTCAACTTTCGCGGTGCCTTCTTCGGTGAGAGCGGTGCTGCGATGCTTTTCATCCACCGTGTAATCGCCGGTGGTGTAGCTTTCGCCAGGCTCTTTACCCTTGATCTCTTCGCCGCGAATCAGCTTGGGGATGATGCGGTTGATCTTGTAATATTTGTCGGTGGATTCTTCGCTGGGTCCCGAAATAATCAGCGGCGTGCGCGCTTCGTCCACCAGGATGGAGTCGACCTCATCCACGATCGCGAAGTTATGGCCGCGCTGGGCGCAATCCTCCAGCCGGAACTTCATGTTGTCGCGCAGATAGTCGAAGCCNNCGTTGTTGGTGCCGTAGGTGATGTCGGCGTTGTAGTTGGCGCGGCGTTCTTGATCGTCCAGGTCATGCACGATGATGCCGACCGACATACCCAGGAACTTATAGATTCGGCCCATCCACTCGGCATCGCGCTTAGCCAGGTAATCGTTCACCGTAACCACGTGGACGCCCTTGCCTTCGAGAGCGTTTAGGTAGACGGGCAGCGTCGCAACCAGGGTTTTGCCTTCACCGGTTCGCATTTCGGCGATCCGGCCGCGATGGAGAACCGTTCCGCCGATCAGCTGCATATCAAAATGCCGCATGTTCAGGACGCGCCGTCCAGCCTCACGGCAGACCGCAAAGGACTCAATCAGAAGGTCGTCCAAAGGCTCGCCATTGGCGATGCGCTGCTTGAAATCGACGGTTTTCTGGGCCAGTTCGGCGTCGGAGAGCTGCTGGAGCGCGGGTTCGAGTTCGTTGATGGCGGCGACGATTGGACGGAGCCGCTTAACTTCGCGTTCGTTCCTGGTCCCGAAGATTTTCGCAAGCGTGGAATCAAGCATGGGCGGGGGGCCTGCTTCTATTTTAGCGGATCTTGCAAATTCTGAGGCGTTCGCGGCTAACCATATGTCACCGGGTGGCGGATCGTAGCTAGAATGACTGTACGCATGCTATTGCGAAAGGTCAAGTTAGAGAATTTGTTCTCGTTTCGGAACACGGAGGTGGAGCTTCGAGGGCTGAACGTGCTAATTGGCGCGAACGCGTCGGGGAAGAGCAACCTGATTGAGGCGATTGGACTGTTGCAGGCCGCTCCAGTGGACTTGAGTACGGCGATTCTGCGGCTGGGGGGCATTCATGTGGTCTGCTCGCTAGCTAAAGCCTCACAGATTGCGGCCATTGAGTGCTGCGATCTCAATGACGAGAAACTCCACTATCGTTTGGAATTTGCCGAGGAGGCCAAAAGTTTCCACATCCGGCGAGAGCGGCTCGACGCCGGCGCAAATCCCTATTTTGATCGCGAAGGCGGGAAGGTCATCTTCGGCAAAGAGTCGCGAGGGGAAGTTTCTCCTACCGAATCGATTTTCCGAGTGTATAAGAATCCCAGCGATCCGACGCCGATCACTCGCCTTGGGCGCGCGCTGGAGTCCATTCGCTTCTACCGCGAGTTTCGTACGAGCGGTGATTCACAGACTCGACTGGGGACCTCAACGTCGACGCGAAAGGAGTTCTTGCATGACGGTGGCAGCAATCTGGCAGTCGTACTACTTGACATGAACTTCAAAGGTGTTCACGAGCGAATTCGAGAGTACCTCCGCCGTTTCTGTGACCGATTCGACGATGTCAAAGTGAACCTCGACGGCCCGGTTGCCAAGACGTACATCGAAGAGAGCGGCCTGCTAGAGCCGCTGGTTTCGTGGCGCCTCTCCGACGGTACGCTTAAGTTCCTCTGCCTTCTGGCCGTCCTTCTCGATCCCGACCCTGCGCCGTTGATCTGCATCGAGGAACCCGAAGTAGGCCTTCATCCCGAAGCTATTCAGATCGTTGCCGAAGCATTAGTCGAAGCGTCGGAGCGGACACAGCTCATCGTTACAACGCACTCGGAGGCACTCATCGACGCTCTGTCCGAACGTCCGGAAGACGTCCTAGTTACCGAGCGAGACGCGGACAATAGTACCCAGTTCCGGCGATTAGACAAACAACAACTTTCATTGTGGCTGGAACGGTATAGCTTGGGCCGACTTTGGCGCATGGGAGAGATAGGCGGCACGCGCTGGTGAACGAACTTCGGATCTACTTCGAAGGAGATGATCGCCTGAGACCGGGAATGAGGCGCTTCCTTTCGGAAATAGCAGATAGCGCAAGCAGGCGAGGTTGGCGCTTTGCGCCACCCGTGGCGACATACGGAAGACCGGTGCAGGCTTTTCGCATCGCGCTTGAAACTCATTCCAGCGCGTGGAACGTGCTGATTCTCGACTATGAGGATACCGATGAAGCCGAGATCCGCAAGAAGCGCCTGGGGGGTTGCGATCCGGACTCCGTCTTTTGGATGGTTCAGATCATGGAAGCTTGGTTTCTTGCGGATGTCGATGCGCTGAGGGCGCTTTACAAAAGGCGGTTTAACGAGAGCGCTCTAGGCTGGAACCCGAAGGTGGAAGAGATTCCGAAGGTCGATGTGATGGAAAGGTTGAAAAGAGTGAGTGGAGGCGAGTATCACAAGGTCAATCACGGCGTGAAGCTCCTCGAGCTTATTGATCCGGCAACGGTTCGAAAGGCTGCTCCCAATTGCGACCGAATGTTCAGCCTCATCCTGGCTAAACTAAGCTAATGCCGCGCGCGGCAGCGCTCCGAAACGGCGCTCGCGCGAGCGGAACTCGGCGGTAGCGGTGGCCAGGTCCGAAGCGGCGAAGTCCGGCCACATAACCGGAGTAAAGACCAGCTCGGCGTAGGCGCATTCCCAGAGCAGAAAATCGCTCAGCCGTTGTTCGCCGCCGGTACGGATCAGCAGATCGACGTCTTGCGCGCCGAGGGCGTCAGAGAGGGCTTCCCGGGTGGGATCTCCTGCAACCGCCCGAGCGGCGGCCAGAATTGCATCGCGAGAAGAATAGTCGATTGCCAATCGCAAATGCAGCTTATCGCCCGCGGCGGTGGCGCTCTCGCATTCCTCAATCACTGGCAGCAGCAGACGCGGCAAACGATCCCGCCGGCCAATCACAGACACGCGCACGCCCTTATCCACGCACTTGGCCTGCTCGCGGCGCAGGTAGGTGTGGAACATTTTCATCAGTGCCGCCACTTCAGGCTGGGGACGCCGCCAATTGTCCGACGAAAACGCGTACACCGTCAGCACGCCAATGCCGAGATCGGGCGCGGCTTCCACGGCGCGTCGCAACGCTTCGGCTCCGGCGCGATGTCCGGCTACCCGAGGCAATCCGCGCGTCGACGCCCAGCGTCCGTTTCCGTCCATAATGATTGCAGCGTGTAAACAATCCGAAGTGCTTTTTGGCATAAAGAATAGCCTCAAAAAAAGGGATCTACCGCTCCCGGATGGCCTGGATCAGCGCTTCCATGTGATTTAAGTATTTTTCGAGCGCCCGGCGACCGGTTTCAGTCAAACGATATTGCGTCTTGGGCATGCGCCCTTCAAACGACTTGCTACACACGATGTAATCGGCATCTTCCAGCTTGCGGGCATGGACGCTTAAGTTTCCATCAGTGGTCTCTAGAAGCTTCTTCAATTCATTAAAGGTGAGTGACGGATTCACCGCCAGCGCGCTTACAATGCGCAGGCGAATCGGCTCATAGATCAAGCGATCCAACCCAGCCAGCGCTTTCCCCGCCAAAGCCTTTCCCGCCACGGCGCGGACGCCCGTGGTTTTGTCCGTATCTTTTCGAGCAGTATTTTGTCTAGCCACCGTACCTCCTGGCAATGACGATTCCAAACGCAACGTGCAGCCCGCCAAATCCCGCGGCCAGAAATGGCGTGCCCCAGGCGAACGGGCAGAACAATGCCACCGCGCCCAGCAACATGAAGCACAGCCCCATTACCGGAACCACGCGCACCGAGAACGCGCCGCCGGTGACCACTCCGGTGCCATAAAGCAGCAGCCACGCACCCGGAATAGCAGCGGGCAAACCAGCCCGATATAGCACCGCCGTCAGCAAACCTCCCACGAACAACGGCGGCGCAAAACTCAAAACGAATCGCCGAGCGGGTGCCGAAAGCAGCGGACCCTTCGCGGCGTTGGCTTTCCTCTTAATAGCGAGCACTGCCAGCACCATCGCGAAGGCCGCCTCAAGCAGCCAGGTGACCAGCCAGCGTTCCAGCGTCGGTTGCCGGCTGGCGGCGACGGCCGCAGCCAACGCGCTCACGCCAATCGCGACGCCTCCCCATCCGGGAACCGCGGTGAAGGAACCGGCGCGCTCCATGGTCTCGCGAATCAGACGCAGATTGTCCATCGCGTGGGTGTGCAACGAAACCGGTTCAGCGCGAGTGGCGCGAATGGTCCGGACGGTAGCCATAAGAGCGATTATAAGCGAGTCACTTTGCGTTGTAAAGTGGAATCGCGACGGGAGTCGGCTGCGGCTGGACCTTTTGTGAGGGCGGGGAACAAATCCAACTGGTCTTTGGGAAACGGCTCCGGGGCAAACGGCTCTGGCCATTCGGGCTCGCGGCGTCGAGCCAGCTTATGGCGCGATCGGATTCGCTCCACGCGCTCGGCGATCATCTCTGGATAATGTCCTTTCAGGTACGCGGCCTTTTCGAAACGCTCGCGATACCGCCGGACGAGATGCGGAAAATGCTCTTCGAGAAATGGCAGGAAAACCTGCGCCGCGCAGGGCTTCAGGAATAAGGGAGCCGCGCTGAAGGACGATGCTCCGTTGCGCGCCGCCGCCGCGCAGACCTGGTCCAGGCTCTCTTCGCTGTCGTTGATGAGCGGCATCACCGGATGCGCCAGAACACTCACCGGAACGCCGGCTTCGGTCAGTTTCTTGACTGCCGCCAAACGCAGGGCCGGACGCGGCGCGCGCGGCTCAATCAGGCGCGCCAATCGCTCGTCGAGAGTCGTGATCGTGAAATGCACCCGAATCTTGTTTTTCCGGGCGATTTGAGCCATCAGCGCGGCGTCGCGCGCCACAAAATCGGATTTGGTCGTGATGCCGAAGTCGAGACCTCGTTCCTCCGCGAACACTTCCAGGATCTGGCGTGTGATTTGGAAGCGGCGTTCAGCCGGCTGGTAAGGGTCGGTCGCAGTCCCGATCCAGACGGTGTCCCCAAGCTTCAGGCGACGAACCTCGGCCCGAAACGCCAACGATCGAAATTGTTTGGCGTAAATCTTGCGTTCGAACAACTCCGGATCGCGCAGCTCCATAAACTCGTGTGCGTAGCGGGCATAACAATATTTGCAGCCGTATTCGCAGCCACGGTACGGATTGATGGTCCAGATAGAGCGCATCCGGCCCGATCCGCGGCCGATGAAGCGCCGTGTTTCCAGCTCGAGGTATTCTACCTGCCGCTTCGCCTCCAGCACCCCGCTCGAAGCGGCCAGGCGCGCGATGCCAATCAATTGCGAGGGAGAATCGTCTTCGAACAACATCGTGCGCCCGAAAGCAATTTTCTCCTTTTCTTCGCCTTTCTGTCAAGCGCAAGATTGACTTACAACACTACCCTTGAATCCCCGTCACGCCGTGTGACGCGTTCGCGATCCAGGTATTCGAGCAGCGGTATCGCATACTTGCGTGAAATGCCGGTCCAGTCCTTGAATTCCGGTACAGCGAAGCGCACACCCTTTTTCTGCGCCAGCAGACTGTGGAGCGAACGCAGGGCGGAAGCATGGAACACCAGGTCGGTGCTCACCCGAACCAACCGTTTATCGCGCAGTAACAGCTGCAACAGCGTGCGGGCGCGAGTAGGATCCAGGCCCGATTTTGCGAGCACTTCAGCCACGGCCGGGGTAGCCAAACCGCCCGAGAGGAAGGCATCTTCCATTTTCGCGGTGGCCTCTTCTTCCTCATTCTTTAGCGTAACGCTATGAGAAGAAAGGCGAATCGTTTGGGCGTCGGCTTTCAATGTGTTAGAACGGGCCAGCAGCGCATCCAATATCCAGGAGGGCGCGCCGGCCAGGAACCTGCTGCGCAGCTCTTCTTTGGAGGCTCCCGCATGCAGGGGATTCTGCCGATGGAACAGCTTCAAATGCTCGTGCAACGCTTCCAGCTTCCCGGTGAGCCAGCCGGGATCGAGCACCCAGAATTGCGGGGATTCGATGACGCTGAGGCTTGCCGCCGCTTTTCGAATTTCGGATTCAAGCATGCCGGTGCGAGCCACCAGTTCGCCCATCCCGATCCCGAAGCTCGATTCGCGGGCCAGCAGCGCAATGCGGTCCGAAAGGGGCGCCATTTCGAGGATTCGCAGGCGATGCGTTCGATCGGCACTCGCACCACGGCGCGGCGCGGCAGTGTCCAGCACCACGCCGCCGCCGATGGTCACCACGGGGGAGAACATGCGGACGATGAAACGGTCTCCCGGCAGCACAAGCAGGGGTTCGCTCAAAATCAGCCGGACATATTCCCGCGACCCCGGCGCGATGGGCTGGGTGCCCTGGAGCCTCCGAATTTCCGCCGTCACTTCGGCCGAGCCCGCATGAAAATGCACCGGAGCGCCATGTTTCAGAGGTTTCGCCGCGTGCAGCAAATCAAACGCGCAGTCGATATAGGTGGTAGCGTGAAACCGGCCAGCTTCAGCCAGCACCATGCCTCGGGCAAATTCGGAACAATCCAGGCCGGCTATGTTCAATGCGGTCCGTTGGCCGGCAAAAGCCTTCGCCACTTCCGACCCATATACCTGAATGCCGCGAACCCGCACGCGCTTGCCCGCCGGATGCAGTTCCACCTCCTGATCGACGCTAACGGAGCCCGAGACCAGCGTGCCGGTGACCACGGTGCCGAATCCGCGCATCGCAAAGGCTCGGTCAATCGGCAGGCGGAAATACTGCGAGGCGTCCTTTTCGGGAACCGTCATCGCCATCTTCGCGAGTTCGGCGCGCAGCTCGGCCAAACCGTCGCCCTCCGTCGCGCTCACGGCCACAATAGGCGCGTGTTCGAGGAACGAACCGCGGACAAATTCTCCGGCCTCCAGCCGGGCCAAATCCAGAAGATCGCCTTTGGCCAGATCCGCTTTGGTAAGGACCACTATGCCCTTCCGTAACCCTAACAACATACAGATATCAAAATGTTCCCGGGTTTGTGGCTTTATGGACTCGTCCGACGCTATAACAAAGAGAACAAGATCTATGCCGCTGACACCCGCCAGCATGTTTTTAATGAACCTTTCGTGGCCCGGTACGTCTACTAAACCGACGCGCACGTCTGGGGAAAGCTGCAAGTGCGCAAAGCCGAGGTCAATTGATATGCCCCGCTGCTTTTCTTCCTTAAGCCGATCGGTATCGATGCCCGTGAGTGCCCTCACCAAGGCGGTTTTGCCGTGGTCGATGTGGCCGGCCGTGCCGATAATGATGTTCTTCATCTCGACGCTTCTCATGCTAGCGCCTCTCCGGGCTCAGGATGCGGGACAGATCAACGCCAAGGACGCCCCGCCATCCGCTGAGGATTCGATAGAGGCTACTCCTACCTTTAAAACCGGTGTATCGGACGTGCGTGTGGACGTCCAGGTGACGGAAGGCGACAA
>PKZC01000266.1:2798-3040 GCA_003132905.1 Bryobacterales bacterium | reverse complement strand
GAGATTCCTGTGGTTAGGCGGGTAATGAACTCAGCGTCCGTTCCCGGTGGCGAGCCGGCAAGGCGAGGCTCTCTTATCGCACAGGTTGGCGCAGAATACGTTGGTTCCGTTTGCACCGGACCGCCCAACAACCAATTCATCCGGTCGAAGTTACCATGCTCGTCGCATCGAGTGTGGCAGCGTTCGCACATCGTCACCCTCTCCACGATGCATTTGCCGCGCTCGATAAGGTGGTGCTGGTC
>PKZC01000266.1:0-2774 GCA_003132905.1 Bryobacterales bacterium | reverse complement strand
GCGCGGACAACAATGCCCTTCTTTGCACCCGTGTCTTTCACAACTCCTTTCACCCATCTCGACTTACGTTCGCGACATACGCGTAGGCCTCTTCTGTGACTATCGGCGTCACTTCAAAATTTTCAGTGGGCGGGGGCGAGGCCGTCGTCCATTCCAGACCTTTGGCGCCCCACGGGTTGGGGCCAGCAACCGGTCCGTAGCGGGCCGACCAAGTCAGGTAAACTAGCGGAATCAGATAACCAAACGCCAGTATCGACGCGCCCGCCGAAGACAGCACGTTTAGTACTTGAAATTCCGGAGGGTAGACAGCGTAGCGCCGCGGCATGCCGAGATAGCCGAGGATAAATTGAGGGCCAAAAGTAAGATTAAATCCGGCAAACACCAACATGGCCGAAAATCTGGCCCATCCTTCCGGATAAAGCCGACCGGTCATTTTCGGCCACCAATAATGGATACCGCCTAGATAGCCCATTACTGCGCCACCCACCATGATGTAGTGGAAATGCGCCACTATGAAGTACGTGTCATGAACGTGTACATCGGTCGCGAGCGACGCCAGGAAGAGCCCAGTTAGTCCTCCCATCGTAAAAAGGCCGATAAAGCCTAAAGCATAGAGCATTGGAGCGTCATACGAAATGGATGCCTTATGAAGAGTAGCTGTCCAATTGAAAACCTTGATCGCCGAAGGAATTGCCACGGCGAAGCTGAAAGCTGAGAAAACCAGACCTGAATAAATGGACTCACCGCTGACGAACATGTGGTGTCCCCATACAAAAAACGAAAGTACAGCGATGGCGATGCTCGAAAAAGCGACGAAGGTGTATCCAAAGATTCGCTTTCTGGAGAATGCAGCCACTATTTCGCTGACGACTCCCATAGCCGGCAAGACAAGAACGTACACCTCAGGATGTCCGAAGAACCAAAAAAGATGCTGGAAGAGAATCGGGTCACCACCCAACGCAGGATCGAAGATCCCAACCCCAAAGAAACGTTCGAGCATGAGCAAGGCCATCGTAATAGCAATAACAGGCATCGCCAAGACAAAAATCATGCTCGCTCCATACATGGACCAACATAATAACGGCAGCCGAAACCAAGTCAGCCCTGGGGCGCGCATCTTATGGATTGTTACGATGAAGTTCAGGCCCGTTAGAATCGAGGCATAGCCAGATATGAAGACCCCCATTGCCGCGGACATCACGTTGCTATTCGCGTAGGTGGTACTGAGCGGAGTGTAGAAAGTCCATCCGGTATCCACACCTCCTGCGATCACGGAGTAGAGGAAGACACCACCTCCCAGCATGAACAGATACCAACTGAGCAGATTTAGACGGGGAAAAGCAAGATCGCGAGCGCCGATCATCAAAGGAATCAGGAAATTTCCCAAGACCGCCGGTATAGATGGAGCCAGAAAGAAAAAAATCATAATCAGACCGTGCATGGTGAAGAGCTTGTTGTACGTGCTCGGCTCTAGGAGTGCTCCCTGGGGTTCGATAAGGTTCAAGCGCATGAGCGTCGCCGCTAGGCCGCCTATGCAGAAAAAGAAGGTGATCGCAACGAGGTAGAGCCATGCGATCCTTTTATGGTCGGTGGTAAAGAGCCAAGACCTCCAGCCGTATTCGGCGTTGAGATAATTGGTGCGAGGCAGAGCGTCGACCGCAGTACTCATCGCTTTACAACCTCTCTTTCCACACTTGGTGGTTGTGTCAGAGATCTGATATCACTGCTGTCCGGCTAAAGTATTTTCGAAGCGAATAAACCACCCCACATCAGCAGGTTAGAGGCAATTCTGGATTTTTCGATTTGAAGTTCCGGCGAACGAAAGTGGCTTTTGAGGAAGAATGCGGGTGCCACCGCAGAATGGTGGATGAACCTTGGCCGGACCGTATTCGCTCAACTGCTGGACTATCTGCCTGCTTATGAATTTCAGAAATGTGTGACCCGCTATCGAGGCGATTCTCATCTCCGAGGATTTTCTTGTTTGGACCAGTTGCTGGCGATGGCCTTCGCGCAGTTGACCTACCGCGAGAGTCTCCGCGACATAGAAGCGTGCCTCCGATCCATGAGCGGCAAGCTCTACCACGTGGGCTTCCGGGGAAAAGTGGCGCGTACCAATTTAGCCGATGCCAACGAGGCACACGACTGGCGCATCTTTGCCGACTTCGCGCAGGTGCTGGTCGGAATCGCGCGACCGCTCTATGCGTCCGATCCGATTGGCGTCGAGCTAGATCAGAGTTTGTACGCATTGGACTCGACCACTATCGACCTCTGCCTGGCGCTGTTCCCCTGGGCCAGATTCCGCAAGCACAAAGCCGCTGTCAAGATGCACACGCTGCTCGATCTTCACGGCAATATCCCCACGTTTATCAGCATTACGGATGGCAAGGTGCATGACGTCAAAATCCTCGACGAGATCCTGCCGGAGGCTGGTGCGTTCTACGTCATGGACCGCGGCTACCTGGATTTCGAGCGGCTGTTTGGCTTCACAGCATGCGGCGCGTTCTTCGTAGTGCGCACCAAGTCCAACGTGATTCTGCAGCGCCGCTACTCTCGCGTGGTGGACAGGAGCAGTGGCGTCCGCTCCGATCACACTGTCATCCTGACTGCTCTCAGTTCGGCCATGGCCTACCCGGATACGCTCCGCCGAATCAGTTATCTCGATGTGGAAACCGGACACCGATTCAAGTTCCTCACCAATAATTTCCTGCTTCCGGCGCTGACTATCGCGAAGATCTACAAGGCCCGCTGGCAAGTGGAGTTGTTCTTCAAGTGGA
>PKZC01000178.1 GCA_003132905.1 Bryobacterales bacterium | reverse complement strand
TTAGGCTGCCTTCTGCCGCCGAAGAAGTTGCGATTCAGTCGTGGCGAGATACTGCCGCCTACGGTGACGGGCATCATCGGAAGCCTTGCCGCGCATCTCGTGATACAGATGCTAGCTTCGGACGCATCGGAATTCGCTCGACGGCACAACGTCTTTGCCGTCGATGCTACGGGTTACCGTGTAGAGTCACTTTCGGTAAGTCGGCGGACTGATCGTCAGTGTCCCCTATCATGCCGAGGAGCGGAATAGGACCTACTCGATAAGGCGACGGATGATCGAAGCCGCCTGATCGACGTCCGAATAGCTCATCGCGAAGGAGGCTATGGACTGGATCCACGTCAGAAAGGCACGGATGCTTTCTTCGTCATGCGCTACCCAAAAGCCGCTTCCCTGTAAACGAAGTAATGTCTGCAGACTATCGAGAGTGTTTATTTCGTTGGCAGCATCAGGATCGAATCGGACAAAGACGATTGCGGCAACTTGTTCGCAGTGTCCGTGTGGTCTTTTCCCGACCGGTGGAAGAAAACGAACCCGTTGGCCGTATCGCGAGACGACACGAGCATCTCGGAGTTCGGGGAACCGCGGGCATAGTATATTCCAACTGCCTTCGCGAACCATGAGCGAATAAGGCATGAGCGGAACCGACAGAGTATCGCGTTCCAAGAGCACGGAGTCATCGCTGTACAGTGTAAGACCCGTCTTCATAAGCACAGCCGCCAGAGTAGTTTTTCCTGATTGAGTAGTCGCAGGAAAGACAATGCACCGGGAGTTTGACCCGCATGCGCCGGCATGAAAAACAGCCAGGCACTCTCGACCGCGACAACTCCGTACTATCTCTTGCAGGAGGACCGTCCGAATGAGAGGCACATCTTCCTCATTCGCTATCGGGCGTCCGTCGCAAAAAATGCGAAAACCATCCGGAGCCTCGATTACGCTAAACGTAAAATCGGGGACGGATGGCGCGGGTGGTAGCCATTCGAGCCTGGGAACTATTTCTTCAGCTAATTCTTGAGTTTGTAGGACGATTCGAACGTTCTTGCCAGCGGCCATTCGCTGTATCCAGACGGAAAGTTTTGTATCACGATCTCTTCTCCTTACGCTTTGAGTTGCTCGGCCACCAACGAAGAGGGGTTGAGGAGAGTAAAGCGAATCCTCAGCTCCTTGAGCACCTCAATTCCCGCGGCGTCGACGAATGAAACGTCCGCCATGCTTCACGATGGCTCCTCAATTTCCTTATCCACAAGTTTCCCCGTTACGCCAAAAATCCAGCGCCTGTCAAACCAGGACGGTTCCGCCATCGACCACTAGAGTCTGCCCGGTGCCGAATCCTTCAAGCATCAAAAACAGATAGGCCTGCGCTATGTCATGAGGTTCGCCGACCCGGCCCACAGGCAGACTCTTGCCCACGCTCTCATACAGCTGCTCCCGTTCTTCTGCACTCATGCTCTGCCAGAGGTTTGTCCGAACCACCCCGGGAGACACCGCGTTGACGCGTATTGGCGCCAACTCGAGGGCGAGGGCGCGCGTCAAGGCCTCGATTGTTCCGCAGACACTCGCGGCAACAACCCATCCTTTACGCGGGCGCTGCCCGGCCACTCCGGTGGTGAGCACAATAGAGCCGCCCGTGCGAATATTCTTGCTTCCATATTTCACTGCCGCCAGCGCTGCCCAATAGCGTAGCTCAAAGGCTCGTCTGGCCTGATTGAGATCTGTGGTGGCAAGGTCTTGCAAATGGAGGCTATCGCCAGCGGTGAAAACCAGGTGATCGAAAGCACCGAGGTTCGCAAAAAGAGTTTCGACGGCCTCTTCGTCCGAGAGGTTAAGCGTGTGCCCCTGCGCGCTTCCGCCCAACGATTCAGTGGCTTTCTGAACTCGTTGCGCGTTGCTGGAGGCGATAACGACCTTGGCCCCTTGTGATGCCGCTTGCTCAGCGACCGCCAGACCGATTCCAGAGGAACCTCCCAAGATGACCACCCGCTTGTTATGTAAACCGTTTCCTTGTTCCACTGAAGCCTCCTTCTTGTGCACTTCTTTCTGCCTACACAGTCAAAGATGCCGCGAGGCTCGTATGCGGATCATGCATAATGATCATGATGGCCATGCGTTTAGCGAAACTTCGACAGGTCGATTTGAACCTCCTAATTACGTTCGCTGCGATTGCGGAGGAGAAGAGCGTCACGGCGGCAGCGTCACGGCTATTGCTGAGCCAGCCTGCTGTAAGCCGAGCGCTGCAGCGCGCACGCGCACTATTCCAGGATGACCTTCTGGTCCGGTCTCCGAATGGCTTCGAACTCACTTTGCGAGGCCGCAAGATCCTCGATGAGCTTGAGGGATTGCTGCCCAAGATGGAACACCTGGTCGCGCCCACTGCCTTCGATCCGGTTCGGGAGAAGAGCCACTTCCACATTTCTGGCCCTGACAATGTTTGTACGGCCGTGCTCCCGCGTTTATGCCGGCAATATGCGAACGGGCGCTACCAGGTGTATTTCGAATTCCACCCGTGGCAGAGCGGCATCGCGGAGCTGGTGGAACACGGGCAGCTGGATCTTGTTCTCCACATTGATGACGGGCTCCTGCCGTCGCACTTTCAGTCGGAAAGGCTCTATCGCGAGGATTGGATTTGCGCCGTTGCCCATGACAGCGGCTTTGGCGACTCGCTATCGCTTAAGCAATACCTCGCGGCAAGCCACATCGTCGTCGCCACGTACGCCGGGGTTCAAACCATCCCGGACAAGCAACTGGCCGCTGTTGGCGCAAAACGCAACTCCTGTATGCGAGTGCCTTACTTCGGCGTGGCCCTGCAATGCCTCCCGGGCACAGAACTCGTGCTGACTCTAACCAGTGGCATGACATCCGTGGTCAAGCAGGATCGCAGGTTACGTCTTGTAAAGGCGCCACAGGAATTACACGCGTTTCACTTCTTAATGGCCTGGCATCCACGACAAAACACCGATCCTCGTCACGTGTGGCTTCGCGAGGCGATCCGATCAACAACCGCGGGTCTCAATAGGTAAGCGAGGTAAAACCGTTGCAGCATATGGAAACTGTATTGCTCCCTGGCAAGCAGGTGCGTACCCCAACCGCTCCGGGTGTATGGTCCGACACTCGTACAAAGGGATGAAAGGGTTGGCCAGATAGGTACCCGCAACGGCCTAGTCGTACAAGGGCGTCGGCCGGATCAGGCTGCCGACGTGGGTGGTGAGGATTCGATTCCGATTCAGTGCCATGGCTCCTCCAAATCTTGCGTCAGTATTAGATCACGCGATCAACATCGCAACTATTGCTTCCCAAGCGCCGGTTTCGACGTCACCAGGTGTTGGAGGTCCTTATTATTTTCGCTGCATTCATACTCGATCAGTTCCGGTAGGGCCGCATTCAGCTTCAATGGGGTGAATGTGCGGGACAGCGTCCAGGGCTTATCATACATTTTCGAATCGTCCACCGTGTACTCGTACTGAATGCTGTCCGCAGTCCGGCGGAAACGCTCGGTCACGTGCATCTCGTCACTATGCTGGTGGCCTGCGGTGTCGAGCCAGGTCCAGTGCGGACCCTTCAGACCTACGGTATCGACAACGATGGTGTCCCCTTCCCAATGGCCCGTCGAGTCACCCATGAAAGCCGGCTCCATGTTGGCGGGATGAGGCCGCCCATTGAGCGGGATAGAGCGGAACATGTGCATGTATTCGAAAAGGATCAGGAAATAAGTCGGCGTTTGAACGAATTGCGCCGGGTACGGCGATTGCATAATTCGCGGCACGCCGGGGAACCAGCAGTTCGAGGTTGGATCGTCCTTGGCGTCGTGATTGAGATAGGCGGTTTTTCCGGCTGGCGTGTACGGAACAAGATCTTCCTTGCCCATGGCCATATTGGGTGTGTACTGAAGATTGAAGAACCCGCTGAAATCCGGTTTGCCATCCGAAGTTCGTGGAATCGGCTTCGTATCATTCATCTGGCCACCCAACCCCGCGGTTCCGAGCATCGCAAACAATAAGCAGAGCGAAAATCGATTTGTCATACCGCCCTCCCGCTTCTTGTCGTTCATGATTGTACCAGCCAACAAAATAAATTCCCGGTGAAATGCCCGGAAGCCGGCCCGGCCGCGATTGGAGCACGATAGCGTGCTTGATGTCCTCGCCACACCGAAGTAATATCCTAATGTCTTTAGAGAACGTCATGTTTGGCAATGGTGCTTTAGCCGGCAGCGCCGCACTTACGGTGAAATACAAAGGCAAACTTCCGGCGGTGCTAAGAACAACGCACGGATCTGACGCCGGCCCTGATCAATCCATGGTGCGGCACGATTTGTACGGCATGCCCGTTACGCGCGAGACCGAAGTCAGTGACGCGGAACTGGAAGACGTGGTGGCTTACCTTACGCGGGAACCGGAAGAAGTAAGGAGAGCCGTAGCGGACGATGGTACTATCGTCGCACCCTACGGATCAATTGGCGCCGAGTTCATGTAAAAGCCGCCGGGCAGCCTCGCGCGTGCCTTCATCGGAAGTGCCGGCAGCCCGCCTGGCGTGCTGTATGGCCGCATCGACGTGACCCAGGTTGCGCAGCATCACGCCGTAATTCAAGTGCGCTAATGCATAGTTCGGCCGCAAGCGAATGGCACGTTCGAAGTTGAACGCGGCTTCCTCTGTCCGATTCATTTCCGACAGGAGAACGGCAAGATTCGTAAGCGCCTGTGGATATTCCGGTTGGATCCGGATGGCTTCGCGAAAAAATGTTTCGGCGCGGGCGGGATCTTCTTTCATCCAGACCGTGCCCAGCAATTGATGCGTTTGCGGAACCGCGGGATCGAGCACGAGCGATCGTTTCAACGCCTCCGTGGCTCGTTCACGTTGACCCTGCTTGATGTAGACCTGCCCCAGTTCCTGCCACAGCAATGCATCGTAGGGCGCCACCGAAATGGCGCGTTCAAAAGCGTCCACAGCTTTTGGATATTGAGCCAGCGCTTCGAAGGCGCTACCCAATCCAACCCAGGCCCCCAGGGAATCCTGCTTCAGCCGCAAAGCCGCTTCGAAGACTGGAACAGCATCCTTAGGCCTGCCGCTCCTGCGAACGGCATCGCCTAGTTCGGAATAGAATTCCGACTGTTTGGGACGATACTTCGCGATCGCGGCGGACAGCCGGCCGATGCCGGGTTCCAGATTGTTGTCCATGCGAACCTGGGCGAGATCCCCGTATAGCTCACTCTCGGGATCGGAATCGGGCGGGGCGGGATAATAGGGACTCACTTCGCCGCGATAGACAATTTCCGTGGCTGACGGCTCGGTAATTTCGGCGAGCAAATCGCGCCCAGGATTCGTGCGTTGTATATAGTGATCGGTCATCACCGCATGTACCACGTCTTCGGCACGCCGCTTGGACATATGGCAATCCACGCAAGCCGTAGACTTGGTGTGGCGCCCGGATCGTACCATTTGGTTCACCGAGTCGCGGTGACAGCCGATGCAGACCTCGTTGTACTGCGGAGTCGAAGCCGAGCGATGAGGATTGTGGCATGTAGTGCAGAGCAGTTTACCGCCGCTCTTCAAGAAGCACTCCGACATCCGCAGCCGGTAGACGGAGCTCACGATCTGAAACCGGTCTTGATTTCCGGGACCGTGATCGAAGAACAGCATAAAATCGCTCAGCGGTTCGCCGGCCTTATAGGAGAAGGGTTCCCGGCCGAACTTGCGGATGGACTGAGGAAAAGGAAAGCTGGTGGTTTCCAGATGGCATTGCATGCACACCTCCATCTGTCGCGCGGGATCGAGCCGCGCTGGATTGACGATCGATTTGCGAATTGCCTCCGCAGTCGCGCCTGCTGATTTCGCCTGAGCAACATGACGATCGCCGGGGCCGTGGCATCGCGCGCAATCGATTCCTTCCGGAAGCGCGGAATACACGGGCTCGGCTCGCTGGTCAGCATGGCCAGCGGGTATTTCCGGATAGGCGTTGTGGCAGAACATGCATTCATAGGCGACCTTGCGGTCCGAACCGGGCTGATCGGGTCGGTCATATCCGGGGCTCATGGCCCAGTAGCCGCCTTTCTCCGCGTACCAGGCCAACGGCAATTCCACTAGCGCGCCGCGAGCGGTGCGATGCAGGTAGCTTCGCGCATGGTTTCCAGAGCCCATGACAAAGTCGATTTGCTGCTCGTCGACATTGCTTTCTTTCCCCTGGAAGCCAATTTGAGAACGGAGCTGATAGTACTTTCCATCGCGCTCCAGCATCGTGAAGTAAGTATCCGATGCCTTATGGTAGTAGCGATTGTTGACTCGATAGTCTTCAATCGCATTCTCAGGCCGCGGCTGGTACAACGAGTGGGCCATGGCGGTTTTGCGATATGTTTCGTAGATCTGGCGATGGCATGATGCGCAAACGTCCATGCCCGCCGAAGCTGCGGCTGCTCGAGCCGTGCAAGCCAGGATCAGCAGCAAGCCCGCCGGCACCGGGCCGAGGCGTGTCATTCCAATTCTTTGACAGGAATGTCGTNNTTGCGCTGGAACTGCACCCAGACGCGATAGGTTCGCGCCCGTGGAAAGTCCATGGTGAATTCGAGTTGCGGCCCTCCGTCGGCAAGGAAGGGATGTGTGTGGATGAGATCGATCAGATCATCGCTCGCCGCCAACATGTGCGCCCACGCACCGATGTATTTCTCCAAACCATCGGCAGGTGTCAAATGAAAATAGATCAGGGTTTTCTGCGCAGCCACTGGCTGAGGCGGATCGGTGGTCATTTCCACCTCCAGATTTTCGGTTTGCTTGGGTGAATAATCGCGCGGCAACGAGACGGCTGGCGGAGCCGTACCTGGAACAAGGATGGTCTTCGCAATCAGTTGCGGAGTCGCCCCATCCGGATAAAAATCGCCTAGTACGCGATACATTCCGGGCTTTGGAAACACGAGGCTGAAGAGAAAATCCCCATCCGGCTGGAATACCGGATGATCGTGAATGAAGAATCGCAGATCCTGGCTCACCACGAACATATGGAAGAGTTTTTCGTGGACAATTTGAAAGTCCTTAACGGGACGGTCTTTCCAGGGATCGTGCACGGAGAACTTCAGTTGCTCGGGCTGGCCGGGCTTCACCACTCTCGGGTTCAACGTCAAGTCCATGTGGAACTCGACCGGCTCCGGAATGCCTTCGCGCAGCTTCATACCACAGCGCCTGCAGGTACCCGGCTGATTAGAGCGAACGTCAGGGTCCATGGGGCAAATGAATACTTTGTCCCACTGCTGTCCGGTTACGG
>PKZC01000430.1:286-28616 GCA_003132905.1 Bryobacterales bacterium | reverse complement strand
GAGCGGGCGGAAGTTTGTGATTCAATCAGTGGGAGCGCCGGGTAAAGGACCTTTACGGGCGGCGTAATTCGCGCGTCGTGGGTTCACACTCCCGAGAATCGTTCAAACGGTTCCTTGTACATCTGTGCCGCACGGGTTTTTCGCTGCAGCAGTTCAACGAGGTCAGCCTCATGCTCAAGGAGCATGACGATCTCCTGTAAATCACAAAGAAAGCAGAGCTTGTGCGCTAGCGCGTCTTTTACTTGTCGAACGGCTGGATCGGTGAAGCCTGATGCAGAGATGAACATGCCCCGCGCATCAGGCCGGTTAAACAGCCGAACAAGATGCGGAGAGATCTCGGCGACACCGATCGGGCTTCCCCACCACTTCATTTCTACGAGGTACAAGTGCCCGCTGAACTCAATGACGCCGTCGATTTGCTCTAGCACGCCTTCGCCCTCGGAACCTCGATATTCGAATGCCTCTTTGACGAGGATGCCGAATGACTTGAACAAAGCATTTAAGACCGGCTCAAGTGCCTTCCCGCGCTTGTGCGGGTTCGTTTCAGAGAACAGCTTGTAGAGCGACTCCTTAATCGTGCGGCGGTCGTCAGCAACCCTTCTCTTAGCTTCTACCTTCGCGCCGTATTCGGCCTGCCGCTCTTTGCGCTCCTTCTCCCGTTCCATCGCCATCCGGGTAAGGGAATCCTTTACTTCCACGACCTTCTGAATCTGGGCGACAAGTCCCATCGCTTTGAATCGGTCATTCTCATAACAGGTGGAGAAGTCTTCCCAGCTTGAAACTCGACGAATGATTTCGCGACGAGGCCCGAGCGCGGCGTCAGCCTCGTCGTTCAAGCGACAGAGCACCGAACGAGCGATTTCGTGCTTTCTCAGGCTGTCGCGGTCGACTCTCACCCGCTGCATCCAGTCCGCCAAGTGCTTGTGCGGCACGCCGGCCCCGACGAACAGGTCGATGACCGCCTGTTTACTCTTAACTAATGCCGGAATGGCATCCGTCAGCAATTCAAGAAGCTCGGGCGGATAGTGATACGAGGAATCGACGCGGATTCCGGAGTCGCTTGGGGACATCAGTTATCGATCCTTTCGATTTCTTCGATGCTCTCGTCGGCGGAGTGCGAGCCCTCACGCTCCAGCCGCTGGTCAAGAGCGGCCTGCACGCGATTCCGAAACTCGCGCCCAACGTCGCGCAATTCCTCTGGCGCGGACATAGAATGATCCTCCCCCCACTTGGAGCCTGCGAGGTTGAAGATTGTTCGGTCCTGGGTTCGCAGACGATAGGTAGTCAGTGCAATTCTACCGCGCACTGTTTGACAATGCTCGCCGTCTTTTCCAACGCTTTCCACATTACTGGCTAAAATATAAAGTCAATGTCCGCCATTCTTATCGGCTTTGGCGAGTATCGGGGTTACCGGCTTACTGAAATACCGCAGCAGCTACTCGACGAGCTTGCCCTGCGCTTTCCACTCAAAGTCAAAACCGGGTCGAAGGATGAATTCACCGAGTTGCTGGTGACGGTAGCAATCCACGAAGAGATCGGCCGCCGCCTCAGCGGCGGGAAGCAGGAACGGCGACTTCCCTCGCTGCGTGACTGCGCGAATGACATCCTCACTCGTGGATACCAACAAGCCAGCAAGATTCACCATCCGGATGGCAAGGGACATCACGAGGCACAGTTGCGGTTGAACCGCGCACGCGATGAACTACGAAAGGCCGTGGAGAAGCTTCCCGACGAAATCGATGAGCGTCATGACACCGTTATTCCGGCACCCGGCCAGCCGCTGCGCCGGCAGTTCGACAGTATTGGGGACGACGATGTCCCTTTCTAAGCTCTTTGAACAGCAGGCGGGCGTTCAGGATTCGCGACTTCGACGGGCGACAGGCGCATCAGGAGCGCTCCATATTGAAGACCCGCGACCGTCAGCCGAAGGGCTCAGCCGTGTCGAGGATACCGAGTATAACGCTCCGCAATCCCTCCTTTATGACAGGCGTCCCTCGAGACCGGCGCCGGCGGAGCCAATGTCGACCCGGATGCATTGTATTTCACGGCCGGCTTAGCCAGCCAAACGAATGGTCTGTTCGGCGAGATTGTTTTTCCAACTCCTGTTGCAACTCCCGAACCGGCGACAATCTTCGAGACTGCATCGGCCTTGCTACTGATTGCGCTGTTCAGGCGTAGGAATTTGGTCTAGGCCCTCGGTTAGCTCGATTGAGACTCCCCAAGGGTCGATGATCGTCGCAGTCGCGATGTTGTTCATGGCTGGGTCTCTCTTCTTGTAAGGCCGAATAAGCTTGATGCCCTTCGCTTCGAGCGCTTTCGAGAACGCGTCCAGGTTCTTCACTTCAAATCCCACGTGATCTACAACGCGGCCGGCCGTGGGGACATGAGTGATGGACTGGTCGCCTTCCCAGCGGAAAAAGTTGAGGCTGTATCCGACGCCTGGCAGGTCGGCGCCAATGAAGAAGTCGGTTTGTCCCGGACGCAAAGTCGCATCGAACGCCTTCATGTACCACTGCTGCATCTCGACGTACTGCTTGTTGATGAAGTGGATATGATGCGCCACGATAGGCGGCGCGTCTTTTTCAGCGCTGGTAACGAGCTCAATTTTCGCCCCGTCAGGACCGAGAAAATACGCAAAGCGTCCATACACTGCCGACGTGCCCGATTTCGCCGGGGGTGGGTCACCCGGCTTCGGCTCCCGCCCGGTGGTTTCCTGATATCCCGCGGCTGCCAGCTTAGCCGCCATGGCGGGTACGTTGGGCACTGCGAAGCCGATGTGATCGAAGGCAGTGCCGCGGGTGGGGCCGGCCCACCCTTCGTCCGCTAGTGAGCGGCTGTTCCCGGCGACATCCATTCGGGATCTGTCGATAGTGGGGCCGGTCGGCTTCTGCACGCGCAGGAAGATGAACGCGTCGGGAAACTCAATTACATCGATGTCGCCGAACTTCATTGCTCTGCCGCCGAGCGTGTCGGCCCAAAACTTCTTATGGGCTTCGATGCTCGTGACGTTGAGGTGATAGTGGCCGATGCGGATTGGCGCGTCGGGATGACTGACGAGTTGTGCGAAAGCAGGCAGCGCTGCGCATGACATCAGCGCCGCTAGAGGGAGAATAGCTATTTTCATTTGACGCAGCCCTACTTGATGTCGGCGAGTCCTTCCGTCATTTCGATGTTCGTTCCCCAGGGGTCCTTGATGAACGCGATCGCGATGCCAAGCTGGGGCACCTTGGTGTAAGGACGATCCAGTTTGATGCCTTGGGCTTCGAGGTTCTTGGTGAAAGCCTCGAGGTTTTTGATCTCGAAGCCGATGTGATCGATCGCTCGGCCGGTGGTGCCGACTGTCGGCGTCGGCGAGGGACTGAAGTTCAGGAACACGCCAGGCAGTTGATCCTGCACGAAGGCGGACCCGGGATTGGCCGGAAGCATCGTCGCGCCGAACGTCTTTGCGTACCACGCCTGCATCTCGGTGTTCATTTGCCCGAAGAAGTGGATGTGATGAAGCTGAATCGGGGCTTTCTGCGATTTGATTTCGACGAACTCTACTTTGACATCCTCAGGACCGAGCGCAAACGCGAGGTTCGTCGTCGGACTGGCGGCCGCGATGTCGTCCGTCACCTTCACGTTCGCGGCGACCGAGTCGGCGGTGATCATTTTAAAGCCGTTCGCCTTGATCTTCGCCACGACCGGTCTGAGATCGGGAACGGAAAAGCCGATGTGGTTAACCGTCGTGCCGATCGTGCCGCCCGTCGGCGCCTGCATCGGACGGAAAAAGATCAGCACATTCGGGAACTTGATGATCTCCTGCTGCCGATCACCGGAACCGAATTTTGCCACGGTGCCGCCGAGCGTGTCGGCATAGAACTTCTTCTGAGCGTCCATGTTCGTGGTGTTCAGATGGTGGTGCCCATACACAACCGGACCTTCTCCGGCAACCAGAATCTGCGCGTGAGCAACGGCCGGCACGAACAACAGAATGGTTAGCCCGATACCGGTCAATAAACGTTTCATGAAAATCTCCCTGGCCGCCAAGTTTACACGATATCGCCTTTATGCTTCACGCGGGGAGTGTTGCACCCTTAGAGCCGCCCTAATATACTGGACAGTTGCATTTCTGCATATTTCAAGAACAGGAGCCCTCATGAAGATCCTCCGCTCCAGCGCAATGGTTGTATTGCTGTGCGCCGGCATCGCCCGATTCGGCGCGTTCCCAGCCAGCGCCCAACAAAGCAAATATGTCAGCCCGCCCGGCTACATCTCGGGGACCGTCCAGGGTGAAAAAGGTCCCGAGGCCGGCGTGTGGGTTATCGCCGAGACCAAAGATCTGCCCACCAACTTCATCAAGATTGTGGTTACCGACGATCGCGGTCGCTTCGCCCTGCCCGAACTGCCGTCGGCGAATTACAAAGTCTGGGTGCGCGGGTATGGCATTGTCGATTCGTCGCCCATCGATGAGAAACCCGGCGCCACCAACGTGGCCTTGAAGGTCACCTCTGCGAAGACTCCGCAAGAGGCGGCCAAGGTTTATCCGGGCAACTACTGGCTCTCGTTGCTGGAGCCGCCGGACAAGAGCCTGTTCCCGGGTACGGGGCCACAAGGCAACGGCGTCGGAACGGGCATGCTGACCCAGAATCATTGGATCAACTCGCTCAAGTCGGATTGCAATTTCTGCCATCAGCTTGGCAACCAATTGACGCGCACCGTGGACGACGTGTTTAAAGCGAAACCGGAGTTCACCACCCACACGCAGGCCTGGGAATGGCGGCTCGGCTTGGGCGTTCGCGGCACCAATATGTATTCGGTGCTCCTCAGGCAGGGCAAAGATCCGTCGCTCAAGACATTTTCGAGCTGGACCGAACGCATTGCCGCGGGTGAAGTGCCGCCCGCGCCGCCCCGGCCGGCGGGGATTGAGCGCAACGTAGTGGCCACACTTTGGGACGTAGGCGACGACCACTCGTTCATGCACGATCAAATCTCTACCGACAAGAACCACCCCACAGTCAACGGGGGCGGCCGTAACTACGCGGTGAACGCCGGTCACGGTCAACTGGTGGTTTTGGATACGGCCGAGAACAGCACATTCACGCTGGACATTCCCACGCGGGCCCCCAGGGATCAAGTCCCCTCGCGCTTCCCGGCTCCCAATCGCCCCTCTATTTTCTGGGGCATGGAACATCTGTGGTCGAACCCTCCCTATGATCCCGCCGATCCGCACAATCCCATGATCGACAGCAAGGGCCGCGTTTGGTTAACGTCGAAGATCCGCGGCAATCAGGATCCGGCATGGTGCAACGATCCGAACAACAAATTCGCCGCCTGGTTCCCACTCCGCAACAGCGGGCGGCAAGCTGCGTTCTTCGACCCGAAGACGCGCCAGTTCACTTTGATCGATACGTGTTTTTCCACGCACCATCTGCAATTCGACAACGATGCCGACGAGACGCTGTATTTCAACGAGCTGACCGGCCCCATGTTCGGATGGATAGACACGAAGGTGTACGACGAAACCCACGATGAACAGAAGGCGGTGGGATGGTGCGGCCAGGTGCTGGACACCAACGGCGATGGCAAGATCACCAAGCCATGGAATGTTATGAAGCCGGGCAGCGGCGGCGAGGTATCCATCCTGTACGCCAGCGATACAGCATCGGGCGGCGGGGGCGGCGGCGCCAGCAACGCGGCCAATGTCCCGTTCAATCCCAAGCTGGATACGCTCATCAGTTACAGCATGTATTCCGTAATTCCAAGCCCCGTGGACGATTCCGTGTGGGGTATCTCGGAGTTCTATCCGGGTTACCTGATGCGGATGCAGCGGGGCAACAATCCTCCCGAGTCCTGCAAAACTCAGCTCTTCAAGGTTCCGGAACCGGGCTTCGACCCGCGCGGCGTGGATATCGATAGCCATGGCGTAGTGTGGACGGCGCTGGCCGCCACCAGCCACCTGGCCAGCTTCGACGTTCGCAAGTGCAAAGACCTGGGTGGACCGGCGAAAGTAGACGGCAGCCAGTGCCGCGAAGGCTGGACGCTGTATCAAACTACCGGCCCCAAGCTAAAAGGCACGGACATTCCGGCCGACTTCCACTATTACAACTGGGTGGACCAACACAACGTAATAGGTCTGGGCGCGGACACGCCCTTCGCAACCGGATCAAACTCCGATGCGTTGATTGCGCTCAATCCGCAGACCAAAAAATGGACCTACTTCCGTATTCCGTATCCGCTCGGGTTTTACTCACGCGGGATGGACGGTCGCATCGACGATCCGAACCTGGGTTGGAAGGGGCGCGCGCTTTATTCCAATTACGGCACGCATTTCGTCTGGCACATAGAAGGCGGCAAGGGCACCAAGGGCAAGATCGTGAAATTCCAGCTTAGGCCCGATCCCCTGGCTCACTAGCTGGCGTCGAAATAAATTGCGCTTTAGGCCGGTGCGACGGGTTCGCGCCGGCAGCGCACTTCACGCACCGCGTAAATGCGGCGTCCCTGGCTTTCGAAATACGTCCGCATCAGCACCTCGCCTAGCAAACCGGTGCTGAACATCATCAGGCCGCTTAACAGTAACAAGGCTCCCAGGATCACTAACGGGCCGTGGTTGATCATGATGGCCTGACCCCACAATTTCGGCACCGACACTACGCCCAAGATCACGAATCCGGCGGTGAATGCTGCCAGGCCGAGCCGTCCAAAGAAATGCATCGGTCGCGTGAAGTATTTCAGCAAAAACTTGATTGTGAGGATGTCGAACATCACGTTGAACGTGCGGCCCAGGCCATAATGCGAATCGCCTGCCACGCGCGGAGTGTTGCGGATAGGAACTTCGGCAATGCGTGCGCCGTAAAAACTGGCCAGCGCCGGAATGAAGCGATGCAGTTCGCCGTAGAGATTGATGTCCTTGAGTATTTCGGCGCGGTAAGCCTTGAAGGTAGTGCCGAAATCGCGCAGTTGGATTCCCGACGATTTCGCCATCAACCAATTCGCGATGCGCGAGGGGAATTTGCGAGTGATTGCGTTGTCCACCCGATCTTTGCGCCAGCCGCTCGCGATGTCGTAGCCTTCTTCGATCTTGGCGAGCAGCGCGGGAATGTCCTCGGGCGCATGCTGCAAATCGCCATCCAGCGAAATGATCACGCTGCCTTGCGCCTCATCGAAACCCGCGGAGAGAGCGGCGGTTTGTCCGAAATTCCGGCGCAGGCGGATGACCTTCAAACGGCCATCGGTTTCCACCAGGTTCGCCAACAGATCGAAGCTGCGATCTGTCGATGCATCGTCCACCGCGATTATTTCATACGGCTTTTGCATCGACTCCAATACGGCCGTCAGCCGGTCGTAGAGCGGCAGTATGGAGGGCTCCTCGTTATGAATCGGGATCACGATAGACAACATGAAGGTGAATTACCATCTTATCCTACGGATGCAATTCCGCGGCTACAATAGTCCGGTGGTTCTAAGATCGAACCCGCAAGAATTCGTCTCGTGATACCCTCCTAAGGGAGAATCGATGGAACCGGAACGTCACAAATGCACTGCTTGCGGAGGCGTCGGGGATTGCCCGGTCTGCAAGGGAACCAGCAACGGAGGCCAGTGCGATAAATGCGCCGGTACCGGAAGATGCCCCAACTGCGGCGGCACTGGGCGTAACCCGTCCAAGCCTGGCGGTTAAAAGCTGCTACGCTAAAAGAAGTTAAAACCAAGAGCAAAGGGGTGATTTCCGTTGGCTGAAGTTCAACTTCATGAAGGCGAAAGCCTGGAAAGCGCGCTGAAGCGCTTTAAGCGAAAGGTCCTGCAAGAGGACATCGTCAAAGACATCAAGCGCCACGCTTTCTATTTGAAGCCGGGTCAGAAGAAACGCGTCAAGCAAGCCTTGGCTCGCAAACGGGCCCGCAAAAAACGTACCAGAGACAGCGAGCCAGATCGCAGTCCGTCCTAAGCTTTTGCATTGAATGCCGGGGCATCATTGGAGCGCCCTGGCTTCAAACTCCCACACTTCGTCGTCCTTCACTTTGTAGTGCACCTCGATGGGACGACAACACACCTCGCAGTCCTCAATATAGGTTTGTTTCTTCACCGACGTGTCCAGCACCATCGATATTTGTTCCGAGCAGTATGGGCACGCGAAGAAATACTCCATCCCGCCCAGCATATCGCGGTCGGCTATTAGCCCCAAAGAGCCACAACGCACAGGCCCGTCAGCCGTAGTATGATCGCTGAACGCGAGGAAACGATCATGCGAAAAATTTGGCTGATGGCGCTTGTGCTGGTAGCCGGCATTGGAATTGGTTTGGCGATCTCTGGCCGTCTGGCGCGGGTGGAGGCACGCTCCAAACCGGGCACTGGATTTGCAGCCGTTCCCGGAAGCCTCGGGTCGGAAGATCTGACGGGCCCCTACGACGTTGTCAAAAACTGGCCGCAAGACGTGAGCACGCTGCCGGGAAATGAGAAGTGGACCTACGGAGCTGGCGAAAGCGTCTTCGCCGAAAGTCCGAATCGCATTTACATGCTCTTCCGCGGAGAGTTGCCGAAGATGGCCCCGCCTAAGGCAGCCTTGCTTCCGCAACTGGGCCCCAGCCTCACTTTTCCGGTGGCCGGCTTTTGGCGCGATGCTACCGTAGCGTCACTACCCGGAACCGGAGGCACCGACAACGATGTGAGCGAATGGCTGACATCCTGGGAAGGCAAAGCGCCCGACCTCGGCATCAAAGGACCGCCCTATCGACAGTTGGGCGTAGATGCGAAGTGGGAAAACTGCGTCGTGGTTGTGGATGGCAGCGGCAAGATCATCGAAACCTGGAAGCAATGGGACAAGCTGTTCCGCCGGCCTCACTCCATCTATATCAGTCCCTACGATCCGGAAAAGAACGTCTGGATCGTCGATGACAACATGCAGGTCATCTATAAGTTCACCCACGACGGCAGCAAACTGTTACAGACTATCGGCACGCCGGAAGTAGCTGGTGCGGACGCCACGCATTTCAACCGCCCCACTTACATCGATTGGCTGCCGGACGGAACCTTCTTCGTATCCGACGGCTACACCGGAACGCGCGTCGCGAAATTCGATAAAAACGGGAAATTCCTTATGGATTGGGGCAANNTGCGCGGCCCCATCGATACTCGTCCCGGCTATTTCAGCAACGTTCACGGCGTCGCCGTCGACCCGGCCACTCATCACGTCTTTGTGAACGATCGCAACAATCATCGCATTCAGGTGTTCGATGAAAACGGCAAGTATCTCTACGAATGGAAAATCGACGCCGATCCATCCAGCTTGCATCTGCTCTACATCGGGTCGGGCAAAACCATTTGGACCTACGACCGCACGACCAACAAAATGGTCGAGTGGGATCTGCAGGGACACCTGCTTTACTCGTGGGGCAGCATGGGCGATTTCCCCGGCGGCCTGTGGGGCGTGCACGGAGTGAGCGTAGATCAGGAAGGGAATCTGTACGTCGCTGAAGTGGACGCCGGGCGGGTTCAGAAATTCCATCCGAAGGCGGGCGCCAACCCCGAATTTCTGGTGGCCAAGCCCGTGCCTTCAGTATGGAAGTAATTCGGCGCAGCTAGCGCGCGTTGTCGTGATGCTCTGAGTTAACGTAATGGCCGGCGTCGTTGTCGACGCATGGTGGCATTTCGGCCAGGATGTCGGATTGTAGCGTCAGCGTACGGGTGATGGTCCAGGGCTTCGCCAGAACCATCGGATCCTCGGCCGTCATCGAATACTGAATCGTATCTCCGACGCGCCGCAACCGTTCCGTTACGTGCAATTTGTTGCTGTGGAGCAAACCGTTATCGCCTAGCCACGTGTCGTCGGTCAACCGGGTAACATCCACCACCAGCGTGTCGCCATCCCACCGCGCAACCGAATCGCCGTTATAACTTCCCTCGTCGTCGGGATCCGCGCTGTGATGGCCGCCGACGGGAATCACGCGCCAGTGATTGCCGGTCAAATCCGCATAAAGGAACACCAACTGTTTCGGCGTCTGGACGATTTGCTGCGGAGGTCCGAGCCGGGGCACGCCCGGGGGCATGCAATGCAACGTATGATCTTCCTTCACCTGGTTCGCATCCAGTGCCGTCACCTTCGCCGCGAATTGGGCTTTGTATTCTGGATTCGGATCGGGCTTCGCTTGCGGCGCGGCCGCGCCCTTGGGTATCGATTGTCCGAAGTTCAGAGTGAAAGAATTGTCGCCTACCTTCGCTACCAGGCCACCAAAAAAGTGATGCCATACGCCATTCAGATCGGGGTGTCCGTCCGCGATGTGGGGCGTCGGTTTCGAGGCCGCATCCGGGTATTTGGAGGCTTCGATAGCGTAGCTGGTGGCCGGAGGCCCGTAATTCGGCGCTTGGGCAAAAACGTTGCCGGGGGCCATCGCCGCGAGGCTGAGGCTCACTATTCCTACGGTGCGAATCGCTAAACGGAATTCCATATTCTTCTCCTTTTATGTCTGGGCTATTTTGCCGGAGCTGGTTCGGGGGCGGTGCCGCCGCCCAGATTATAGAAATGTCCATCCGGATAGCTCAGCTTCAGCAGAAACCCGAACCCATCGGTCCCGTCTTTCGCCGGATAGGCTGTAACGGTAGCATCCGAGCCGTTGAGTAACTTATCTTTGGTCAGACCGCTATTCTTGAAGAACATGGGGGGCAGCGATTGCAGCCTCCACGTGGTGACCTTTCCGCTATCATCCTTGGCGTCAAAGTAAACGAAGATGTGCGGATTTACCCAGTCCACTTTGGACACGACGCCCTTTAAGGTAACCACTTTGCTGGCGTCGAACTCAGCCGATACCGCGTGATGCGCAAGCAATGGCAATGTGCAAAACAGCGCCGCGGCTGCGGCCAGCGCCAGACTTATCTTCCTTCTCATCCTGATCTCCTTGGTATTGACCGCGCGGCGAGGTTCGACACTGTGTCCCTCCCCGCCATCCATGCCAATTAGGTATATCGTTCGAAGAGCACGGTGTCAAGCGTCCTGACGCTTGGTATCGGGCGTTCCCGAACCGACAGGTCCCCGTCATTTAGCCTTAGTTACGAGCTTGGTTACGAGCTTGGTTACAAGTATGATATCCACATGCGTCCGACAATCTTGTTGCCATTCTTGATGGCCCCCCTACTAATGGCTCAGCAATCCACGCGTGTGGATGACAGCGTTTTGAAGAACGCCGCCAAAAGCGGGGACGAATGGCTGAGCTACGGCCACGATCCGGGAGAAACGCGCTACAGCCCGCTCAAGCAGATCGACGCCACCAATGTCAGCCGCTTGGGATTGGCTTGGTCCTACGACCTCGGCATCGGAGGCGGCAATCAGGAAGCCACGCCGCTGGTCTGGAATGGGACGCTATTTGGCATCACAAACTGGTCCGTGGTCTTCGCCGTCGATGCGCGCACCGGAAAAGAGCGCTGGCGTTGGGATCCCGAGGTGAATCAAAGCGCGGTGTTCCCCAGGATCTGCTGCGGCGTCGTGAATCGCGGCTTGGCCATCTACCAGAACCTCATCATCGCGCCCATCATCGATGGCAGGCTTGAGGCGCTGGATGCCGAGACCGGCAAGGTGGTGTGGGAATCGCGCGTCGCTTATACGCAAGACAACTACAGCATCACCATGGCCCCGCGCATCGCGAAGGGAAAGGTGATCGTCGGCGTGAGCGGTTCCGAATATCCGGTGCGTGGATTCTTCTCCGCTTTCGATGCCGCCACCGGACATTTTGCATGGAAGTTCTACACCGTTCCCGGCGATCCATCCAAGCCTTTCGAAAGCGCAGCTATGAAAAAGGCTGCCGAGACTTGGTCACCCGAGGCCTGGAAGATGGGCGGCGGCGGAACGGTTTGGGACGGCATGGCGTGGGATCCCGAATCGGATTTGGTGTACATCGGCACCGGCAACGCCGGGCCATGGCCCGAACAGCTTCGTAAATCCAAAGGTAAGGATAATTTGTACGCGTGTTCGGTGCTGGCGGTCCGGCCCGACACGGGCGAATTGAAATGGTATTTCCAAATGGTGCCGGGCGATTCTTGGGATTACGATAGCGTGCAGCAGTTGATGCTTGTCGATCTCAACATCAAAGGCAAGCAGCGCAAAGTCCTGATGCAGGCCAACAAGAATGGTTTCTACTACGTGCTCGATCGAGTGACGGGACAGTTCATCTCAGGTCAGCCGTGGGTGCAAGTCAGCTGGGCCAAGGGACTCGATGAGGCCACCGGACGGCCGATCGTCAACGAAGAAGCGCACTACGGCAGCGAGACGGTGCTGCTGACGCCGGGCCCGGGTGGCGGGCACAACTGGTCTCCGATGTCCTTCAATCCGAGCACTGGCCTGGTCTACGTCCCCACCTCAAACGGCGGCGTAAACGGATACACGTTGGATGAGAACTTTGTCTACAAGCCGGGGCCGGGCGAAAAGAATCTTGGAATCATCCGGCCGAAGGCGCAGCCCCCAACTCCCGATACAGCGGGTATCGCGTCGGCGACGCAGGTCGCTCCGAAAACCAGGCCCTCTCCACCAACCATTGGACCAAAGCCGCCCGAAGGGCAGCGGAACCTTTTGGTCGCCTGGGACCCGGTCACTCAAACCGAGCGCTGGCATGCAATCGGCGGCGGTTCCATTGGGGGCGGCACGGTCACCACTGCGGGCAATCTGGTTCTGCAGGTGATTCCCGACGGTCGGCTGGTGGCCTATCGCGCCGACACGGGCGAGAAGCTCCTCGACATAAAGACCGGTTTGAAAGGCGGCATGGGTCCGCCCATTACTTACCAGATCGATGGCAAACAGTACGTCTCTTTAATGGGTGGCACGGGTAAAGTGATACCGTCCGTCGGACTTCCTCCGCCTCCGGCGAATCTGACTCCGGTGTTGCCCAAGTTGATGACGTTCGTTCTGGATGGCGCGCCGTTATCGAGCGCCGGTCAGTAGAAAGATTGAGTTTGCCGATGCGCCCGTTGGCGCCTGCCGCGAAGGGCAGGAATCCTCGCTACCGACACGTGGATTTGCGCCGGCCTCCTGTACATTGCCACGTGTCAATTCGAGGCAGGTCAGGGGATGCTAGCCGACTTAACGGGAGTAATCGACCATGGCGGCAACTCCGAAAGCAGGGATCAGATCTTTCGCGAACGTGCGGTCAGTCCCGCATTTCCCGCAAATCGTTGTATCGTGTGATGGGCGCTGGTGTGCGCCCAGAGAGAACACTCCGAATGACAATTTTAGCGACTTGGGTTCGAACACTGCGCACGGTCGAGGAACTCGTTTTCGTTTCAGACAGTCGGCTGTCTGGCGACGGAACGAACTTTGATTCCTGCCCTAAAATTCTCACGCTCCCGCGGACGGATTGTGCGATCGGGTTTGCCGGCTACACCGGGCACGCCTTTCCTATGATGTTGCAACTCGATCTTGCTATCAGCTCCTACGCGCCGGCACGTCGCGGCGGACTGGACATCTCTTCGCTTAAGCAACACGCGCTCAAGGTTTTCGACAGCATGGCTGCCGAGATCCACTCATCGCCTGCGGTATCTGTCGAGCAAAATACAGATCCCGAGGCGAACTTCATTTTTGGAGGTTACTCTTGGGTCAAGAAGTCATTCGAGATGTGGTCAATCTCTTATCAGCCGTCTGAGGAGTGTTTCGTCGCGAGACCAGCTCAATGGGTTCGTTATCACCCGGATGCGAAGAAATTTGTTTTCGCTGGCGTGGAGCACCTAAAATCCGCTCGCGTGGCGTTTGCGGGGAACGAGGCCCCCAACGCGCGAGCGCTATTGCTTAATCTGCTGAATCAGAAATATCCGGCTGGTGTCGGTTTTCAGGGCCTGGACTGGGAGCCGTTTGAGGTTATCCGCAACATGCTTCGAAATCCTGCGCACTCCGAGACCATCGGCGGCGCGCCGCAAGTGGTCAAAGTGTATCAGTACTTCCAAGCGACTCCTCTCGCCGTCTACTGGCCCAATAGGGCGTCGAGGACGGTGGTGCTACAAGGGCGGCCCTGTTTAGGTTATGAGAATATTGATCGTTGGATTCTCGATCCCGACACTCTCACATCGCATCATCCCGCATTCTCGCCCACTGCGATGAGCGAGCCGGGTGGGCCCGACGAGATTGAGCCTGCCGGTCTCGAAACTGAAGACTCTGTTGCCGATCAAGCAGATGGGTACATTCACAACAATTGAGCCGCTCGGGAAAGTCGGGAGAACGCGGGGACAGACCGGAGTTCACTCCCGCCCTGCCGGTTCGACACCGTGCAAAGACATGCTCGGCAGAAAATGCCCGCATGCCCAAATCGAAACGTAAGCGCAACCCCAAAACAGTTCTGCGACTTCCTGATCTGGAACAGTCCAGATCCGCAGTTCTCAATAGCCTCGCCACGCCGTCTTGACTTCATTTGGCCTTCTCATGCAGGCAAGCATCTGCGAGTCAGCAATTCGGAAGCGATGAAAAGCCATCTCCGGCAATCGAAGTGCCTCGGATTGCGAGACGATAAGAAACTAAGCATGCCAGACGAAAAAATCGACATGTTCGATTCAAGCGTGGGTTTGTGGAAGCCATCAGCTTCTGGAGTCAGTGTGCGGCTGCTGTCTCCGGTGGGTCTTTACCCGACTGGTGTCGATTTCAGGACCGAAGACACAGCCGTCTATCTGAGTCCTGAAATTTGCGCGGTAATCACGAAGTTCTCGCCGATTCCGCACCCCGATAAATACTTCCATTCCGGGGTGGAATATCTATCCGCGTTCGAGGTTCGCGCCCTCGCCGCCCCATTTCTGGCGAAAATACATGATACCGGCGCCGTGAGTCTGTACCCAGTCACGGAATGTTATCGGCATCCGGATACGACCCTTGACCTTTCGAAGTTGAGAACTCTCCGTTCGCTGGCGCGCGCTTTGTCCGGCTTGGTTAAGGTCGACGGCTATCGTCGTGACGTTCACTATCCTCCGTTACTTGGCGGGAAAGCTTATGAGTTTAACGAGCACGCTGAGATCGACAGGAGAAGGCTCGGCCGTCTCTATCGAATGATCGATGTCAACGATCATCTCCTCATACGTGGGCTCGGCTCGCTCCTGAAGGCCGCGATGTTGCGATGCCACCAGGAATTCATTGAGCATGCATGCATGGCGCTTTGGGTGTCCCTCGATGCCAGCTTCAGGATCGTTTTACGCGAAATGAAGAAAGACGGATACGTCAATCCGGGAGCGAAAGAGGCCGGCCAGTTACTCGATGACATTTTCGACAGCGAGTATGACTCAGGTGGGTACTTCGCTGACTTTTACGAGGAACGTATCAAGACTATGCACCCAGAAAGTCGGTTTGGAATCTATCCGGCAGCACCTTTGGAATATGACGAGTACTCACAACTAGAGGCATCTCTTCGAACAGTGTATGAGTTGCTGATAACGGGTCACATCGACAAATCACTACGTCCGGAATAGGAATGTTCACGCTCTGTCTCGTCCCCGGTCCCCCCGTGCGGGATCGTTGGTTGCTGGCACGATCCGGAGAGGGACACGTTCGGGATCACTCCAATTTGAACGCGCCAGCATGCCGTAGAACTCCAGCATCTTCAGTGCTACACGAATATGCGAACCAGGAGATCCTCCCTATAATCCTTCTGCAGATCCTCTGCGGTCCAGCCGTGGCGAACAAAGGCCTCTCGGAGGCGGCTTCGCGACAGATCTTCCAATTCATGAGTGCGCGGTCGAGCTGGCATCCGTGATTCCTCCGTAAGGGTACACAAAATAGTATAAGTCCGCGCTTGCGGCCCTTCGGACGACGGATCCCGACGATCCGATCCACACGGCGGCCCTGAAGGATGCGAACTCTCATCTCGGGTGAGTGCGCGTTCAAACAACCTTGGATGCGCGCGGAGTCTCTCTGGATTAGGAACGAGAAACGCGCATAGCACCGCCCATCTGACAGCTTGGATGTCCGGGCAAAACAACATGGCGTCGCCCGCCGAACCCCGGAGCGTCGCTCCAGGACGAAATCGGCATGACCTTTGGCATGTAGCGCCAGAAGGCGCACCCGCTCGATTCGATCCGGCTTCTTGAAGAAAGTAAGTGGGTCAACGATACGGCTCTGGACTGCGGGTACCGGCGTGAGCGCGTTGGTCACAGCTTTCGGGGGGCCTTTGGCTATTCGCTGGGCGCTTGTAGACGCAGTTCGCAAAACGAATTTGTCTTCCGACGGAGAACTCGGCCTGCATATCGTGATTACGGTTTCAATACATCGGGATTGAGTTTGCCGATGCGCCCGTTGGCGCCCGCCGCGAAGGGCAGGGAAAGCGCGTTCCAGTTCTGATTGCCGTCGGGAATCGCGCGCCAGTTTCGGCCGTCGTCCATGGAAATGTCGGTGCCGTTCGGACCTACGGTAATCCACGCGTGGCTGCTTGCGGAATAGGCCACCGCGCTGCGGTATCCATGCGGCGGCGTTTTCGACGCTTGCCACTTCCCATGGATGAACGACGCTGCCGTTCCCGTAGTCTGCGCAGGCGCTTTGTAGTCGCCGCCGACGGCGACGATTATCAGATCGGATCCCTTGCGTCTCGATGCTAGTGAAAATCCTCCCGCAGTCTCGCCGCTTGCCAGATCGGGATGCGTGTACGAAACGGCGTTGGAGTGCAAGTCGATAGTGATAAGCGCAGTAGTTCCTCCGCCGGTCAGCATGTAGAAGTTTTGGGCGCTCCCATCCACCAGGAGCGATGTGTTGCTCGCGGCGAAAAAAGACTGCTTCTTGTCGGACGCGGCGAGCCCCTTTGCATCGAATCGCCGCCAGGTGTTGCCTTCGTCAGTGCTGATGAAAACCGGGAATCGCCCCTTGACCTGATCTCCAATCAACACTCCCAGCTTGGGTCCCGAGAATTGTAGCGCATCCCAAAAGCCGTTTTTATCTGGATTCCTGAATACCAGTTTCCAGGTCCGGCAGCCATCGGAAGTCTTGTAGAGGCGCGAGAGATCGCCCGTACCGGACGACATGACGACAGCAATATTTCGATCGAAGCCTTGAATGCCCCGGAAATCCAGTTTGTCAGCTCCAGGCGGAACCGCGCAGTGTTGCCATGTCTTTCCGTCATCAGTCGTATGAAGAACCGTACCCTGAGTACCGCTGGCCCAAACCACACCGGCGCCGACGTTGTAAATTCCACGCAGCCCGGCGTTGCTATGGGACTGCTGCATCATCCATTGCGCATGCGCGAATGTTGCTGCTCCAATCATGAAGACCGCATAACGCACGGTCACTGGCCGGCTACCATTGCCTTCCACGAAGCCTCATCCTGACCGATGCTGATCTGGTTCCCGGCACGAATCAGCGGTAACCGCAGCAGCTTCGGCTCCTTCTCGATGCGCGACAGAAGCTCGGAATCCGAAAGCTTCATATAGCTGAGGCCGGCATCGATGTAGCTCCTACCCTCGGTATCCACCAGGCCCGTTAATCCAAACCGATCAACGAACCGCTTGATCTCTCCGGCAGCCATCGGCTTCAGTTTCAGATCGACGAAATGAATCGCAATGCGGCGCTCCTTGAAGAATCGTTCCGCGGCGCGCACGGCCGGAAAATTCTTCACTCCGAAGATCTGGACATTCAGCACGCGCGTCTCTTACGAATACCGCAGCAGGGCTTTGAATCCGTAATCCATGTGCTGTTGGATGTGGCAGTGAAATAGCGTCGGCCCCGGCTGGTCGGCCGTGAAATCCACGCTGGCGCGCCCATAAGTAGGAACCACCACTGTGTCCTTGATCACGCCCGACGTAGCTTTGCCATAAATTTCGACGATCTCGAGTTGGTGCCGGTGCACGTGCAGCGGATGCGCGTCATCAGTCCGATTATGAAAGGTCAGCCGGTAACGCGTGCCCTGCTTGAGCATGAATTCCTGTTCGTGCGGATACGATTTTCCGTTGACGGTGAAGCTATTGAATTTGCCTGCGCCGCGCGGCACCTTTTCAAAGATCATGTCCAATCGCTCGGTGGGCGCGGGTTGCGACGTTGATTTGCCAAAAATGGTGTAATCCCAAGCCGATTTCGGCGGCGCAGTCCATTGCGGCGTGCGGTGTTGATTGGCGTATTCGATGACGATCCCGAGGCCACCTTCGCGAACCGGATCCTCCGGCGCGCCCAAAATCCAAACCCCGGGTTGATTCATCTCGACGATAGCGTCGATGCGTTCGCCCGGTCCCAGCATCAATACGTCCACGGCCGCTGGAGTGGGCACGGGATTTCCATCCAGCGCGATCACGTTGAATTTGTGGCCAGGCAGCGCTAGATGGCGGTTCTCGATGGCACTCGCGTTCAGAAAATGAAACATCACGCGTTGGCCGGGATTCACGCGGATCGGTTCGCCCGCGCCCAGCGCTTTGTCGTTGATGGAAAAAATATCCGCCATTACTTCCATCCCCGGCTGACGCGTATCCAGCACTGCCGGCTTTTCCGGCTGCGCCCCCACCGGATCCAGATCGTCGTTATCCATCGATTGATTGGTGAAATAAGGTTCCCAATCGCGCAATGCCAGATAGTGTTCCTGATCGTAGCGTCCCGCATTATTCGCGCCCTCGACGATCAAAAAACCAAACATTCCGGTATAACTACCTCGATGCAGATCGTCCATCGACATGGTGTGCGTGTGATACCAGCGCGTGCCAGCCGGCGTGGGCGTGAACTGATAGCGGCGGCTTCCGTGCGGAGGCACCACCGGCGTGCCTTCCTCCTCCGATCCGTCCACATCTGACGGAATGAGCAGTCCGTGAAAATGCACGAACTCCGGCACGTCGGTGGTGTTGGTGACGTTCACCGTAACCGGCACGCCCTCTTTCATTCGCAGCAGCGGCCCCGGCGAAGTGCCGTTGTACCCGACGGTGCTGATAATGCGATTGGGCGCCAATTCCACAGTGATCGGCGCGATTTCAAGCGCGAAGTCGGTCTTGGCGACATCCTGGGAGCCGGATGGCGCGAGAAAAGATTGCGGCGGCTGAGCGCCCATCCGGGAAGTTGCGGCGGCGAGGCCGGCAAGTTTCAGAAAGTCGCGTCGTTTTGTCAAAGGTTGCATCCGAAACGACCATCATAACCCCACCTCGCTTACGTCCCACCTCCGCGCCGCTTAAATCCCGATTGCATATTATGGTTGCTAACCTCATCCTCAGCCGCCGAGGAGTGCAGCCGTAACATGGAGCACCCAGTCGAAATCCTTGTCGCAGATCGCTTCCCCGCATTGAGACGGGAATTGCTCCGTGTGCTCGCGGATCTTTCCGAAGATGATTGGGAGCGTCCCACCGCAGCCCCGCTCTGGTCTGTAAAAGATATAGCCGCACACCTGCTCGGCGGCGATGTTTGGATTCTCTCAGGAAAGCGCGACGGATTTCGTCCGCCTGACACAGCCATCCAGCAATATGCCCACCTCGTCGAACTGGTGAATCGCTTGAATGCTGAGTGGGTGCTGGCGGCGCGTCGAATGAGCCCGCGCCTGCTCACGGAGTTTCTCGCCTTTACGGGTCCTGAAGTCGAAGCGTACTTCGCGTCTCTCGACCCGATGATGATGGGCGGCCCCGTCAGTTGGGCAGGGCCGGAACCAGCTCCGGTATGGTTCGATATTGCCCGCGAATTTACCGAGCGCTGGCATCATCAGCAGCAGATTCGGGATGCTACAGGTCGCCCACCGCTCTACAATCCCCACTTTCTCGCGCCAGTGCTAGATACATTCGTCCGAGCGCTGCCCCATAGTTTCCGTCACACTACGCCGCCGGCAGGAACCGCCGTGCGGTTTGAGATTTCAGGCGACGCTGGCGGCGTATGGTTCCTCCAGAAGCAGGAGCAATCCAGCGTGAAAAAAAGCTGGGCGCTCGTTCTTAAGCCATCCACCGATCCAGCAGCGGAAATAATTCTGCCACAGGACATCGCTTGGCGAGTCTTCACCAAGGGCATCGACCGCGAGAAAGCCCTCGCTCAGGCGGTGATTCGCGGGGATGCGTCGCTGGCCTCGCCCATCTTTGCAACCACCGCCATCATTGGTTGAATCCTATGCTGAAAATGATCAAGCCACGTGCCCTTCGTCGCGGTGATCGCGTGGCCGCTATCTCACTTTCCCGGGGTTGGCCAAGCGTGTACCCAGGCGCCTACAACGACGGAAAGCGTCAATTGGAGGAGGCCTTCGGAGTTCAGGTGGTGGAGAGCCGCCACGCGCTCGCCGACATCCCCTGGCTGTCGGCTCATCCCGAGGCTCGTGCCGCGGATTTGATGGAAGTATTGAGCGACCAATCCATCCAGGGCATTATCTCCACCATCGGTGGTGATGATTCGATTCGGATGCTGCCGTTTCTCGATTATTCCGTCATTCGCGACAATCCAAAGGTCTTTCTCGGCTATTCCGACTCAACTATCACGCACTTCGCTTTTCTGAAAGCCGGCGTGAGCTCATTGTATGGAGGGTCCCTCATGGCAGGCTTCGACGAAAATGGCGGATTGCCGCCCTATATGGCCGAATCGGTGCGCCAAGTCCTATTCGGATCCACGCCCTCGTCGTTGATTTCACCCAACGGCGATGGTTGGACAATCGCATCATGGGAGTGGGGTGATGAGAGACGGAATGAGAAACGGCGGCAACTTCAACCCTCGTCTGGGTGGCGGTGGCTTCAGGGAAAAGGGCTGCACCGCGGCCATTTGATCGGAGGGTGTCTGGAGGCAGTAGATTGGCTTCGAGGCACTCCGGTTTGGCCCGATGTGTCGGTGTGGCGCAACAGCATTCTGTTCCTGGAAACATCTGAAGATCAGCCATCCCCCACTGCCGTTACGTTTATGCTCCGGGCTCTGGCCGCAACTGGAGCGTTAAGCGAAGCCCGAGGCATCCTGTATGGCCGACCCTTCGGCGACGAAGCAACGTTTGATGCCTATGACGGCGCAATCTTACAGGTGCTTGCGGAGTTAGGGCTAAGCTCACTTCCTTTAATCACACGAATGGATTTTGGCCACACCGATCCCAAGTTCATTGTTCCTTACGGAATTGATGCAGAAATCGACTGTGACCGGCAGCAGCTCCGTTTCCTAGAATCGCCCACCATTTAATCCCTCCACTTGACAACCAAGTGCAGCATGCCTGAAACTGGTTTCAAGGGAGGCTCCACTCGATTGCCAAGTGAACAGAAGCCGCGCATCCAGGTGCTGCAGGGCACGCTCGATCTCATCATCCTGCGTACGCTGCGCAGCATGGGACCCCAACACGCCTACGGCATCGCCGCCCGGTTGGAACAAATCTCCGAAGACTTGTTAAAGCTCAATCAGGGGACGCTTTATCCGGCCTTGGTCCGCCTCGAACAGCAGGGCTGGATCAAGGGTAAATGGGATAAAACAGAAAAGGGCAGGGAAGCCAAATATTACGGCATCACCAAGGCCGGATTAAAAGCGCTGGGCGAAGAAACTCAACGCTGGCGTCAGATGTCGGGGTTGGTTGAAAAGCTGCTGGCTGAGGAGTCTTGACCTGTGCGGCACTGCAGACGCCTGTTTTCGAAGTTTGGAAATCTCTTCCGTAGCGGCCGCGCCGATCGCGAACTGGCTCGCGAGGTCTCCGCGCATCTGACGCTGCTCGAAGATGAATTTCAGCGCCGCGGCATGAGTCTCGAAGAAGCGCGTATCGAGGCGAGGCGCGCTTACGGAGGCATCGAACAAGCCAAGCAGCTTCATCGCGAGGAGCGCTCCATCCTCTGGCTGGAACAGACCTTCGCCGACCTGCGCTATGCCTGCCGAAGCCTTTTGAAAACTCCCGGATTTACCATCATCGCCGTGCTGACGCTGGCTCTCGGCATCGGAGCGAACGTTGCCATCTTCACCGTTGTGAACGCCGTGCTCTTGCGCCCGCTTCCGTTCCAGCATCCCGAGCGACTGGTCCGCGTATTCGAAGATCTGGATGGCGTAGGCGCGAAAGACGTCGGCATGTCCGAGCCCGAAGTCGAAGATTTGCGGCGCGCGAATGTTTTTGACGACATGAGCGTCATCTGGCCCGTAAGCACGGCACTCAGCGGTGGCGACCATACCGAGCGCATCGAGATGCTCGGCACCGGGTTCGATTATTTCCAGACGCTCGGCGCTCAACCCGCCCTGGGCCGCGTCTACGGACCGCGCGATGCGGTCCCGGGTTTCATTCGAAGCCGTAGTGATCAGCGATGGGCTATGGAAGCGGCAGTTCGGTGGCGACCCGCAAAGTTTGGGCCGCCGTATTCGAGTGGATGAAGATGGCTACACCATCGTGGGTGTCATGCCGCCGGATTTCAGGCATCCCGGCCAGACCTTGGAAGGCGACGTGGAACTGTGGGCCGCCGCCGGTTTCGCGGCCAATCCATTCCCTTCTCCGCCGGCGCGTGCACAGCGCTTTCTTCCCGGCGTCATTGCGCGATTGAAACCTGGCTTAACCGTGCAACAGGCGCAGCAGCGCTTGGACGCTTTGGCCGCGCGGCTGGCTCAAAGCTATCCGAAGGAATACCCGTCCGCATCCAAATGGGCCTTGCGTTTGGAACCAGCCGAACAGAGCCTGACTGGCAGCGTTCGCCCCATGCTAGTTGTGCTCTTAGCCGCCGTTGGATTTGTTCTGCTCATGGTCGCGGTCAATCTGGCCAGCCTTCTCGTCGCGCGCTCCTCGGCCCGCACGCGCGAGTTGGCCATTCGTCAGGCTCTCGGCGCTTCACGAGCGCGCGTCATGCGGCAGCTGTTAACCGAGAGCGTGCTGCTGTCGCTCATCGGCGGTCTGGCCGCGATGCTTGTCTTGATGCTTTCCAAAAGCTCGCTGCTCGCATTGATGCCGTCCGATCTTCCTCGCCTCACCGAAGTACATTTCGATGCTCGCGTACTTATCCTCGCTCTCGCCCTCTCGCTGGTGACCGGCGTTCTGTTCGGCCTGACGCCCGCGCTGCACGCGTCATCATCCAGCGCCGATCCCAATCGCGATCTGAAAGAGGGCGGCCGGAGCGGAAGTCCCAGTCTGCGGCAGCATCGTTTTCGGAGCGTCCTGGTAGCCACGGAAATCGCCTTGTCGGTGGTGTTGCTCAGCGGCGCGGGACTGCTGGTGCGCAGCTTCTGGAATACGCTGCAAGTGAATCCCGGCTTCGATTCGCAAGGCCTGCTGGTGGCCCGCATCTGGATTCCCAATCCTAATAATCCCTCAGCCAACCGTTATCTAACCGCGCAGCCCATCGCCGCGCTGAGCCACGAGATCTTACGCCGTGTGAAAGCGCTGCCGGGTGTGGAAGAAGCCGCCATGGGGGGCAACAACAGCGTTCCGTTGGGGAACAATTCTTTCAAACGAACCCTGTTCTCTTTGCCCGACCAATCCAATTCCACCCAAAAGCAGCGCTCTGCTGAATTCGCGTCTGTTAGCCCCGAATTTTTCCAGGTCTTGAAAACGCCGCTGCTGCGCGGACGCTCCTTTACCGAGGCCGATACGGAAAAGAGCAAGCGAGTGGTGGTCGTCAACGAATCGTTCGCCAAACAATATTTGTCCGGCCGCGACCTCGGCCAGCGAGTGAACTTTGGCACGTTCGACTGGGAGATTGTCGGCGTCGTCGCTGACGTGCGCGATGACGGATTGGATGCGAATGTGCAACCCCGCATCTATCGCGCGCTATACCAAGGCACCGCGAACGAAATGGCAATTTTTCTACGCGGCGCATCCGGCTCCGCTGGGCTCAAACAGGCAGTCATCCAAGTGGTGCAGGGCGTGGATAGCGACCTGCCGGTCTACGGTGTTCGAACCATGCGCGAAATGATGGGAACGTCGCTCGCTCGCCGCCGGTTTTCGCTCTTCTTGATGGCGGCATTCGGCGCACTGGCGCTTTTTCTTGCATCCATCGGAATCTTTGGCGTCATGGCCTATGCCGTCACCCAGCGCGCGCAAGAATTCAGTATTCGGATGGCCCTGGGCGCGCAACATCGCGACATTCTCCTGTTAGCCTTGAGGCCTGGCGCGATGCTTACATTCGCCGGAGTAGCGCTTGGACTGACGGCCGCCTGGGGCGCGACACATCTGATGACAAGCCTGCTCTTCGGCGTCTCGCCGGGCGATCCTGTGACTTTCCTCGCGGTCCCCGTCGTGCTTGCGTCCATTGCGTTGCTGGCCTGCTGGATTCCCGCCCGCCGCGCGGTTCGCATTCCGCCCGTGGCCGCGCTTCGATCTTAGGGCCGCCGGCTACCTGTCTGGCAATGCCCTCCGGAGTGGCTTCGCGTGTCCGCCCGCTCCGGCCACAGTCGTAGCTGCGCGGCGTTGCAGTCTGGCTGCGTTGTGGTTGGAAACATTCTGCACCGCCCTTCCCGCAAAGCCCGACAGGCTGATGGTCGCCATTTCATTCAGTGCCTCCGTCGTGTTTATGGCAATGCGAACATTTCCGTTTATCAAACCGCCATCGGGCACCGCGAAATTGATCTGATATAACCCGGCGAATCCGGGCGCCAGACCCGCGAACGACACCACCGTCGGTACGAAATCCACTCCGTCGTCAAGAAATACGGAGACGCCTTCAATGGTGTTGCTCAACGGGCTGCTAGGTGCGCCAACGCCATCGGCCACTTCTGGTGTCACACTTCCCAGGCCAGTCATAAATACCTGGACGGTCTCGCCAGGCTGGGCGGGGCTGCTGGCCGTTACCACCGAGTAATCGGAATGCAGGATCGCTCCCGCTCCAATCCCGTTCTGGCTCGCCGTATAAATCCCCGGCGCGGAGTTGTCCACGTACACCGTCACCAGGTTCGATTTCGATCCGTTCACCACCACCTGGAACGTAGCGAAAGCCTGACCAGCAACCTCGTTGGGAATCAGAGCGCTGATCTGGTTTTGGCTCACCGCATACACCGGCGCCGCCTGCCCGTTGACGAAAACCTGCACGCTGCTGAGCGTGGTGGGAACCGGGAGGCCCTGCTCAACTTTAGTGGACACGCCGAAGGTTCCAAATAAGTTCACCAACTCGCCGGGAGCGTAAGCATTCGTGATGGGCGTGTAATTCGCCGCGTTGGTAATCCCGATTGGATTAATCCAAATAGTAGAAGCCGGCGTGTACGACGGAGCGTGAACGCCAATGATGAGCGAAAACTGTTGGTTCGATCCAATCAGCATAAGTCCCGCGCCACTCGCGCCCGCTAGATAAGTGTAAGTGGTGCCGTCGTAATAGGAGCCGTCCGCGCCTATGGTTACAGCCGTGTTGAAAGTGTTGTCGTAGGTGTCTAGCGGGACCACATCGTCGAATCGTTCATGCGTGATAAGCGTTCCGCTCCCACCGGTGTTGATGGAACCATAAAAGGCATCCAGGAAATTGACCGACGTGGGCTGGCCGTCTTCCATTCCCGACACAAAGTAAGTACCGTTCAAGAGCGCATTCGAACTGGTTCCGGAGGGCGCGCGAAATCCAAAGAACATATCCGATCCGGTTGCCGAGCCTCCCACCAACCAGTTCCCGTCCGCCGACACAAACAGCACCTTTGGACCGCTGACGATCGCGGTTTGATTGCTCGAGTTGCCCGGGAAAGTAACCGTTCCACCGGCTGTGCCGGAGAGTGAGTACGTGGAGGCCGCAACAGGTTGCGTTACGGTGTCACCGCCCTTAACATTTTCCAACGATCCGGTTACAGAGAATGCCGCGATGTTCCCATTACCGTTGGCGTTCAGAGTGAAGTAGCCCTGCCGCGCCAAAGACGCTGAAGAATTCAGGAAATCTAGCGTGCCCACTGTAAATGCGCCCGAGAGGCTGCTGTTTGAAAACGCAGTGGGCGGCGCTTGCACCGCGATAAACAGATCGAAGCCGTCATCTTCCGTTGAACTTGCTACCACCACCGGCTGGCTGAATGTGCCGAAAAGCGTCGCTGGATAGAGAGGATTGTCCAGTTGCGCAATTCCGTTCGATTGCACCCCGTACGTTCCTCCGCCATGCGAAGCGCACCCTCCCATGCCCGTCGTGCCGTTCGAATCGAACAGTTGCGGATTCGCGATAGTATATTTTCCCGCCCCGTCGAACGTCATGGAGCCGGTGAGCGAGCATGACTCCGTCAAGTTGCCATTCTGGTCGTTGAAGAAATTCACGTAGCGGAACAGGTATTGCCCCTTCAGGGTCGCCGTTCCGCTGGTATCGAAACTCTGGGCATGCACCCGCGTCGGCGCTATCGCCAATAAAAGGGCGCTGCCAAGAAAGAAAATGGTTCGGTGCAGAGGAGTCATCGCTATTGCCCCTTGCTCCAATTCAGAATTAGATTGTAGGCATCCACGCTGCCGAGCCCGGTAGCGAAATTCCAACCAGTGTCCGCGGCAAATGCCGGGGAATAAGTCTGGCTGCTGCTGGACAGCGCGCCGTTCCCAACGAACTCGTTGGTGGGCGTGGCCCGGCCCCTTCCCTCAAATCCGCTTCCGAAGCAGTTGATGTCGCCCGCGCAGTTCACCGCAATGCTGCCGGTTGTGATGCTGTGAAACACCGAAGAAGCCGCGGAACTGGCCGCGAGTTTGTAGTAAACCGGATTCGGGTTGCCCTGTGCGCTTCCCATCTTCTGATTCACCAGCGCCTGAATGCCCGCCATGATCGGCGCTGAAAATGAAGTTCCGCCCCCGCCGGCCCAGTTAAATGGCGCTCCCACGCACGGCGCACCGCCATTCGTAGCATCCGAAAAGCAGATCACGTAGTAGTGGCCCCAAACTCCGTTGGCGGCGAACAGCGATATGTCGGGCAGATCCCGGACGCCATCATTCGGGATGCCGGACACTCCCGTTTGCCAGGCAGGCTTGGCGTACCCCTTGCAGCTTCCGCCAACCACTAGATTGGTCGCTGGAACGCCGCTTGCGCACCCGCTTGGCCCTCCGCTGCCCGCGACCAGGTTAAGGGCGCCGGATTGTTGCGCCATGCTGCTTCCACAATATCCAGCCGGGCCATAACCAACCGAATAGCCGGAAAAGACCGCCAGGACCGAGCCCGCGCACGAATTATTCCAGGGGATCTCCGGAATGTAAGAGAGGGCCGAACCGTAGGTGGCGCTGTTGGCCGGCCCCCAATACGTACCGGTGGTGTGCTGGGACGTATCGGCGAAATCTGTTCCTCCGACGGCTACGTTGTAGGGCGTAGAACTGGAAGAGCTGACGCCGATGCCGTGGATCGCGGCGTTATAACCTCTATCGCAACCTGCAGCCCCATCGTCACCCGCTGCAACAAACACCGACACGCCCTCCGCCACCGCCTGCTGGTAGGCGGAGTTGTAGGCGGCGTTCAATGCTACTCCGGTCACCGCTTCACAGAAGCCGTAGCTCACGCTGATGATGGCGGGCGGAGCGCTGGCGTTGATTATATTCTGCGCAGCGATCACGAATCCAGGTGTTGTAGTCGTATCCGCGCACGTAACCACCTCGATTCTTGCGTCCGGCGCGGCCGCGCTGGCCCACTCGGCGTCCAGTGTCGCTTCGACGTCGTCGGGGTTCGCTCCCGGATCCGCGCAATTGGAAGTTCCATGCGGCGGCGCCGGATTGATGGTGCTTAACGATCCTGCCGTGTAACCGGATAATCCAAATACCCGCCTGAAAATGTTCCAATCTTCCGTGTTGTAGAGATTGCTATCCTCGATCACCGCAATGGTCTGTCCCTTCCCGGTGTATCCCGCCGCAAAAGCCGGTTTCAAATCGTAAATCGTGGCCAGATCGTCCGGCACCACGATCTCAAACTCGATCCTATACTTGGGGCTAGGCATCTTCATTGAGTACGGCCGGAAATCGTGCAATGAGACAATCCCTGTCACCACCGGCGCCAGCGCTTCCGGGATCTGAGGATCGCTCATATTCGCGATGTGATCTTTCCCGTCTACGGAGAGACGGTGAATTTCCGTGTTGAATGCCGCCAGTACTTGACCTGCCGTGCCGGAGAAATCAATCGACATGCCGCTCGGATACACGGTGTTCACGGTGAAGCCGCTGGTGCGCAACCAGCCGGAAACCACCTCGATATCCTGCGGCGCCGGTCCATACATTTGCCCGAATTGAACCGCCGTGAGCCACCTGTGGAAATTCCCTGATGTGGAATCGTGTTGTTGATCGATGAAACTCCGCAAGGCTTGTTCCCGCTCCGGACTACGCTGCAATTGGAGAAGCATGTGCGGCACCGCAAACGTATCGGCCACCTTCCCGCGGTCGTTCTGAGCGTTCGCTTCAGGCCGCGTGTTTCCAGCGAGTGCGTATAGCCGGTTTGAGTCGATGGGTTGTGTAATGAGAATCCGGGCTGCCGGTGCGGACTTCAAGCAAACCGCGAGTGCCGAGCAGCACAACAAACGCACTAAGGCAGAATAAGATCGCAAATTCGTTGACATCGGGCATCCTCCGCGAAATAGGGGTGTTTAGTTTCGAACCTAGATGATTATCAAACAAGTCTAACGCAT